>NZ_JBNDKI010000048.1:0-1235 GCF_050435445.1 Luteibacter sp. 621 | reverse complement strand
TGTGGTGGTCTAATCTTTCTGGACACCCCGGTAGGATTCACAGCCAGAACGAGGTGAACCATGGGACGTAAAGACATTACGCAGGCGCAGCGGGACGAGGCCGTGCATCTGGTACTGGCCGAAGGCCATTCGACACGCCAGGTATGTGAGATGTTGGATGTCGGGCCTACCGCGCTGAGACGGTGGGTCGCGATGTACCAGGCAGAGCACCCGGCGCCGGGGAGCCAGAAAACGGCCGAGGAGGATCGGCGACGCGTCGTCGAGCTCGAGGCGCAGGTGCAAAAGCTCCAGGAGGAGCGCGAACTGCTAAAAAAATCCATCGCCTTCTTCGTTCGGGAGAGCGATCGCCCACGGCGGTGATCGACGAACTGAAGAAGGCCTACCCGGTCACCCAGCTGTGCGACGCCATGGAATATCCCCGCAGTAGCTACTACGCCGGGCGGGGCAAAGAGGAACGGCCGATCGTTGAAGAGCCGGCGGCGATGACCTCGGTTCGAGAGATTCATCGGCAGACTCGAGGCAGCTACGGCACGCGCCGCGTGGCCGCAGAGCTTGCCCGGCAAGGGATGCCGACGGGTCGATATCGCGCACGCACCCTGATGAAGAAGGCTGGCGTATGGGCCCAGAGGGTGCGCCGGCACTCCTATCGGAGGGCGAGCAAGGCGGCGACACCCGCCCCCAATCTTCTCGAGCGGCAGTTCAAGGTGGCCCGCCCCAACCAGGTCTGGGTCGGCGACATCACCTTCCTGCCGACCCAGCAAGGGTGGCTGTATCTGGCCGTCGTGGTGGATCTGTACGCCCGGCGGATCGTGGGCTGGGCCTTCTCGACCCAGCCCAATGCCAAGCTGGCACTGGGCGCGTTGGACATGGCAGTGGAGAAACGCAAACCCGCAGGTGACCTGATGTTCCACTCCGACCAAGGGTCGCAATACAACAGTTTCGGCTTCATCCGGCGGCTGCAAGCGCTGGGAATCACCCAGAGCATGAGCCGGAAGGGCCATTGCTGGGACAACGCCGTCGCCGAGCGGGTCTTCGCCACGCTCAAGAGCGAATGGATGCGACGAACCTACCCGACGCGCTACGAAGCCGAGCAGGATGCCACCGTCTTCCTGACGTCCTACTACAACTATCGGCGCCTACACGCGACCAACGGACAGGTCCCGCCAGCCATCCACGAGCTACAGGCGGCGCGATAAACCACCCTATCGGGTGTCTAGAAAGACTTGACCACGACA
>NZ_JBNDKI010000047.1:0-2604 GCF_050435445.1 Luteibacter sp. 621 | reverse complement strand
AGCTGCGCTGGGCGGGGGGGCGCCGCGGGGGGGCCGGCGCGGCGGCGCGCCGCGCCCCGCGCCGTTCCTGCGGCGGGGGGGGGGGGGGGGGGGGCCCCCCCCCCCCCCCACCCCACCCCCCCCCCCCCCCCCCCCCCGCTCCTACAGGGGGCGGTCGGCCATGCCGTGGGCGTTTGGGGCGGCGCCATCCTGGCGTGGGCCCATGCTAAAATAGCGGCCTTTGTTCCGTCCCCACGACGAGGAAACGATGCCGCAGCTCGCCAAGCGTATGGGTCGCGCCAAGCCCAGTGCGATCATGGTCATTGCCGAGAAGGCCAAGCGCCTGAAAGCCGAGGGGCGCGACATCGTCAGCTTCTCGATCGGTGTCCCCAACTTCCTCCCCGGCGAGCACGTCTACGCCGCCGCCCGCGAGGCGCTGGCGAAGGATTCCGGCCAGTACGGCAGCAACCGCGGAGCGGATGCCCTGGTCAACGCCTTCCTCAAGCACATCGAAGCCCTGGGCCTCACCGGCTATAAGCCGGAGAACGTCAGCACGGGCGTGGGTGCCAAGCAGATCCTGTACAACCTGGCCGAAGCCCTGCTCGATGAGGGCGATGAAATCGCGTTCCCGGCGCCGTACTGGACCAGCTACCTCGATATCGCCGAGATCGTCGGGGCAAAGATCAATATCCTGCCGTGCCCGCCCGAGCAGCACTACAAGCTCACCCCGGCACAGCTCGAAGAGGCCCTGCAGCGCAAGCCGCGCGTGTTCCTCTTTAACAACCCCTCGAACCCCACCGGCATGGTCTATACGCGCGATGAAATCGCCGCGCTGGCCGATGTGATCGTGAAGTACCCGGAAACCTGGGTGATCACCGATGACATCTACAACACCATGGTGTTCGATGGCGTGGGTTACCACAACTTCGTGCACGTGCGCCCGGAGCTGAAGGACCGGGTGATCTTCGTCGATTCGCTGTCGAAGACCTACGGCATGCCGGGCTGGCGCGTGGGCTTCATCGCCGCGCCTGCCGAGGTCGCCAAGGCCGTCACCACGCTCAATTCGAACCACATCACCAGCCTGCCCGAAGTGGTCACCGCCGCCGCCGTGGCCGCGCTTGCCGGCCCGCAGGATGTGCCCGGGCAGAAGTGCATCGAGTTCGCTGCCAAGCGCGATCGCGTCTACAACGCGCTGGTCTCGATCCCGGGCGTGGTCTGCCCGCGTCCGCAGGGCGCGTTCTACGCGTTCCCGGATATCTCGGTGGCCTTCGGCAAGCAGCACAACGGTGTCGCCATCACCGACGACGTCACCTTCTGCGCCGCGCTGCTCGAAGCCAAGGGCGTGGCTTGCGTGCCGGGCTCGGCCTTCGGCGAGCCGCGCGCCCTGCGCATTTCCTATTCCTGCCCGGATGAGGCACTCGACAAGGGCATGGCCCGCATCGTCGAGTTCTTCGCCGAGCTGAACTGATCGTCAGTCCCACACGCGATATCCCTGAGGAGTCGAAAGATGAAAGCACCCGTTCGCGTTGCCGTCACCGGCGCAGCCGGCCAGATCGGCTATGCCCTCCTGTTCCGTATCGCCGCCGGCGACATGCTGGGCCCGGACCAGCCGGTGATCCTGCACCTGCTCGAAATCACCCCGGCGCTGCCGGCCCTGCAGGGCGTGGTGATGGAACTCAACGATTGCGCGTTCCCGACGCTGGCTGGCGTGGTCGCCACCGATGACGTGAATGTTGCCTTCAAGGACGTCGATTACGCCCTGCTCGTTGGCGCGCGCCCGCGCGGCCCGGGCATGGAGCGCAAGGACCTGCTCGAAGCCAACGGTGCCATCTTCGGCCCGCAGGGCAAGGCCCTGAACGATCACGCCAAGCGCGACGTGCGCGTGCTGGTCGTCGGCAACCCGGCAAACACCAATGCGCTGATCGCCCAGCAGAATGCCCCGGACCTCGATCCGAAGTGCTTCACCGCCATGGTGCGCCTGGACCACAACCGCGCCCTGTCGCAGCTGGCCGAGAAGACCGGCACGCACTCGACCGATATCAAGAAGCTCACCATTTGGGGCAACCACAGCTCCACCCAGTACCCGGACCTGCACACCACCACGGTGAAGGGCAAGCCGGCGCTGGAGCAGGTTGACCAGGCCTGGTACGAGAGCGATTTCATCCCGACCGTGCAGCAGCGCGGCGCGGCCATCATCAAGGCTCGTGGCGCTTCGTCGGCTGCTTCGGCTGCCTCGGCCGCCATCGATCACATGCGTGACTGGACCCTGGGCACCGCCGAAGGCGATTGGGTCTCCATGGCCATTCCGTCGGATGGTTCGTACGGCGTGGAGCCGGGCGTCATTTTCGGCTACCCGGTTACCGTGAAGGATGGCAAGTACGCCATCGTGCAGGGCCTGGCGATCAACGCGTTCTCGCAGGCGCGTATCGATGCGACCGAAAAGGAACTGCGCGAAGAGCGCGCCGGCGTCGAGCACCTGTTCGCTAAATAAGGCATGGCCGGCATCTGAATGATGCCGCCCCCTGTAGGAGCGGGGGGGGGGGGGGGGGGGGGGGGGGGGGGGGGGGGGGGGGGGGGGGGGGGGCGGCCGGCCCGGGAGTGGTGGGGGTTTTTGGGGGGAGGAGA
>NZ_JBNDKI010000046.1:0-2603 GCF_050435445.1 Luteibacter sp. 621 | reverse complement strand
TCTGTTTATACACAACAACTATACTTCCTCCCCCGCCCCCCCCCCCCCCCCCGCGCCGGGGCCCCCCCCCCCCCCCCGCGGGGCGCCGCCCCCCCCCCCCCCCCCCCCCCCCCCCGCTCCTACTGAAAGCGGGCACCAGCATTGCGCATGGCATTCATCTCCTCCCGGTATGATCCATCGGCGATCTACACGGAGAGAGACCCATGCGCCGCACCCTCGTACTGGCTATTGCCTGCGCCGTCGCCCTGCCCGCCTTCGCGGCCGATGAGCGCACCGCCCTTACCCTCTACCGCGCCGACAGCGACCAGCTGTTTCAAACGACCGGCGATGCCATTTCCAGTGATGGCTACGCGGTAGTCCACGAACGCCGCGCGTTCGATCTGAAAGGCGGCACCCAAGATCTTTCCATTGGCGGCCTGCCCGCCGCCCTCGATGCCGAAGCACTCACCCTGCGCTTCCCCGGCAAGGGCACCCGCGTACTTTCGCAGCGACTGCTGCTCGGCCAGGGTTTCGACGGTGCCGTCGCCGGACTGGTCGGACAGCAGGTACGGGTCGTCGGCAATGGCGGCCAGGATATTGCCGCCGGCACCCTGGTCCAGGCGGGCAGCCCCATGGTGCTTCGCGATGCCTCCGGCCAATTCACCCTCGTGCGCGATTACTCGGCGCTGCGCGTCGCCGGTGTCGATAACGTCGCCCGTGGCTCCACCTTACAGGTGCGGGTGGATGGTGGCTCCGCCGGCAACAGCACGGCCCAGCTCGATTACCCCACCTCCGGCCTTGGCTGGCGCGGCGCCTATGTCGCCACGCTCGCGCCCGGCAGCGCCTGCTCCATGACGTTCGATGCCAACGCGAGCATCGCGAACCGCAGCGGCCGTGACTGGAAGGAGGTGTCGCTGAAACTGGTGGCCGGCGACGCACGCCGCGCAAAGGCGCCGCCCGCGCAGCCGCGTGTGTTCATGGCGCGTGCCGCGCCCGCCCCCGCCGCCATGGCGGCCGATGAAGCCACCAACCCGCTACCTTCCACCCTCGGCGACCTGCGCACCTACACCCTGCCCAAGCCGATCGACCTGCCCGACGGCAGCGTCACGCAGAGCCCGCTTTACGACAGCCGCAGCGTGGCATGCGAGCGCCTGGCAACGTACGAAACCGGGCAGCGCTTCTACGGCGGTGAGCCCACCGTGCAGCCGGACATGAACCTCGCGCCCAGCGATGGCACGCCGATCAACACCAGCCTCAAGTTCAAGGCGTTCGATAGCCTGCCGGCCGGGTATGTGCGCGTGATGACCAGTGATCGCGATGGCAATGCCGAACTGCTGGCCGAAGGCGCGCTCCGCGACACGCCGAAGAACGAAGACGCCACGATCGACCTGGGTAACGCCTTCGACCTGCGCGCGAGGCGCGAGCGCACATCGTTCAACGTAGCCGGAAAGCAGATCGACGAAGGCACGCGCCTGACCTTCACCAATGCCGGCGACACCACGCGCACGATCACGGTGCGCGAGCGCCCGACCCGCTGGCGCGCATGGGAGCTGGTGTCGTCCTCGATCAAGCCTTCGAAGAACACCGCCGACGTGCTCGAGTTCAAGGTAGATGTACCGGCCCATGGCAACGCCACACTCGATTTCGCCGTACGCTACACCTGGACCGACGCCGACATCCGGCCCCGCTAAACCCGACCCGAGGCAAACCCATGCTGGATATTCTTCCCCACGACGGCGCCATCCACGAGATCCGGATGGCGCGGCCGCCGGTCAATGCACTCGACACCACGCTGGTGAATGCGCTGCGTGCGGCCATTCAGGAGGCACCCGTCAATGGTGCACGCGGCATTGTGCTGTCGGGCGCCCAAGGCATGTTCTCGGCCGGCGTCGATGTGCCTGCGCTGCTGCAACTTGATCGCGCCGGCGTCGAAGGCTTCTGGAACGACTTCTTTGCGCTGTGCGGCGCCATCGCCGCCTCGCCGGTGCCGGTCGTCGCCGCCGTGACGGGCCATAGCCCGGCCGGTGGTGCCGTGCTTGCGCTGTTCGCGGATTACCGCGTGATGGCGCACGGCATGTACAAGATCGGCCTGAACGAAGTGCAGGTGGGCCTTTCCGTGCCCGAGCCCATCCAGTTCGCCATGCGCCGCATCGTCGGCGCTTACCGCGCGGAACGGCTGCTGGTCGCCGGTGCCATGGTGGATGCGGAAGCCGCCCACGCGCTGGGCCTGGTCGACGAACTGGCGACCGTGGAGCAGGTAGTGCAGCGTTCGGTGCAGTGGCTCGCGGAGCTGCTGAAATCGCCGCCGCACGCCATGCTGCGCACCCGCGCGATCGCCCGCGCCGATCTGCTCGAGGTATGGGGTGACACGAACGGCCTGCTCGATCCCGGCTTCATCGATGACTTCTTCGCCCAGGAAACGCAGGCGGTGCTGAAGGCGCTGGTCGCCAGGCTGAAGTCGAAAGGCTAAAAATAAATGTAGGAGCGGGGGGGGGGGGGGGGGGGGGGGGGGGGGGGGGGGGCGCGCCCCCCCCCCGCCCCCCCCCCCCCCGCGGGGGGGGGCGGAGGGCGCCGCCGCCGCCCCGGGCGGGCGGGGGGGCGCGCGCCCCCCCGCCCCGCACCCC
>NZ_JBNDKI010000045.1:0-2632 GCF_050435445.1 Luteibacter sp. 621 | reverse complement strand
GTTTCGCCTTGTCCATCGCTCGGTGCAGCGTCCCGGGCCGCGGGTCCGGCTGCGCCTTCGCGCCCCGGGGGGGGGGGGGGGGGGGGGGGCGCCGCCCGCCCCCCCCCCCCCCCCCCCCCCCCCCCCCCCCCCCCCCCGCTCCTACACAAAATCGCTACACGTACCGCCAGTCGGGCCCGCGCACCCACTGCGCCTCGGGCTTCATCTCGGCCTCGGTGTGAAACAGGTGCCTGTGCCGCGACGGCTGCGAGCGCAGGTACTGCTTGGGCGCCCTCACCTGCCCGCCCAGATGCGCGGCCGCATGCCATGGCCAGCGCGGGTCGTACAGGATGGTGCGTGCCAGGGCCACCATGTCGGCATCGCCGTTGGCGATGATCGCCTCGGCGTGTTCGGGTTCCGTGATCAGGCCGACAGCCACGACCGGCATCGCCACGGCGTCCTTTACCCCGCGGGCGAACGGTACCTGGTAGCCGGGGCCTACGGGGATCTTCTGCGCCGGATGCAGGCCGCCTGTCGATACATGGATCGCATCGCAGCCGCGTGATTCCAGCGCCTTCGCGTAGGCGATGGTTTGCGCCAGATCCCAGCCGCCATCGACCCAATCGGTCGCGGAAACACGCATGGTCAGCAGCTTGCCGGCAGGCAGCGCGTTGCGAACGGCGTCGAAGACCTCGAGCGGGAAGCGCATGCGATTTTCGAGCGAGCCGCCGTAGTCATCGGTGCGCTGGTTCGAAAGCGGCGACAGGAACTGGTGCAGCAGATAGCCGTGGGCGCTATGCAGCTGGATGCCATCGACGCCTGCACGAATGGCGCGGGTTGCCGCCTCGACGAACGCCGCCTTGATTCGCTGCATGCCCTCGTGGTCCAGGGCCACGGGTGCCACCTGGCCCTCCTGGAAGGGGATGGCCGAGGGCGCGACGGTCTGCCAGCCGCGCTCGGTGCCGGGCGCAATCTGGGCGCCGCCGGCCCACGGCGTCTGCGTGGAGGCCTTGCGGCCCGCATGGCTGAGCTGCACCACCACCGGAATATCCGACCAGCGGCGGACACTCTCCAGGGTGCGGCGCATGGCCTCTTCGGTGGCGTCGTCGTACAGGCCGACATCCGCCCAGGTAATCCGCCCTTCCGGCAGCACAGCGGAGGCCTCGATCGTGAGCAAGGCGGCGCCCGAGAGGGCGAGCTGGCCCAGGTGGATCAGGTGCCAGTCGTTCATCTGGCCATCCACCGCCGAGTACTGGCACATGGGCGCGATGATGATGCGGTTCGCCAACTCGTGGCCGCGGACCTGGAACGGTGAGAAAAGGACGGGGTTAGCCATCGGGAATCCCTGGTGGAAGTAGATGCCAGCAGGGTTGGGGGCAACGGGGGTGTGGGTCAAGACCCGCTAAACCTTTGTATGCGCAACCTCACCTTCGGAATGCAACCCGCTACCATCAGCAAGTCACCTACCCCTCACGTCCCCACGCAAGGAATCTCCATGACCTACGTTGCTGATCCCGCCCGTTATGACGGCCGCATGCCTTACCGCCGCGTTGGCCGCAGTGGCATGGTGCTGCCGGCGGTGTCCCTGGGCCTTTGGCAGAACTTCGGTGGTGTGGACCGGTTCGAGACCGGGCGCGCCATCCTGCGTCGCGCATTCGATCGCGGCGTGACCCATTTCGACCTCGCGAATAACTACGGCCCACCGTATGGCTCGGCCGAAGAGAATTTCGGCCGCTGGTTTGCGGCGGACTTCGTACCGCACCGCGATGAGCTGGTCATTTCATCGAAGGCTGGCTGGGACATGTGGCCGGGCCCGTACGGCGGCCCGACCGGCACGCGCAAGCACCTGATTGCCAGCTGCGAGCAGAGCCTGCGCCGCATGGGCCTGGATTACGTCGATATCTTCTATTCGCACCGTGTCGACCCCGACACGCCGCTGGATGAAACGATGAACGCCCTCGTGCACCTGCACCGCCAGGGCAAGGCGCTGTACGTGGGCATCTCCTCGTATTCGCCGGAACTCACGCGCGAAGCCGCGGCCATCCTCGCGGCCGAGAACGTGCCGCTGTTCATTCACCAGCCGAATTACTCGATGCTCAACCGCACGATCGAGCATGGCCTGCTGGATACGCTGGGGGAACTGGGCACCGGTTGCATTGCGTTCTCGCCGCTGGCCCAGGGCATGCTTACCAGCAAATACCTCAACGGCATTCCGGCCGACGCCCGCGTGACCCGCGAGGATTCGATGAGCCGCGACATGCTGAGCGAAGAGAACCTTAAGCACATTCGCGCACTGAACGGCATGGCTGAAAAGCGTGGCCAGACCCTCGCGCAGATGGCGATCGCCTGGACCCTGCGCGATCCGCGCGTCACCTCGTCGCTGATTGGCGCGCGCACGGTGGAGCAGCTGGATGATTCGCTCGATGCAGTGAAGCACCTGGACTTCAGCGCCGCCGAGCTAGCCGAGATCGACCAGCACGCGCGGGACGGCGGTGTGGATCTGTGGGAAGTTTCGTCCAGCATCGGTAAGCGCTGATAAGCGACTATAGGAGCGCGCTTGCGCGCGATGGGTGCTTGCTGTTTACCCGAATCGCGCGCAAGCGCGCGCCAACAAAAACCGAATTGAGCCAACACAACCGAACAGCGGGGGGAG
>NZ_JBNDKI010000044.1:0-2765 GCF_050435445.1 Luteibacter sp. 621 | reverse complement strand
CCGCGGCCCCCGCCGGGGGGGGGGGGCCCCGCGCGTCCCCCGGTGGTGGGGGGGTTTTCACACCACCCCCCCCCCCCGGGGGGGGGGGGGGGGGCGGGGGGGGGGGGGCCCGCCCCCCCCCCCCCCCCCCCCCCCCCGCTCCTACAGGAAGGCCACCTCGACCATACGGCAGCGTGTGGATTGTTGCGATCTACCGCGAACTGCGGCGATCTCCACCGAACTGGACAACGCAGGCGGACAGGCGCACACTGCGCGGCGTTCCGGCATTCCGGACCACAGGCACAGGTGAACAGTGGCCAGGATCCTCGTCCTGCACGGACCCAACCTCAATCTTCTCGGCGTACGCGAGCCATCGGTGTATGGGCGCGAAACCCTGAACGATATCAACGCGTCGCTGCTGGCCCGCGCCCAGGCGGCGGGGCACGACCTCACGTACTACCAGTCCAACGCCGAGTACGAGCTGATCAACCGGATCCATCAGGCGCGCGATGAAGGCACCGCCTGGATCCTGATCAACCCGGCCGCGTTCACGCATACCTCGGTCGCGCTGCGCGATGCCCTGGCCGGCGTGGCCATCCCGTTTATCGAGATCCACCTTTCCAACCCGCATGCGCGTGAGCCGTTCCGGCACCACTCGTACATGTCGGATCTGGCCAGCGGCGTGATCTGCGGCTTCGGTGGCGATAGCTACCGGCTGGCCCTGGAAGCCGCCCTGCTGCGCCTGGCCGTTCCGGCCGCCTGATTCCCCTTTCGTGGCGCCACAGGCGCCCGTCCTACCACCACAAAGGTTTGTCCCATGGACCTGCGCAAGATCAAGAAGCTCATCGACCTGCTCGAGGAATCGAACCTCGCCGAGCTGGAAATCAAGGAAGGCGAAGAAGTGGTTCGCCTGTCGCGCGTGCCCAAGGGCGGCGTGGCCGTTGCCGCTCCGCAGGTTTACGCCGCACCGGCCGCCCCCGTGGCAGCCGCGGCACCGGTTGCCGCAGCCGCTCCTGCCGCCCCGGCCGCCGAAGCTGGCCTGCCGGCAGGCCACGTCGTGAAGGCGCCGATGGTCGGCACGTTCTACGCCGCCTCCACCCCGGGCGCCCCGGCGTTCGCCGCCGTGGGCCAGCAGGTGAAGGCCGGTGAGACCATCGGCATCATCGAGGCGATGAAGATGTTCAACCAGATCGAGGCCGACGTATCGGGCACGGTCGTGGCGGTCCTGGTCGAGAATGGCCAGCCGGTGGAATTCGACGAACCGATGTTCGTCATCGCCTGAGGCAGTCGCCATGCTCGAGAAGGTCGTCATCGCCAACCGCGGCGAAATTGCGCTGCGCGTGCTGCGCGCATGCAATGCGCTCGGCATCAAGACGGTCGCGGTGCACTCCACCGTCGATCGCAACCTGAAGCACGTCGGCCTGGCCGATGAATCCGTGTGCATCGGCCCAGGTCCCTCGGCCGGTAGCTACCTCAACATTCCCGCGATCATCGCTGCCGCTGAAATTACCGACGCAGGCGCGATCCACCCGGGGTACGGCTTCCTGTCCGAGAACGCCAACTTCGCCGAACAGGTGGAGAAGTCGGGCTTCGTGTTCATTGGCCCGACCGCCGATGTCATCCGCCTCATGGGTGACAAGGTGGAAGCCATCCGCGCCATGAAGGCCGCTGGCGTTCCGTGCGTTCCCGGCTCGGGCGGCCCGCTGGGCGATGACGTGGACGAGAACATCCGCATCGCTCGCGAGATCGGCTACCCGGTGATCATCAAGGCCGCCGGTGGCGGCGGTGGCCGCGGTATGCGCGTCGTGCGTACCGAGGCGCACCTGGCCAACTCCATCGTCATGACCAAGCAGGAAGCCAAGGCGGCTTTCAGCAACGATCAGGTCTACATGGAGAAGTTCCTGGAAAACCCGCGCCACGTGGAAATCCAGGTGCTGGCCGATGGCCAGGGCAATGCTATCCACCTGGGCGAGCGCGACTGCTCCATGCAGCGCCGCCATCAGAAGGTGGTGGAAGAAGCCCCGGCGCCGGGCATCACCCCGGAGCTGCGCGCGGAGATCGGCAAGGTCTGCGTGGATGCGTGCATCCGCATCGGCTACCGCGGCGCTGGCACGTTCGAGTTCCTGTTCGAGAACGGCCGTTTCTACTTCATCGAGATGAACACCCGTATCCAGGTGGAGCATCCGGTGACGGAGATGATTACGGGCATCGACCTGGTCCGCGAGCAGCTGCTGATCGCCAGCGGCCACAAGCTTTCGATCCGCCAGGAAGACATCGTGCTGACCGGCCATGCGATCGAATGCCGCGTCAACGCCGAAGACCCCGATACCTTCATGCCGAGCCCCGGCACGGTGAAGCGTTTCGAGGCACCGGGTGGCCCGGGCGTTCGCGTCGATACGCACCTGTACGACGGCTACCGTATTCCGCCGAACTACGATTCGATGATCGGCAAGATCATCGTGCACGGCCCGGATCGCCCCACCGCCATCGCGCGCATGCGCATGGCGCTGAACGAAACGGTGATCGAAGGCGTGAAGTGCAATATTCCGCTACAGCAGCGGATCATGGCCGATGTGGGCTTCCAGCAGGGTGGGCAGAACATCCACTACCTGGAAAAGCGCATGGCGGAACAGAAAGAAAAAGAAGCGCCGCACGCCGAGTAAGAAAAATCCCGCCGAAAGGCGGGATTTTTTTACGGCACGCTCAACGGCGCGCCGCACCTCGCCCTGTAGGAGCGCGCTTGCGCGCGATGGGTGCTCGCCGCAAACCCCATCGCGCGCAAGCGC
>NZ_JBNDKI010000043.1:0-4283 GCF_050435445.1 Luteibacter sp. 621 | reverse complement strand
CTAAAAAACCCCCCCGTTTTACACAACCAACCCCGTCGGTTCACCACAATTTTGTCGCCGCTGTTTGCGGGGGCCCCCCCCCCCCCCCCCCCCCCCCCCGCCGGCGGGCCCCCCCCCCCCCCCCCCCCCCCCCCCCCCCCCGCTCCTACAGGGAACGGCTGCGCCGCGTTGCAGCTTGACGGGCTGGGGCGGCTTCGTCAGGCTCCGGCCGTACCTGACCGTATGGGGAGCCTACGAGCCTATGAAGCACCTGATCCGCACCGCCGCCGCCCTCGCCTTCGCGACCGCTGCCCTCCCCGCCTTCGCCGCCACCGATACCCCGGTCGGCAAGTGGAAGACCATCGACGACAAGACCCACGAAGTGAAGTCGATCGTTGAAATCACCGAGAACCACGGCCTGCTCGAGGGCAAGGTGCTCGAGGTACTCAAGTCGGACAAGGGTCCGCACCCGGTCTGCGACGAATGCGATGGCGACCGCAAGGGCAAGCCCATCGAAGGCATGACCATCATGTGGGGCCTGAAGAAAGACGGCGACGAGTGGTCGGGCGGCCAGATCCTCGACCCGGCGAAGGGCAAGATCTACAAGGTCACCCTGAAGCTCGAAGACGGCGGCAAGAAGCTGGACGTCCACGGGTACATCGGCTTCTCGCTGATCGGCCGCAGCCAGGAATGGGTCCGCGCTGAGTAATCGGCGGCGCTTACCGACTGAAAGCCGCCCCGCCTGGGGCGGCTTTTTTGTTGCCATGCCATAATCCCCGGTCCTACAGCCGACCGTGCACATCATGGCCCGCCGCATCCTCGTAACCAACGCCCTCCCCTACGCCAATGGCCCGCTGCACCTGGGCCACATGCTCGGCTATATCGAAGCCGACGTCTGGGCGCGCGCGCAGCGAATGCAGGGCAACGAGGTCTGGTACGTCGCCGGCGAAGATGCCCACGGCACGCCGATCATGCTGGCGGCCGAGAAGGTCGGGAAGACCGCCGAGGAATACATCGCCGGCATCCGCGCCAGCCACGAAGCGGACTTCACCGATTTCCACTTCAGCTACGACCAGTACCACACCACGCACTCGCCGGAGAACCAGGAGATCGCCACGGCGATCTACCTGAAGCTGCGCGAGGGCGGCTACATCGCGCGCCGCGACATCCAGCAGCTGTACGACCCCACCCGCGACATGTTCCTGCCCGATCGCTACATCAAGGGCACCTGCCCGGTGTGCGGTACGCCGGACCAGTACGGCGATAACTGCGAGAACTGCGGCGCCACCTACGCACCCACCGAACTGATCAACCCGTATTCGGTGATGTCGGGCGCCACGCCCGTCTTGCGCGATTCGGAGCACTACTTCTTCGAGCTGAGCAAGTTCGAGCAACTGCTGCGCGACTGGTTCGCCGGCAAGCTCACCGGCGGAAAACAGGTCGCCGATGCCGGCGTCGCCGCCAAGCTCGCCGAGTGGATCGACGGCGGCCTGCGCGACTGGGATATCTCCCGCGATGCGCCGTACTTCGGCTTCCCGATTCCTGATGCCCCGGGCAAGTTCTTCTACGTGTGGCTGGATGCGCCGGTCGGTTACCTGGCCTCGTTCAAGGCACTGTGCGAGCGCAAGGGCCTGGCCTTCGATGATTTCCTTGGCAAGGACAGCAGCGCCGAACTGCACCACTTCATCGGCAAGGACATCATCAATTTCCACGGCCTGTTCTGGCCGGCCATGCTGCACGGTGCTGGCCTGCGTGTGCCGACCGCGCTGCACGTCAACGGCTACCTGACGGTGAACGGCGCGAAGATGTCCAAGTCGCGCGGCACCTTCATCCAGGCGCGCACCTACCTCGATTCGGGCCTGGACCCGGAAGCGCTGCGCTACTACTTCGCCACCATGCTCGGCCCGCAGCCGGTCGATGTGGATCTCGACCTGAAGTCGTTCGAAGAGCGCGTGAACTCGCACCTGGTCGGCAAGTGGGCGAACATCGCCAGCCGTACCGCGGGCTTTGTGCACACGCACTTTGCCGGCAAGCTCGCCGATCGCTTTGATGACGAAGCCTCCGCGCTGTGGCGCGATCTGCTCACGCAGTACGAGGGTATCGAGACGCTTTACGAGGCTGACGAGTACGCCGAAGTCACCCGCCGCTTTGTCGCGATGTCCGATGCCGTGAATGCCTACATCGCGGCGAAAGCGCCGTGGGTGCTGGCGAAGGACGAGGCACGCCGCGATCAGCTGCAGCAGGTCTGCACCTTCGCGATCAACGCCTTCCGCCTGCTCTCCGGCCTGCTCAAGCCGATCATCCCGGTCACGGTCGCCGCGGCCGAAACGTTCCTCGGCGGGCCGATCGAAACGTTCGCCGACGCACGCCGCGAGCTGTTCGGCCACACCGTCAATGCCTTCTCGCCGCTGTTCGGCCGGCTCGATCCGAAGAAGATTGAAGCCATGGTCGATGCGTCGAAAGAATCGCTCAGCCCCGCCGAGCAGGCCCGTGAGGCCGCCAAGGCGGATGCAAAGAAAACCAAGCCCAAAGAAGCACCGAAAGCCATGACCGACACTGCCGCCGCCCCTGCCGAAACCGCCACCATCTCGATCGATGATTTCGCCAAGCTCGACCTGCGTATCGGCAAGGTCCTGGTTTGCGAGTTCGTAGAGGGCTCTGACAAGCTGCTGCGCTTCGAGCTGGATGCCGGCCCGCTGGGCAAGCGCCAGATCTTCTCGGGCATCCGCGCCGCGTACGCCGAGCCGGACAAGCTTGTCGGCCGCAACGTGGTGTTCATCGCCAACCTCGCACCGCGCAAAATGCGCTTTGGCCTGTCCGAGGGCATGATCCTCTCCGCCGGTGATGGCGGTGCGGACCTGTTCCTGCTCGATGCCGACCAGGGCGCGGCGCCGGGCGCCACCGTCCGCTAAACCCTTCCGGCTTTGCGCCAGCCATGACGCCAACGCTTGCCGATCGCATCGATCACCTGCTGCCGCAGACCCAATGCGAGCAATGCGGGTTCCATGGCTGCCGCCCGTACGCCGAGGCCATCGCCACGGGCGAAGCACCCATCAACCGCTGCCCGCCGGGCGGCGCGCTGGGCATTGCACGCCTTGCCGCCCTGCTCGATCAACCGCCTATCCCGCTCGATACGTCGCGCGGCGTGGAGAAGCCGCGCACGCTCGCACGGGTGATCGAGGCCGACTGCATTGGTTGCACCAAGTGCATCCAGGCGTGCCCTGTGGATGCAATCCTGGGTGCGGCCAAGGTCATGCACGTCGTGGTCAGCGATCTGTGCACCGGCTGCGAGCTGTGCGTCCCGGCCTGCCCGGTCGATTGCATCACCCTCGATCCCATGCCGCTGGCACAAGCCGATGACCGCGCGCATGCCGATGCCGCGCGCGTGCACTTCCAGCGCCGCGAGGCACGCATGGCAGGTGAACGCGCCGCGCGCGAAGAGCAACTGGCCGCAAGCAAGCGCGATGTTGGCGCACCGGCTGCCCGCAACGCCGTGCTCGAAGCCCTGGCCCGCGCCAAAGCCAAGAAAAAGGATTCGCCGTGAAGAAGGCCGACATCATCGAGATGTTCACCCGCCTGCGCGAGCTGAACCCGCACCCGAAAACCGAACTCGAATACACCACGCCGTTTGAACTGCTGGCCGCCGTGGCGCTATCCGCCCAGGCCACGGACGTGGGCGTGAACAAGGCCACGCGCAAGCTGTTTCCGGTGGCGAACACGCCGCAGAAGATCCTGAAACTGGGGCTGGAAAAGCTGAAGAGCTACATCAGCACGATCGGCCTGTACAACAACAAGGCGAAGAACCTCATCGCCATGAGCCAGATCCTCGTCGACCAGTACAGCGGCGAAGTACCTGAATCGCGCGAGGCGCTGGAATCGCTGCCGGGCGTGGGCCGGAAAACGGCCAACGTGGTGCTCAACACCGCGTTCGGCCAGCCGACGATTGCCGTGGATACGCACATCTTCCGCGTCGCGAACCGCACCGGCCTGGCACCGGGCCCGGATGTGCGCAAGGTGGAAGACAAGCTGGAAAAGGTGATCCCGAAGGAATTCCTCCAGGACGCCCACCACTGGCTGATCCTGCACGGGCGTTATGTGTGCAAGGCGCGCAAGCCGGAATGCCCGACCTGCGCCATCGTCGACCTCTGCGCGTACAAGCAAAAGACCAAGGCCTGACAGGCCTGCGTCAGGCGTGACGCCACCCTGTAGGAGCGGGGGGGGGGGGGGGGGGGGGGGGGGGGCGCCCCCCCCCCCCCCCCCCCCGCGCGACGACGACCCCGGGGCGCAGCGGGGGGGCGGCGAAG
>NZ_JBNDKI010000042.1:0-2500 GCF_050435445.1 Luteibacter sp. 621 | reverse complement strand
GCGAACTAGTACCGTGAGGGAAAGGCGAAAAGAACCCCGGAGAGGGGAGTGAAATAGACCCTGAAACCGTATACGTACAAGCAGTGGAAGCCCGCAAGGGTGACTGCGTACCTTTTGTATAATGGGTCAGCGACTTACTGTCAGTGGCAAGCTTAACCGTATAGGGGAGGCGAAGGGAAACCGAGTCTGAATAGGGCGAATAGTCTCTGGCAGTAGACCCGAAACCGAGTGATCTATCCTTGACCAGGTTGAAGGTGCGGTAACACGCACTGGAGGACCGAACCCACATCTGTTGCAATAGATGGGGATGAGTTGAGGATCGGAGTGAAAGGCTAAACAAACTCGGAGATAGCTGGTTCTCCTCGAAAGCTATTTAGGTAGCGCCTCGTGCGAACATTCCTGGGGGTAGAGCACTGTTATGGCTAGGGGGTCATTGAGACTTACCAAACCATGGCAAACTCCGAATACCAGGACATGCTACACGGGAGACACACGGCGGGTGCTAACGTCCGTCGTGAAAAGGGAAACAACCCAGACCCGCAGCTAAGGTCCCAAAGTCATAGCTAAGTGGAAAACGATGTGGAAAGGCATAGACAGCCAGGAGGTTGGCTTAGAAGCAGCCACCCTTTAAAGAAAGCGTAATAGCTCACTGGTCGAGTCGGTCTGCGCGGAAGATTTAACGGGGCTAAGCTATGCACCGAAGCTCGGGGTGTACAGATTTTGATCTGTACGCGGTAGAGGAGCGTTCCGTAGGCCTGTGAAGGTGGATTGTAAAGTCTGCTGGAGGTATCGGAAGTGCGAATGCTGACATGAGTAACGATAAGGGGGGTGAAAAGCCTCCCCGCCGAAAGCCCAAGGTTTCCTCGCGCAACGTTCATCGGCGCAGGGTGAGTCGGCCCCTAAGGCGAGGCAGAAATGCGTAGTCGATGGGAAGCAGGTTAATATTCCTGCACTTTTCTACAGTGCGATGTGGGGACGGAGAAGGTTAGGTCTACCAGGCGTTGGTTGTCCTGGGGAAAGGCGGTAGGCGGTGATCTTAGGCAAATCCGGGATCACATACGCCGAGCACCGAGACGAGTCCTATGAGGACGAAGTGACTGACACCACGCTTCCAGGAAAAGCCACTAAGCTTCAGCTGTAGAAAAACCGTACCGTAAACCGACACTGGTAGGCAGGGTGAGAATCCCAAGGCGCTTGAGAGAACTCGGGTGAAGGAACTAGGCAAAATGGCACCGTAACTTCGGGAGAAGGTGCGCCCTTTGGTGTGGTCACGTGCGTGACTGAGCATCGAAGGGTCGCAGTAACCTGGCCGCTGCGACTGTTTATCAAAAACACAGCACTCTGCAAACACGAAAGTGGACGTATAGGGTGTGACGCCTGCCCGGTGCTGGAAGGTTAATTGATGGGGTCAGCCGCAAGGCGAAGCTCTTGATCGAAGCCCCAGTAAACGGCGGCCGTAACTATAACGGTCCTAAGGTAGCGAAATTCCTTGTCGGGTAAGTTCCGACCTGCACGAATGGCGTAACGACAGCGGCGCTGTCTCCACCCGAGACTCAGTGAAATTGAAATCGCTGTGAAGATGCAGCGTTCCCGCGGCAAGACGGAAAGACCCCGTGAACCTTTACTATAGCTTTACACTGAACGTTGAGTTCTTCTGTGTAGGATAGGTGGGAGGCTATGAAACCGAGACGCTAGTTTCGGTGGAGCCATCCTTGAAATACCACCCTGAAGTGCTTGACGTTCTAACCTAGGTCCGTAATCCGGATCGGGGACCGTGTATGGTGGGTAGTTTGACTGGGGCGGTCTCCTCCCAAAGAGTAACGGAGGAGCACGAAGGTACGCTCAGCGCGGTCGGACATCGCGCACTGTGTGCAAAGGCATAAGCGTGCTTGACTGCGAGATCGACGGATCAAGCAGGTACGAAAGTAGGTCTTAGTGATCCGGTGGTTCTGTATGGAAGGGCCATCGCTCAACGGATAAAAGGTACTCCGGGGATAACAGGCTGATACCGCCCAAGAGTTCATATCGACGGCGGTGTTTGGCACCTCGATGTCGGCTCATCACATCCTGGGGCTGTAGCCGGTCCCAAGGGTATGGCTGTTCGCCATTTAAAGTGGTACGCGAGCTGGGTTCAGAACGTCGTGAGACAGTTCGGTCCCTATCTGTCGTGGGCGTTGGAGATTTGAGAGGGGCTGCTCCTAGTACGAGAGGACCGGAGTGGACGTTCCGCTGGTGTTCGGGTTGTCATGCCCATGGCATTGCCCGGTAGCTACGAACGGAAGCGATAACCGCTGAAAGCATCTAAGCGGGAAGCGCGCCTCAAGATGAGATCTCCCGAGAGCTAGACTCTCCTTAAGGCACCATCAAGACTAGGTGGTTGATAGGCACGGTGTGGAAGTGCAGCAATGCATTGAGCTTACGTGTACTAATGAGCCGTGAGGCTTGACCATATAACCCCAAGACGCTTCACCGTCTTAACTCTTCAAGCTCGATCCGTTTC
>NZ_JBNDKI010000041.1:0-5268 GCF_050435445.1 Luteibacter sp. 621 | reverse complement strand
GTCGCCCCCCCCCTCGCTCCCCCGCGCCCGGGGGGCCCCCCCCCCCCGGCGGGGGGCCCCCCCCCCCCCCCCCGGCGCCGGCCGGCCGCCCGCCCCCCCCCCCCCCCCCCGCTCCTACAGGGCGATACATCAGCCCTTCAGTACGCCGAGCTTCTTGCCCACCTTGGTGAACGCGGCGACGGCCTTGTCCAGGTGCTCGCGCGTGTGGGCGGCGCTCATCTGGGTACGGATGCGTGCCTTGCCCTGCGGCACGACGGGGAAGAAGAAGCCGGTGACGTAGATACCTTCCTCCAGCAGTTCGGCCGCCATGGCCTGCGCCTGCTTGGCGTCGTAAATCATCACCGGGACGATCGGGTGCACGCCCGGGCGGATGTCGAAACCGGCTTCGGTCATCTTCTCGCGGAAGTAGCGGGTGTTTTCCTTCACCTGGTCGCGCAGGTCGCCGGCGGCGGCGAGCATGTCGAACACCTTGCTGCCTGCGGCCACCACGTGCGGCGGCAACGAGTTGGAGAACAGGTAAGGGCGCGAGCGCTGGCGCAGCATCTCGATCACTTCCTTGCGGCCGGTGGTGAAGCCACCCAGCGCGCCACCCAGCGCCTTGCCCAGCGTGCCGGTCACGATATCGATCTTGTCGAGCACACCGTGGTATTCAGCCGAGCCGCGGCCAGTATCGCCGAGGAAGCCGGTGCAATGGCATTCGTCGATATGCACCAGCGCGTTGTACTTCTTCGCCAGTGCGGTGATCTCATCCAGCGGGGCGATGAAACCATCCATCGAGAAGGCGCCATCGGTGGTGATCAGCTTGGTGCGCGCGCCTGCAGCGTCAGCCGCCTGCAGCTGGGCTTCCAGGTCGGCCATGTCGCAGTTGTTGTAGCGGAAGCGCTTGGCCTTGCACAGGCGGATGCCGTCG
Source organism: Luteibacter sp. 621 (assembly GCF_050435445.1). Lineage (NCBI taxonomy): Bacteria > Pseudomonadati > Pseudomonadota > Gammaproteobacteria > Lysobacterales > Rhodanobacteraceae > Luteibacter > Luteibacter sp. 621. The sequence continues at coordinate 4,358 of NZ_JBNDKI010000041.1, read as the reverse complement.
ATGATCGACGCGTGGTTGAGCGCATCGGAGATGATGGCGTCTTCCTCGCCGAGCAGGGGCTCGAACAGGCCGCCGTTCGCGTCGAAGCACGCGGCATAGAGGATGGTGTCCTCGGTGCCAAAGAAATGGGCGATCTTGGCTTCGAGCTCCTTGTGCAGGTCCTGCGTGCCGCAGATGAAGCGCACGCTGGCCATGCCAAAGCCGTGGGAATCCAGCGCATCCTTGGCGGCCTGGATCACGTCCGGGTGGTCGGCCAGGCCCAGGTAGTTGTTCGCGCAGAAGTTGAGCACCTTGCGGCCGCCTTCGAGCTCGATCTCGGCGGACTGCGGTGACACGATGATGCGCTCGGCCTTGAACAGGCCCTGCTCACGGATGGAGGCGAGCTCGGCGGCGAAACGTTCCTGGGCGGGGTACGACATGGGACGGGTTCCGGGACGGGGAAAACCCCGATTCTAGCGCGCCCTTACCCCCGCGCGCCCTGTAGGAGCGCGCTCGCGCGCGATCCCGGCCACGAAACCGCGACACGGTCACGCCCCGGTCTCGTCTAATGGAGACCGAAATCCACCCGGGTCGTCTTCCCGCCATCATCAATCCCCTTCGGGTCGAGTTTCGGCGCCAGGACGAACACCCGTTTGTCGTCGACCTTGCCTTGCAGCCATTGGCGCACGGCATTGGCCCGCCGCTCGGCCAGATGGCGCAACGCGTCGGCATCCACCGGCATATTGGTCTCCATCAGGGTGCGCATTTCGTCGGGCGGCTGAGACTTGGTCAGGCCAATCATGTTCTTGGGCTTGGGGAACGAGGCGTGCTTGTACGCCCGCTCCAGGTACTTGTCCTGCTGTTCCTGGGTGGGCGGTGTGGTGTCGTCGCCCTTGTCGTTCACCTGCTCCTGGTGGATCAGGTCATCGACCATCACTTTGCGCAGCCCGGTTTCATCCTTGCTCGTGTCGATCCGCCCGATGATATCCAGGCTGATGGACGGCTTGTTGTTCAGCACCTTGACCAGCTCGGTGAGCTTGGTCTCCGCAGCTGGGTCCAGCACGGCCGAGCCGGGTGCGAACTCGACGTAGCCGAGATCTTCCCGGCCGCCGCCCGCGGAGGCGAGCAGCCGGAACGGCGAGGTCACCGCCTTGACGATGAGGTTGCCGATCGCGCGCCAGATCAGGCCGCCGACGCTAAAGTGCGGATCGTCGAGCGAGCCGGTGACTGGCACGTGCACATCAATGCGGCCCTCGCTATCGCGCAGCAAGGCCACAGCGAGCTTCACCGGAAGGTGACTCACGCCCGGCCCCTCGATCTTGTCGCCGAACGTGAGCTGGTCGATAAAAATGTGGTTGTCCGCGTTGAGCTTGCGCTGGTCGAGCGTGTAGTGCACATCCACGTTCAGGCGGCCGCGCGTGATGGGGTAGCCCGCGTACTTGCCCGAATAGGGCGAGAGGTTGGTGAGCTGGATGCCTTCCGCCTTGGCGGTGATATCGAGGAACGCCACCGGGGCCAGCGGGTTGATCGTGCCATCGATATTGACCGGTGCATTGCCATCGAGCTGCCCCTGCAATGTCAGCGGCGCCGGCGGCGCGCCGGCGACGGTACCGAATCCGCCGATCTTGCCCGCGAGGTCCGTGACATCGGCGGTGTAGTTCGGCTTGATGAAGTTATCGGTGTAGTTGAGCCGACCCTTCGTGAGAGTGATCTGCCCAATGCGGATGTCGGCTTCCGGTCCCTCTGCGGCGGGTACGGGTACGGGCTCGTCGGCTTTCTTCGGCGCGGGATTTGCCTGCGCCTGGGTGACAGAGACTGCGCCGGGCGATTCCGGGCTGGCGACCACATCCTGCAGGTTTAAACGCCCGGTCGCATTGATGATCACGCGCGCGTAGAAATCATCGAGGGCAAGGCCGCCGATGGCTACGCGTGGCACGCCTTCGCCCATGGCGACGGACATGTTCGTCGCGCTTAGCGACGTCCAGCGGAGGAAATCGTCGTTGGTGAGCTTGTCCTGTACACGGACACGGCCCAACGTCGCGCGGCCGCGGTAGCCGATCCGCGGGGCATCCTTTCCGTGGTCCGCGTAACGTACGTCGCCATCGATACTGAGCAGGCCGCTGGCTACTGTGACGTTGAGCGGCACGGTCACCAGGTTTTGCAGCGGCGCGACATTAAGGCGGGTCGTTTGAACTTTCAGCTCGGCCTCCAGCGGCTGCGGCTTGACCTTGCCCGTCACGGCGAACGTGCCTTCGCCCAACCCGCCCTTGAGATCCACGTTGATGGGCTTGCGCAGGTCATCGGAAAGGCCGTCCACGCTGAACGCACTGGCCGTCATGCTCACGGCGTTGCGCTTGCCTGGTGCCTTCGCATCGCGCAGGGTCACCTTGCCGTCGTTGATGCCCACGTGGCCGACGCTCCAGTGCCAGTCGTGGCCTGCGGGGTGCGCGGCACTCGCGTTGGCGGGCAGCACGTTCACGATATCGAGATTGCCGTTGGCAAGCTTCTGGATATCGAGGGTGAGGCCTTCGAGGAGGAGCGAATCAACCCGGGCTTCGCTGGTTGCCATATCGACCGAGGCGATGGTGGCAGTGAGCGATTTCCAGGTAATGGGCGAGGCGCGCCCGTTGCGTGGCACCAGGGTGAATCCGTCGAGGCGTGCCTTAGCCTGTTCGAGGCGGACCATGGCGGCGTCGTGCCAATCGGCTTTCAGCGTACCGTCGGCGGTGAACGTGCCCCCGGTGATGTCGGCCGCCAGCATGGGCGGCGTAAGCGGCATGAGGGGCGCAAGCGAGATGTGGCGAATATCTACCTTGCCCTCGTAACGGCTGCCGGCGAGGTCGAACTTGCCGGTCGTGGCCAGCGAGCCGCCGGCCATGCGCGCTGACACATCGAGCGCGGCGGGCGGTGCCTTGACGGTGCTCAGGCCGCGGAGGGTGCCAGCGAGGCCCTCAAGGGTGAGGTGTGCAGGGACTGGGGCAGCAAGATCCGCATAGTCGATCCTGGTGTTTGCCAGCGTCAGCGATTCGATCCGCACATCGGTCGGCGGCGTCTTGGGGTCCGGCTTCGAATCGCCGGCCGTCAGCGCGTCGACATTGCTCTTGCCGCCGGGAAGGCGGGCGTAGCGCACGGCGGCATCCTTCACCGAGACGGCGCCGAGGCGGTAGCGCGAGGTGAGCGGATCGAGCACGCCCAGGTCGGCATCGGCATGGCCTATGTCGAGCAGGGCGCCACCATCCTTGCCCGTCACCTTGAGCCCATCAAGTCCGAGCCGGCCCTTGATCCGCACCGTCGACTGCTTCTCGCCCTGCGAGAAGTCCACCGTCATGACCCCCGAAAGCTTGCCACCTGGAACAGCTACCGGCAGTTGCGCCGGCACGAACCCGATATAGCGGGGCAGGTCGAGCTGATCAAAACGGAAGGTGATGGCCGACTCGTGGCTACTCGCGAACGGCTTCGTCTGGCCCTGCACCTTGAGCGGGCTGCCATCGATGTTCATGGCCAGTAAGGGCTGCACGAAGATGTCGGCATCGCTGGGCAGGCTGGCGATGAACGGGATGCCGAGTTCGAGGTGGTCCACCTGGTGCTTTGCGTCGAGGACACGATCGTCGAAGTCGACCTGCCCGTCGTGGATGGCAATGTTCGACAGAGCGAATCGTGCCGGCCCGCTGTCAGGTGCGGCAGGTTGCTTCGCGAAGCGCTCCTGGATGTCGGTAAAGTTGAAACGCTGTGGCGCGCTGCGCTGCAGGTGTACGCGCGGGCTATCGATACGCAGCTCGTCCAGGATGGGGGCCAGGCGGAAGAGAGACGCCCAGGATGCGTTGGCGGTGACCTGGCCGATATCGATGAAGGCCGTCTTTCCGTCCGCCTCGGCGATATGCAGGCGAGCCAGGGTGAGCCGGAGGGTAAACGGGTTGAGGCTGACGTCGCCTATGGTCACCTGGCGGCCGAGCGCGGTGCTGGCGCGGCTGGCGATTTGTGAGCGGATCAGGGAGGGTGCGGCCAGGAAGCCGAGCAGGGCAAAGAGCGCCAGCGCGATGACCAGGCCAAGGGCGATACGCCGGGCCCGGTGGGACTGGTAGGTTGCTATCGCCCGGTCGCGTGCGCGCCCCCAGGGCAGGCTCCGCCAGCTTTTACGGGTATCCATACATGCCGCCCCTCTCTACGCGTTACCCCCGGAGGAAAGTGTACTCGCCGGGCGGCCACGCGGAAGGTGGCAAAGTCCTAAATGACGGCTGCTTTTGTAGGAGCGGGGGGGGGGGGGGGGGGGGGGGGGGGGGGGGGGCGGCGGCGGCGCGCGGGGGCGCAGCGCCAGCGGGGGGTGTGTGGGGGCCCACCCCGCCAGCGAGGTCCACGCGCGCCCCCCGCCCAGGCGGCCG
>NZ_JBNDKI010000040.1:0-6215 GCF_050435445.1 Luteibacter sp. 621 | reverse complement strand
CGCCGCCGCGCTGCTCCCCTTTATTCGATATCCCGCAGCCTCCGCCCCGCCCGCCCCCCGCGGGGGGGGGGGGGGGGGCGGGGCCCCCCCCCCCGCCCCCCCCCCCCCCCCCCCCCCCCCCCCCCCCCCCGCTCCTACATTTGTTTTGGCGTTAACCCAGGCCTGCCGGGCTCGGGCGGCCGTACGGTACAAGTTTTTACATGCCGCACACGGCATGCTGGCCAGCATCAGCCATGGCCACCGAAAACAAGTTCATCGTCTACGTGGCCCTCGCGGCCAACCTCGGCATCGCCGTGGCGAAGTTCATCGCCGCCAGCCTGACGGGCAGTGCCGCCATGCTGTCCGAGGGCGTCCACTCGCTGGTCGATAGCGTGAACGAGGTGCTGCTGCTTTATGGCCTGCGCCGCTCGCGCAAACCCCCTGACCGCCACCATCCCCTGGGCTATGGCCGTGAGCTCTACTTCTGGAGCTTTATCGTCGCGCTACTCGTGCTCGCGCTGGGCGCAGGTTTCTCGCTTTACGAGGGCGTAAACCACATTCTCGCGCCGGATCCGCTGCGCGATCCCACGGCCAACTACATCGTGCTGGGCATCGCCGCCGTGTTTGAAGGCAGCTCGTGGTACCTGTCGCTGAAGAGCGTGCAGCGCCGCAAGGGGCGCATGGGCTACTTCGAGGCGTTCCGCGGCAGCAAGGACCCCACCACGTTCACGGTGCTGTTCGAAGATAGCGCCGCGTTGCTAGGCCTCGCCATCGCAGGCCTGGGCGTATACCTCTCCCACGCGTTGCATGAGCCACGGCTCGATGGCTGGGCATCGATCGGTATTGCCGTGGTCCTGGCGCTGGCATCGGTGCTGCTGGCCCGCGAAAGCAAGGCACTGCTGATTGGTGAGGCGGCAACGCCACATCTGCTGGAAAAGGTCTGCGCGATCACCTCGAAGGTGAAAGGCGTGCGCCGGGTGAACGGCATGCTGACCCTGCAGCTCGGGCCCGACCAGGTGATGGTCGCGGTATCCACCGAGTTCGAGGACAACCTGACCACCGTGGCGATCGAGGATTGCGTACGGCGCATGGAGGCGGCGACGCGCGATGCGAAACTGCCGATCGTGGCGCTGTTCGTGAAGCCGCAGACGCCAGAGCAGTGGAAGGCGAGGGTGCAGCGGCAGGATGCAGGCACCGACGACACCAGCGGGAACGACTGGAACACACTGTAGGAGCGCGCTTGCGCGCGATGGGGGTGACGCAAGCACCCATCGCGCGCGAGCGTGCTCCTACACAAAGAAAAAGGCCCCGGGGTTACCGGGGCCTTTTTCTTACGAGTGCTCGCCTTCCTTCGGCGGCTTGCCACGGCCTTCGACGTGGCCGCCGAAGCCCATGCGCATGGCCGAGAGCAGGCGCTCGGCGTAGGTGTGGTCCTGGCGCGAGCGGAAGCGGGCGAACAGGGCGCTGGTAAGCACCTCGGCCGGCACGGCCTCTTCGATGGCGGCGTTGACCGTCCAGCGGCCTTCGCCCGAGTCGTTGACATAGCCGGAGTAGTTATCGAGCTCCGAGCCCTTCGCCAGTGCGCTGGCGGTCAGGTCGAGAAGCCACGACGACACCACGCTGCCGCGGCGCCATACTTCGGCGATATCGGCCATGTCGAGGTTGTAGCGCTCGTGTTCCGGCAGGAAATCGGCGTTGCGGTTCTTCAGGATATCGAAGCCTTCCGCGAACGACTGCATCATGCCGTACTCGATGCCGTTGTGGATCATCTTGACGAAGTGGCCAGCGCCGGCCGGGCCAGCGTGCATGTAGCCCTGCTCGACGCGCGGGTCGCGGCCGTCGCGGTCTTCGGTGCGCGGGATGTCACCGGCACCGGGGGCGAGGGTCTTGAAGATCGGATCGAGGTGGTCGACCGTCGGCTTGTCGCCGCCGATCATCATGCAGTAGCCGCGATCCAGGCCCCACACGCCGCCGGAGGTGCCGACGTCCACGTAGTGGATACCCTTCTGGGCTAGTTCCTTGCCGCGGCGCGCATCGTCCTTATAGAACGTGTTGCCGCCGTCGATGATGATGTCGTCCTTGCCCATCAGGCCGGCGAGCTGCTGGATCGTGGCCTCGGTGATTTCACCGGCGGGCAGCATGACCCAGACGGCCTTCGGCGAAGGCAGGGCCTGGACCAGGGCTTCGACCGATTCAACAGCCTGCGAGCCATCCTTTGCCAGGGCGGCGCGCGCATCGGCGCTGACGTCATAGACGACGGTCTCATGACCATCCCTCATCAGGCGGCGGGCGATATTGCCGCCCATGCGGCCCAGACCGATCAAACCGATTTTCATGCGTGGGGTCCTCGTGGAAACAACGTGGGGAATATGCGGCTGTCCGTGCGGGATGCAAGGTATACCAACGGATGAGACGCCTTATGGGGGCGCCTCGAAGTCGATTTCCGGTCCCACGGGAACGATCCGCGTGGGGTCCAGCCACGGATGGCTCATGTAATAGTGCTTTTTGATGTGAGCAAAGTCGACCGTTTCACGCACGCCGGGCTCCTGATAAAGCGCGCGCGTATACGCCCACAGGGCGGGATAGTCGATGAGCCGGCGAATATTGCATTTGAAATGGCCGTGATACACCGGGTCGAAGCGAAGCAGGGTGGTAAAGAGGCGCCAGTCGGCCTCGGTCAGGGTGTCGCCACACAAGTAGCGGTGCTCCGCCAGGTGCAGTTCCAGCCAGTCCAGGGTGGCGAACAATGGCCCCATGGCCTCCTCGTACGCATCCTGGGTGCTGGCGAAGCCGGCCTTGTACACGCCATTGTTGAGCGTGTCGTAGATGCGTTCATTGAACGTATCGATCTCGCTGCGCAGCGCTTCGGGGTAGTAATCGCCACGACGTGCGCCCACGCCATCGAATGCGCTGTTGAGCATGCGGATGATATCGGCCGATTCGTTACTCACGATGGTGCGGCGTTCCTTGTCCCATAGCACGGGCACGGTGGCGCGTCCCGATACGGCCGGGTCAGCTTGCTGGTAAAGCTCGTAAAGGTATTGCACGCCATTGACTGTATCCGGCACGACGCCTTCGGCGGTCTCGAAGGTCCAGCCGTGCTCACCCATGAGCCAGTGCGTCACGGAGAGGCCGATCATGTCATCCAGCCCTTTGAGGCTCCTGAAGATCGTGGTCCGGTGCGCCCATGGGCAGGCCCTGGCGATGTACAGGTGGTAGCGCCCGGCTTCGGCCTTGAAGCCGCCATCGCCCGTCGGGCCAGGGGCGCCATCGGGGGTTATCCAGTGGCGAAACCGCGAGGTGTCGCGTTGAAACCTTCCGCCATGCCTGGCGGTGTCGTAGCCCGTATTGGTCCAGCGTCCGTCTACCAGCAGTCCCATCGGCCATGCCTTCGCGTGGTGATCGTCTAATGATGCCGCTCGCGGTGGGAAGATTTTGTCATGCCGGGGGGTGGACCCCTGACTTCCGGCACGGTTGGGCGCGCGTGGCGGGCGCGAGTAGTCTCCTTCGGTCGTCCCACGAGTGTTTCCATGAACCGCACAATCCGCCTTTCCCTGGCTGGCCTGGCCCTGGCCACCACGCTCGGTGCCACCGCCGGAACCTACGATCCGCGCGAAACCTTCGCCCCGTTTACCTACCCGCAGCCCGTCAATGCGTACCGCTCGGGCAGTGGCATGCCGGGGCCGCTGTTCTGGCAGAACCGTGCGGACTATGACCTGGCCGCCACGCTGGACCCTGTAAAAAACACGCTGGTAGGCAAGGCCACCATCCACTACACCAACAACAGCCCCGACGCGCTGGATGTGCTGTGGGTGCAGATGGATGAGAACCGCTTCACCGAGGATGCGCGTGGCAACTTCACCGGCGACAAGGCGGAGAAGCGGCATACGGGCGGCTACCGCATCGCCGCGGTGACGGTGAACCAGGGCGGCAAGGCAACGAAGGCGACCTATGTGGTTTCGGATACGCGCATGCAGGTGCGCTTGCCCGAGTCGCTGGCGGCGAAGGGTGGCAAGGTCGATGTCACCATCGAATATTCTTACGACTTGCCGGGTGATTTCGGCGGCCGTACCGGCTTCGATCCCTCGAAGAACGGCAACATCTACGAGATGGCCCAGTGGTATCCGCGCATGTGCGTGTACGACGACCAGCGTGGCTGGGATACGGCGCCCTACCTCAACAGCGAGTTCTACCTCGAGTACGGCGATTTCAATTACGCGATCACTGTGCCTTCCAACATGATCGTGGCCGGCTCCGGCGAGCTGGTGAACCCGGAAGACGTGCTGACGAAAACCCAGCAGCAGCGCCTGGCCAAGGCCCGCGAGAGCGATGACACGGTCATGATCCGCACTGCCGCCGAAGTGACTGACGCGGCCAGCCGGCCGAAGCAGGGCGGGACGCTGACGTGGAAGTTCCGCATGCAGAACACGCGTGACGTCGCCTTTGGCGCGTCCACGGCGTACGTGTGGGACGCGGCGCGCATCAACCTGCCGGAGGGCAAGAAGGCACTGGCGATGTCGGTGTACCCGGTGGAAAGTGCCACGCCGAAGCTGTGGGGCCGCTCCACCGAGTTTTTGAAGGCCTCCGTCGAACACTTTTCGACGAAGTGGTACCCGTATCCGTACCCGGTGGCGATCAACGAAGGCGGCAGCGCTGCCAGCGGCATGGAGTACCCCGGCATCGTGTTCGACCCCATGGAGGCGCCAGCCAAGCCGCTGCACATGGTGACGGCGCACGAAATCGGCCATACGTGGTTCCCCATGATCGTGGGTAGCGACGAGCGCCGTAACGCCTGGATGGATGAGGGCTTCAATACCTTCATCGATGTGTACGAGATGGACGCGTTCAACCACGGCGAGTTCGGCCCCAAGCGCGATGGCGAATATGCGCCGAAGGGCGGCAACCCGGTGGATGGCATCCTGCCGCTGCTGGCCGATGCCGATGCGCCGAGCCTGCTGATGGGCGCTGACATGGTGAAGGAGAAGTACCGCCACCCTGCCACGTACTACAAGGCGGCCTTGGGCCTGGTACTGCTACGCGAGGAAATCATCGGGCCGGAGCGCTTCGACCCGGCGTTCCGCAAGTACATCGCCACGTGGGCCTACAAGCACCCCTCGCCGTCGGATTTCTTCCGGCTGATGGAGAGCGAGGCGGGCGAGGACCTGGGCTGGTTCTGGCGCGGCTGGTATGCGAACAACTGGCAGCTGGACCTTGCCGTGACCAAGGTCGATGGCCAGGTGGTGACCATCGAAAACCGCGACCAGCTGGTGATGCCGGCGACGCTGCGCGTGACCTTCGATGACAAGACCACGAAGGACATCCGCATCCCCGTGGAAACCTGGCAGCAGCACAAGAGTTTCGATGTGGCGGTAGCGGGCGGACACAAGGTGGTGGCGGCGGTCATCGATCCGGACCACAAGGTGCCCGACCGCGACCGTTCCAATAACGGCTGGCCTCGCTGATACTGGGCGGCATGCCTTCGCGTGCCGCCTTCGCCAACCTGTTCGCCGTCATCGTGGCCGCCGTCGCGTGGCCGGCGCTCATGTTGCAGTACTGGCTGATGCTGTGGTCGGGGCCCCCGGGTGAAGAGACCGTGCGGTTCCTCAGCTTCTTCACCATCCTCTCCAACCTGCTTGTCGCCCTGGTCGCCGGTTCCGCGGCCACGGGCGGCAACTGGGCGGTATGGCGGATCTGGCGCGGACCGCGGGTGCGCGGCCTCGCCGCGCTGTCCATTACAGTGACCTGCCTGGTCTATGCCACGGTGCTCCAGGGCCAGTGGCATCCGCAGGGCCCGCAGCTACTCGCGGACCGTTCCCTGCACTACGCCGTACCGCTGTTGTACGTATTCTGGTGGGTGGTGCTGCTGCCGCATGGCGCCCTGCGCTGGGCCGATGCGTTGCGCTGGCTTGCCTTTCCCGGCCTGTTCGCGCTGTGGACGTTCGCGCGCGGGGCCGTGGTGCATGAGTACCCGTATCCCTTCATGGACGTGACCAGATTGGGCTATGGCGAGGTCCTGCTCAATACCGGCATGGTCGGGGCAGTATTCCTTGTGATTGGCCTGATCTACGTGGCCCTGGACAAAAACCTGTAGGAGCGGGGGGGGGGGGGGGGGGGGGGGGTGGGGTGGGGGGGGGGGGGGGGGGGGGGCGCGAAGCCAAACCGAAATGTCGCCCAATAGCCGGTGTTCGGGGGGGGTGGGGGGGGGGTGGGGTGTGGTTGTGCACGGCGGATGTTGG
>NZ_JBNDKI010000039.1:0-6960 GCF_050435445.1 Luteibacter sp. 621 | reverse complement strand
AACCCCTATACCCCCACCCCCCCCAAACCAGCAAATAAAAAACCCCCCCCCCGCCCGTGTTGTTTTTTTTAGGAGCGGGGGGGGGGGGGGGGGGGGGGGGGGGGGGGGCCGGGCCCGCCCCCCCCCCCCCCCCCGCTCCTACAGGGTCGCGGCTTACCGGCGGCGCAATGCTTCGATTTCGGCAGGCAGAAGATGCCGCCACGTGCCCTTCGGCAATTCGCCGAGTGGCAGGCCGCCAATCGCAACACGCACCAGCCGCTGCACCTCGAAGCCCAGCGCCGACATCAACCGGCGGATATGCCGGTTGCGCCCCTCGTCCAGGGTGACCTCGAGCCACGCGTTTTTCTCGCCCTGCCGCAACAGCGTAGCGGCCCCGGCGCGTAGCAGCACGCCCTCACCCACCACGCCATCCAGCATTGCCGTGATCGTGTCCTCGTCCGGACGGCCGGCAACCTGCACGTGATACGTCTTCGGTACGTGTGTCGCGGGGTCCGTGATGCCAGCCGCCCATACCGTGTCATTGCTGAGGAGCAACAAACCCTCGCTAGCCTTGTCCAGGCGCCCCACCGGCCCCAGCCATGGGAGCGCCGCGCCCTCCAGCAGCGAGTACACCGTATCGCGCCCGCGTTCATCCGACGCGGACACCACGATGCCGCGTGGCTTGTTCATTACCAGGTATACCGGCGCGGCAGCGTCGGCAGCACCAGCCCCTTCAATATCGATGCGCTCGGGCCCGCGAATACGGAACTCAGGATCGCGCACCACCCTGCCGTCGACGCGCACCTTGCCTTCGCGCGCAAGTTTTTCGGCCTGGCTCCGTGAACAGATGCCGCGTTTGGAAAGCGTCCGGGCGAGGCCAAAGGTAGGGGTCGGTGGGGGCTTGGGCATGAGGGTCGCCATTTTACAGGCGATTGGCTAAGGTCGGTCGGGCCGAACGACACAAGGATGACCTGACGTGAAAGCCCACCTCATCGCCGCCGGCGCCCTCCTCTTCAGCGCCGCGGCCGCAGCCCAGAGCGCTACGCCGGTCGGCGACCCCATGCTGCATCTCTCCACAGTGCAGCTCTATGCGACACCACCGGGCGCCAAAGGCACCGGTATCGAGGACATCCCGACGCTCACCGTGTTTCCACCGTTCGGCGAGCCCAACGGCACGGCGGTGATCGTGGCTCCAGGCGGAGCGTATCGCGGCCTGGCTGGCGACCTTGAAGGCAGGGAAGTGGCGGACTGGTTCGCAACCCGTGGCGTCACGGTTTTCGTGCTGCGTTACCGGCTCGGCGAGACGTATCCGCTGCCCATACCGCTGATGGATGCGCAACGTGCCGTGCAATACGTCCGCGCCCATGCAGCAAGTTACAAGGTCGAGCCCCGCAAGATCGGCTTCATCGGCTTTTCCGCTGGCGGCCACCTGGGCGGCGTACTTGAAACAGAGACCGGTACCGTTCGCGGGGGCCCTGAGGACGCTATCGCGAAGCAAAGCCCGCGCCCGGATTTCGTGATCCTGGGTTACCCCGCTTTTTCGATGTTCGACCTGGCGCAAAAAGACGACCTGTCCTACTGCCCTTCGCTCCACATTCCAGCCGCGACATGCACGCAGGCCTACCTCAAACGTTACACGCCGGCCTTGCACATCACAGCGGCGACGCCGCCCACGTTCATCTATCACACGGCTGACGACGCCACGATCCCAGTGGAAGACAGCGTGAATTACTTCCTCGCACTGAAGCGCGCTGGCGTGCCTGCCGAATTACATGTGTTCGAGAAGGGCGTGCATGGTACGGGGCTGGGCGGGCGGCAGCCATCGCTGCGCCTGTGGCCGGCATTGCTGGAGCAGTGGCTCATCGCCGGTGGATTCCTTCCACACTAGAACGCCTGGGCCTTCCGGACGGCGCTTCCGCAATGGCGGCCGCAAAAAAAAACGGCATGCCGGGGCATGCCGTTTCGGAAAAGTCGTTGAAGGGATCCGTCAGATCTTGGCGATGCCTTCGGGACGCTTGGCGCCGGCGAAGTGCTTGGACCAGTACGCCTCGTTGAGGCTATCCACGCGAACCGTCTTGCCTGCCGACGGGGAGTGGATGAACTGGCCGTTGTCGATGTAGATGCCGACGTGCGAGATGGCCTTGCCGCGGGTGCGGAAGAAGACCAGGTCGCCCGTCTTCATTTCGGTGCGCTTGACCGACAGCCCTGCGAGGAACTGGCTGGCCGAGTTGGTGGGCAGGTCGAGGCCGATGCTCTTGGCGAACACATAGCGGACGAAGCCACTGCAATCGAAGCCGGCGGTCGGGGTACGGCCACCGCGGTGGTAACGGATATCGCGGAGCTTCATGGCGAAGGCCAGGAGGGCTTCGCGGGCGTGGCCGTCGACATGGCCAGCCAGGCGGGCGGTGGCGGCGGCAACGAGGCTGTCGTCCTCGTCATCGCCATCGACGGCGTCAGCTTCCTGCGCATCCTGTGCCGTAGCGACGGTGGCCTTGGGGGCGAACGTCGAGGCATCCGGGATGATGGACTGCGCCAGGCCGGAAGCCGGGGCGAAGACCGGGAGATCGGTAAGGAGCAGCGTCGCGGACTGGTCAAGGCCTTGTGGAGCCTGGACGGTGTCGGCGATGGCGGGTGTTACAGCGGCGATACAGCAGCTAGCAAACGCGAGAGCGGTCAGTCGCTTGAAATGCATGAGCGAGAAGGCCTGTTCCGTGTTGGGTTAAGCCGCCGTTTAGGTGAGACGACCGTGAACGAGGGGTGAAGTTAGCAAACCCCATTAGCCCTGTTGTTGGCATAAAGTTAAAAAGTGCCATTCCTAGGAAAGATTCCGATAATTCCCTAAAAACTTACGGTCCCTTTACGACAATCCTGAACAGATTGAGGCACTTGCTTCACGTATGTGAGCGGTTACGGATCGCCTCACGGCGTTTTGGAGCAGGAATCTGATTAATTAAACTGGTCAGTGTTTGTAATTCCGTGCACCGAAAATCGAGCTGCCAATGCGCACTTCGGTACTGCCTTCGGCGATCGCCAGCGCGTAGTCGCCGCTCATGCCCATGGAGAGCCGCGTGAGCTCGAAGCCGGCGTCGCGGGCCCTGTTACGGCACTGATACACGGTCCGGAAGTTGGCCCGGACCACGGCCTCGTCGTCGCTGTGTTCGGCGATGGTCATCAAGCCGCGCACCCGCAGTGAACTGAAGGCCCGCAGCTCGCCGAGGAAACCCATGAGGTCGTCCGGCGCCAGTCCGCTCTTGCTGTCCTCGTGCGAGGTTTTCAGCTGCACCAGTACGTCGATGCCCCTGCCCTGGGCCTGCAGGGCCTTATCGAGGGCTACGGCCAGGTCCAGGCGGTCCAGCGACTGCACCTCGCTGGCCAGAGCCGCCACGGCCTTGGCCTTGTTGGTCTGCAGGTGGCCGATAACCACCCACTCAAGGCGCTCCGCCGCAAGCGCGGCGGCCTTGAGCTGAATCTCCTGCACCTTGTTCTCGCCAAAGCGGCGCAGCCCCAGGCTGGCGGCTTCTGCCACCACCTCGGGCGCAAAGGTCTTGCTCACGGGAAGCAGGGTCACCTCGGCCGGATCGCGGCCGGCCTCGTGGCAGGCCGCGTCGATCCCCGCCCGCACGGCAGCCAGGCGGCCGGCGAGCGTGGTCAGGTCTCCCGTCATGCCTTCGCCGCTTCCTTGAAGTGACGGGCCACGACACTCGCCACCACCATGCTCACGCGCTTGCCGGTCGGAATGTGCAGGAACTCGTTCGGGCCGTGCGCATTCGAGTGCGGGCCGAGCACGCCGGTGATGAGGAACTGCGCCTGGGGGAACTTCTCGCCGAGCATGCCCATGAACGGAATGCTGCCACCCTCGCCCATGTAGGCGGCCGGCTGACCGAAGTAGTCCTGCGAGGCCTGGGCCACAGTCTCTTCCAGCCAGGGCGAAAGCGCGGGGGCATTCCAGCCACTACCATCCTTCTCCAGGGCAAAGCTGACCTTCGCACCGTACGGCGGGTTCTTCTCGAGCAGCTGCTTGAGGAACTTGCCGGCCTCGGCCCCGTTAAGGGTGGGCGGCACGCGCAGGCTCAGCTTCACCGACGTCTTCGGGCGCAACACGTTGCCGGCGCTCTCCAGCGGCGGCATGCCGCCTACACCCGTCACTGACAGCTGCGGGCGCCAGGTGCGGTTGAGCACCAGTTCGGTGAGGTCATCGGTGGTCGGCTGCATCCCTTCCACGAACGGGAACTTGTCGTAGATCGCGGTACCGAGCACGTCGGCCGACTTGCGGGCCTGCGCCTTGCGCTGCTCGGGAATGTCGACGTAGAGCTCCTTCGGGATGATCTTGCCGGTTTCCTGGTCTTCCAGGCGGCTCAGCAGATCGCGCAGGATGCGGAAGCTGGAGGGCACCACGCCGGAGGCATCGCCCGAGTGCACGCCCTCTTCCAGCACCTGCACGGTCAGGTTACCGCCGGTCATGCCGCGCAGCGAGGTCGTGAGCCACAGCTGATCGTAGTTACCGCAGCCCGAATCCAGGCAGACGACAAGCGCCGGATTGCCGATGCGATCGGCCAGGTGATCCACGTAGTACGGAAGGTCGTAGCTGCCCGATTCTTCACAGGCCTCGATCAGGATGACGCAGCGCGCGTGGGGCACGCCCTGCTCACGCAAGGCCAGCAACGCCGCCAGCGAACCGAAGATGGCGTAACCATCATCCGCACCCCCGCGCCCGTAGAGCTTGTCGCCCTTCAGCACCGGCGTCCACGGACCCAGGTCGTCGGCCCAGCCCGTCATTTCCGGCTGCTTGTCGAGGTGGCCGTAGAGCACCACGGTCTCATCGGTGCCGGTGCCGTTCGTGCCCTGCGCGGGCACATCGATGTAGATCAGCGGCGTACGGCCTTCAAGCCGCACCACCTCCAACGTGGCGCCCTGCAGCGCCGGCAGCTTCGAACGCGCCCAGTCCTCCATCAGCTTCACCGCCTGATCCATGTAGCCGTGCTCGCGCCACTGCGCATCGAACATGGGCGACTTGTTCGGAATGCGGATGTAATCCATGAGCTGGGGGACGATTTCCTGGTCCCACAGGCCGCTTACGAAGGAGGAAATGCGGGAGGTATCCATGGCGCGCCTTGCGTGTTGGGGCAAAGGGGAATTGTAGCAGCGCGGCCAGCGAAGGCCTGCGGCGTGTAGTCCGCGGCCCTCATTCAGGGCCGTTCGAGCCGTACACCACAGCGCACGTTACACCGCTTAGCGCGCAGGCCGCGTCAGCGCAAAGTGCCTCTGCGCCATCCGGCGCCCTTCCCCAGGAGCCATCCATGTCCGTTCGCCACCTGTTACTCGCCGCCGCCCTTATGGCGGCCCCCGCCTTCGCCTCGACCCCCGTCAATATCAACACGGCCGACGCCACCACGCTTTCCCAATCGCTCGATGGCGTAGGCCTGGCCAAGGCACAGGCCATCATCGCCTGGCGCGAGGCCAACGGCCCGTTCGGCTCCGCCGACCAGCTCACCGAGGTCAAAGGCATCGGGCCGTCGCTGGTGGAACGCAACCGCGATGCGATTCAGGTCGATGGCGGAAAAGCGTCGAAGCCCCGTTCCGCCAAGGCCGGCAAAGCAAAGAAAGCCCCGACCGCCGAAGAGGATGGCTGAGGCAAAAGGGCCGCTCGCGAGAGCGGCCCTTCCACTTCTCGCCCAACGCGCTACACTCGCGCCCCATGCCGGGCCGGGGGGCCGCAGGCACGGAACTGGGGCGAAGAAGATCCAATGATCCTTCCGCGTTACCGCATTGCCGAGTCGACCATTCAAGGGGCCGGCAAGGGGCTGTTTGTCGATGAATTCGTCGCGGCGGGCGCCATCGTCACCGCGCCCGACGAGATCGACAAAACCTACCGATGGGCCGATATCCAGGCCTCTCCCGATCTGTACTCCGCCGCCCGCTGGTTTGAGGACCGCTACACCATGTCCCCCGACTGGCCGGACGAGTGCTACGTGAATCACAGCTTCCAGCCGACCGGCCTGTGGCATCTCGGATTTATATTTGCTGCCAAAGACTTGCCGCAAGGCACTGAAATTACAGTGGATTACCGTCACCTTCTGGCGCCAGGCCAGGTTGAGGCCTTTGCCGATGCCCAAACTGGTGAGAAAATAACCGGCTTGTCCTGGCAGGAAAGCCTCCGCGTGAGCACTCACGCCTTGGCTACCCTGCTCGGTTGAAACTTCTGGTCACCTCGATGGCAACTGCAGATATCCCTGTCCTGGAAACGCCGCGCCTGCGGCTCACCGCTCTCACCGAACGCCATTTCGACGATTACGCCAGCATGCTGGCCGATGCCGAAAGCACGCGCTGGATCGGCGACGGGCAGCCGTTGGATCGCATGAATGCGTGGCGTTCCATGGCCATGCTGCTCGGCCACTGGGCGCTTCGCGGCTGTGGCATGTGGGCGATCGAATTGAAAGACACCGGCGAGTTTATCGGCCGCGCTGGCCTGATGAAGCCCGAAGGCTGGCCGGACCTGGAACTGGGCTGGATGCTGAAGCCGGAGCACCGCCACCACGGCTACGCGACGGAAGCCGGCTCGGCGATCCTCGATTTCGCGTGGAACCAGATGCACGCGCAGCGCGTGATCAGCCTGGTGCGCATCGGTAACGAAGCGTCAGACCACGTGGCGGAGCGCCTGGGCGGCGAGCACATCGACAATATCGATTTCCTGGGCGGCGCGACGCACCTGTTCGCGTACTACCCGCCCCACCGTGAAGTCCGCCGCGCGGGCTGAGCGTCATCGCTGTGCTGACATAAGAAAAGGCCGCGAACGATCGCGGCCTTTTCGTTTTTGGCACTCTCAAGAAGGCTCGCCTTCGGCCTCGCGGGCTCGGCTTGCGCCATCGCGTTCTACACTTGAGCCTTGGGGCGGAGAGCCCTCGGTGCCCTGTCGTGGTCAAGTCTTTCTAGACACCCGATAGGGTGGTTTATCGCGCCGCCTGTAGCTCGTGGATGGCTGGC
>NZ_JBNDKI010000038.1:0-7629 GCF_050435445.1 Luteibacter sp. 621 | reverse complement strand
CTGTGCATCTTATTGGTATAACCCATATCCACCCCTGTGGGCGCGCGCGTGCGCGCTATCTCTTTTCGCGTGGGGG
The DNA here is from genome assembly GCF_050435445.1 of Luteibacter sp. 621. Taxonomy (NCBI): domain Bacteria; kingdom Pseudomonadati; phylum Pseudomonadota; class Gammaproteobacteria; order Lysobacterales; family Rhodanobacteraceae; genus Luteibacter; species Luteibacter sp. 621. Next base: position 7,553 of record NZ_JBNDKI010000038.1, on the reverse strand, counting down.
CGGGGGGGGGGGGTGTTGGGGGGTCCCCCACCCCCCCCCCCCCCCGCTCCTACAAAAGCCGTATGGACCGAACAGAGCGGATCAGCTGGGGAAGTCGGTGCTGGTCGAGATGTCCTTCACCGCTTCGAAGTTGGCCCGCAGTTCGTCGAGTCGATCGGTAAGGAACGTGTAGGCATCCGAACCGAGTGGCAGGCGTAGCGGCGGGTTTTGTGCATCGGCCGCCTGGATAATCGCGGCGGCACCGCGAGCCGGATCGCCTGGCTGCGTCCCGGTGTACTCCTTGGCCTGGCGGCGGCGCGCGCCCGCGGTCGCGTCGTAATCATCGATAACCGTCTTCGATTCGATCACCGAACGGCCGGCCCAATCGGTTCGGAAGCGACCCGGCTCGACAATGATGACCTTGATACCCAGCGGCCCCACTTCCTTCGAAAGTGACTCGGAGAAGCCTTCCACCGCCCACTTGGTAGCGTGGTAGTAGCCGGTGGCGGGGAAAGCGACCAGGCCGCCGATCGATGAAACGTTGATGATGCGACCGCTGCGACGTGTACGCATGCCCGGCAGCACGTGGCGGGTGAGCGAGATGAGCCCGAACACGTTCGTCTCAAACTGCCGGCGAATCTCTGCATCCTCGCCTTCCTCAATCGCCGAGAAATAGCCGTAGCCAGCATTGTTCACGAGCACGTCGATCTGCCCGAAACGAGCTTCGGCATCCGCGACCGCCTTGCGGATCGCCTGCTCACTCGTTACGTCGAGCGCAAGCGCGAGGGCATGATCAGGGTACTTCGCAGCGATGTCCTGCACCTGCCCGGGGTTTCGGGCGGTCAGTACCACGCGCTCGCCGCGGGCGAGCACCTGTTCGGCGAGCTCACGGCCAAAGCCGGTGGAGCAGCCGGTGATGAACCAGATCTTCGAATCGGACATGGGGATTCCTGTTCGGGGTGAGAGAGCCCGGCCACTTGCCGGCACTCCGAAAGGATGAGCCCGCAGGCGTGAAGCCTCTACGCCGATGCTGCCGGTGTTTTGCACGATCCTGCCAAAGTGACCCTTCGGGTGTTCAGCTATGTCGCCTGAAGGGTCCATAATGGCTGCCATGAAAACGATGCTTGAACGCATGTGTGAGGCCGTGGAGCGCCATGCTGCGCACCCCAGGCAGGAAACCGCCCTGCCCGGACTCACCCTGTACCGCGTCAACCATGCGGCGCACCCATCGCACGTGTTCTACCGCCCGCGCATGGTAGTGATCCTGCGAGGCAGCAAGACCATCGCCGCGGGCGAAGCACCCTTCCTGGCCGATACCTCCACCTTCCTGCTGGTCACCGTCGATTTGCCGGTGTGCGCCCAGGTGTTCCTCGATGACGAAGGTCGCCCGCACCTGGCGTTCTCGCTCGATATCGATCGCGGCGCGCTGGCCGAAGCGATGGCTCGCTTGCCAGTGACAGAAACGAAGGCCACCGTGCCGGCCGGCGTGGCGACGGCGCCGATGACTCCTGAGCTGCTCGAACCGTTCTCGCGCCTGCTTGATCTGCTGGATCGCCCCAGCGACATCCCATTCGTCGCACCGCTGATCGTGCAGGAGATTTACTACAGGCTGTTTCGAAGCGGCCTGGGCGAGCCGTTGCGTCAGCTGGCCTTGAGCGGCTCGCACGTGGCGCAGATTGGCCGCGCAACACAGTGGATCAAGGCGAACTACACCGCACCGATGTCGGTTGAGTCGCTGGCGGATGTCGCAGGGATGAGCGTCACCTCGTTCCACCGCCACTTCAAGGCGATCACGCTGATGACGCCCGTGCAGTACCGCACAAGACTGCGGCTGCAGGAAGCGCGAAAGATGCTGCTGGCCGAACCCCGATCCGCAGGTGCCGTGGCCGCGAACGTGGGCTACGACAGCCAATCGCAGTTCACCCGGGATTACAAACGCATGTTTGGTGCGCCGCCGGCGGCGGATGCGGCGCGAACCGCGGGCCTGCCCTGAGGCGCTTACGTCGGGTGCTTTGCCTGACGTTCGCGGAGCCATGCGCAGAACATATCGCCCATCGCCTCACTGAACGCGTGTATTTCTTCCGGCTCGCGCGGGCTCGATGAAAAATCCTTTCCGACGCCGCTAAGCGTGGCGACGACGAGGCGTACCGCCATGCTGCGCGTATCGTCCGTTGCCTCCGGCAGCGCCTCGCGCATGAACGTATGGAACGCGCGCTCACCCGAGGCCTTTGCCTCGCGCGCTTCCGGCGCATCGCGATAGAGGGGCGCGGCATCATCAAGCGCCACGCGCATGCCGGCCTCATCGCACTCGGAAATGATGAAAGCATGCACCAGCCGGCGCAGGCGTTCCAGCGGCGGCCGCCCATCATCGGCGAGTGTCTCGGCCAGCATGCCGCTGGTCTGGCGCCATTCGTCGCTTTGCAGGCGGAACAGGATGGCGGCCTTGTTCGGGAAGTACTGGTAGACCGAGCCAACGCTCACCCCAGCCCGCTCAGCGACCCGTGCCGTGGTGAACCTTGCGGCGCCTTCCTTCGCCAAAACCTGAGCCGCCGCCTGCAGGATGGCAGAAACCAGCTCGGTCGAACGTGCCTGTTTAGGTTGCTTTCGCGAGGAAATCGGTGGGTTTTGCGGGTTGTTCATGGATGCCCCGGTAATGCGAATAGAAAACCTGACGGATTCGTCACATTCTAATCCTGCGCTCATTCACTGCAACCGGAGACCCCCATGACCACCCTTACCACCGCTCCCCTGGCCGGCCTGATCGGCCGCCTGTTCGATGAAGCCGACAAGGTCACGTGGGCGGATAACCCCGCCATCGCCAACCTTTCGCAGGACGACCACGCCCGCCTGATGCAGAGCAAGACCGAGTACCTCGGCTTCTACGGCGCCCTTAAGGACATGCCCCTGCCGGTATCGCGCGAGACAGGCGCATTGCTCTACATGCTCGCTCGCAGCAGCCGTGCACGCAGCATCGTCGAGTTCGGCACGTCGTTCGGCATCTCCACCCTGCACCTCGCCGCGGCGCTGCGCGACAACGGTGGCGGTACGCTGATCACCAGTGAGTTCGAGCCATCGAAGGTCGTCCGCGCGCGTGAAAACCTCACCGCCGGCGGCGTAATGGACCTGGTTGAGATTCGCGAAGGCGACGCACTGAAGACCTTCGCGACGAACCTGCCCGAGAGCATCGACCTGGTCTTGCTCGATGGCGCGAAGGCGCTGTATCCGGAAATACTCGCGCTACTTGAAGCGCGGCTTCGCCCGGGCGCACTGATCATTGCCGATAACGCCGATTACAGTCCCGAGTACATGGCCCGTGTGCGTAGCGCGGGCAGCGGTTACCTTTCGGTGCCGTTCTCGGACGATGTCGAGCTGTCGATGCGGTTGGGTTGATGGGTGTGGCCGACATTCCTATTATGGTCGTACGTTAATCAGTACGGGCATCCTATGAACATCGTCGGCCAACTCCCTCCCGGCCTTACCGGCCTGGAACAGCTGCTCAAGCTTATCGACATGGGCGGCCGCGCGCCCATCGGCGAGACCATGGATATCACCCTGGTCGAAGCCGCCGATGGGTACGCGGTGTTCGAGGGCATGCCATCCCTTCGCGTGTACAACCCGATCGGCATGGTCCACGGCGGGTTTGCGGCCACGCTGCTGGATTCCGCCTGCGGCTGCGCCGTGCATTCGAAGCTCTCGCCCACGCAGGCGTACACGACACTGGAACTGAAGACCGCCTACCACAAGGCCATCACCGGGGACACCGGCCTCATGCGTGCGGAAGGCCGCGTACTGACCATGGGCCGCCGCGTGGCGTTTACCGAGGCGACACTGAAGGATGCCGCCGGGAAGCTCTACGCCTCGGCCACGTCGACCCTGCTGGTGATGGAGCGTTAGTCCGCCGCGGCGAAATGCGCCATCTGGTCAGCGCGTGCCTTAAGGAACGATGGTCGCGCCGTCGCTCGCAATACATAGTCCTGGCAGGCCGGGTATGCCTCCAGTCCATCAAAGCGATCGACCAGGCGAAGCACGTCGGCCATCAGGATATCGGCGACCGAGAAGTCGCCGGCCAGCCACTCGCGCTCCGTCAGCACCTTCTCCATGTGGCCCAGGCGCAGTTGCAGGAAACCATCGAGCTTCTGCCATGCGGTTGATTCGCGATTCTCGTCGGAGAACGCCAGGATGGACCACGGCACGCTGGCCATCTCCACCGAGTTGAGTGCGGCGAACACCCACTCCAGGACCTCAACGCGGCCACGCTCGTTGTTCGGCATGAGCACATCGCTGCGGCTGGCGATGTGCATCAGGATGGCCCCGCTCTCGAACAGGGAAATATCGCCATCGGTAATCCATGGCACCTGGCCGAACGGCTGGTGGGCGAAGTGATCGGGGCCGCGTTCCTTGAAGGGCACGCCGCGTACTTCATACGGCAGCCCGGCCTCTTCGAGTGCCCAGCGCACGCGCAGGTCACGTACGTAGCCGCGCGGGGGTTCAGGCACCCAGTCGAAGGTACTGAGGATCAGGTTGGCCACCGCGCACCTCCAGTCGTCCCAAAGATGACTGGAGGGTACTCCAAGGGCGTTACCAGGGGACTATCTCGCCGTTTCGCTCCAGGTACTCGAGACCCGGGCGGCCTTGCTTGGCCAGTAGCGTATCGACAATGTCCGGGACGGTCTCTTCCATCGTGAACGGCGCATCGTCACCACCCAGGCCGGTGCGAATCCAGCCGGGTGCCATCAACAGAAGCGCCCGCGGGGTGCCGGCCTGGCGGGCGGCGTAGCTGCGCATGTACTGGTTCAGGGCGGCCTTGCTACCGCGATAGACCTCGCGCCCACCACGCGCGTTGTTGGCGATGCTGCCCTGCCCTGACGACATGACGCCGATGAGGCCATCAGCGATAACCAGATCCTGCAGGCCCCCGATGACGCGCATGGGACTCAGTGCATTGGTGACCATGACATGCACGAATTCGTCAGTGGTCACTTCGTTGATGGTCTCCGAGGGGTTCTCGTTGGTGGTGCCGGCGTTGACGAACAGGATGTCGAAGCGCTTTCCCGCGAGACGCTGGCGCACAGCGCCAATCTCTTCCGGCCGCGTGATGTCGAGGTGCTCTATGGTCAGCTGATCGGGGTAGCTCGCCATCAGCGCGTGCAATGGTGTGCTTGCGCCGGCGCGGACCGTACCGGTCACCTGCCAGCCACGCGTGAGCAGTTCTTCGGCCATGGCGTGGCCGAGGCCACGTGAGGCGCCCACGAGCAGGATGGCGCGGTGGGAGGGGGCGTTTCGGGACATGGTCATGGCGGTAACCCTTGGTCGGCATGGGGTATGCCTCAGTCTGGTGGCGCCCCATCAGTTGCACCAGACGCGTGTGATGCAATACTCGATTGCATCCGACGCCATGGAAGGCCCACCCCCGAGCGCGCGCCCATGCCTGATATCGACCTGAACCTCATCACCCCACTGGATACGTTGCTTACCGAGCGCAGCGTGATCGCTGCGGCGAAGAAGCTGGGATTGAGCACGTCGGCCATGAGCCGCACGCTGGCCCGGCTGCGCGCCGCCACGGGCGATCCCTTGCTAGTGCCGGCGGGGCGTGCGCTGGTCCCCACCCCTTACGCGGAAGCCATGGCAGAGCGGGTCCACGAAATCGCACGTGAGGCCCGGGCCGTGTTGCAACCCACGGCAAATGTGCTCGACCTCGCCACGCTGGAGCGCACATTCGTCATTCGCGCCAATGACGGGTTCATCGACCTGGCGGCTGGCGCGCTCACGATCGCAGTTGGCCAAGCGGCGCCCGGCGTGCGCCTGCAGTTTGTGCCGAAGCCCGACAAGGACGCCCACCCCCTTCGCGAAGGCATGATCGATCTTGAAATTGGCGTGCTCGGTATGACGGCACCGGAGTTGCGCGCTCGCCTGCTGTTCACGGATCGCTTCGTGGGCATTTGTCGACGCGGCCACCCTGCCATGGCCGGCGGCAGCATGACGACGGCGCGGTACGCCACCTGCCGCCATGTCGTCGTGTCGCGCAAGCGACAATGGACCGGTCCGGTAGATACGGCACTCGAGAAACTGGGCTTGTTTCGCACGGTGAGCCTGGTGGTACCCAGCCACGCAAACGCGATGCGCATTGCTTGCGAGTCCGACTTGATCGGCCTGGTACCGTTTTCGTGCCTTGGCGGCGGGTCGAACCGCCACGGCTGGCAGGCGGCCGGCCTTACCCATTTCGACCTGCCGGTCCAGACGCCGGGCATCAGGGTCTCACTGATCTGGCACCCGCGGCACCAGGCGGATCCTGCGCATCAATGGTTGCGCGACACCGTCTTCGACGTTACGCGTTCGCTGACGCCATGAGTGGCGTCGTATCGAGGGTGCACAGCGGCACTTCGCCCGGCCGCAGGGTCAGCACCCGGACCCCATGCGGCGTGACGGCTACGGTGTGCTCAAACTGCGCCGAAAGTCTTCCATCGCGCGTATAGACCGGCCACTCATCCGGCCGCGAGAGGATCGCGGCGCGCCCTTCGTTGAGCATCGGCTCGATCGTAAACACCATGCCTTCGCGCAACACCATGCCGGTACCGGGCCGGCCGTAATGCAGGATCTGCGGGTCTTCGTGCATCTCGCGGCCAATGCCGTGGCCGCAGTATTCCTTCACCACACTGTAGCCATGGGTGCGCGCATGGCGCGAAATGGCATCGCCGATATCGCCCAGCCGGGCACCAGGTTTTACCGCAGCGATGCCTTTCCACATGGCTTCGTAAGTGGCCCTGACCAGCCTGCGCGCTGCATAAGGCACCTCGCCCACCAGATAAGTCGTACTGGAATCGGCGATGTAGCCGTTCTTCTCGAGAGTGATATCCAGGTTCACGATCTGACCGCTGCGCAGCACATCGTCCGCTGATGGCATGCCGTGGCAGACGACGTTATCGACCGACGCGTTGAGTACGTAGGGAAAATCGTACTGCCCCTTGCTCGCCGGCCGCGCATGCAATTCGTCGACGATCATGCGCTCGACCACGTCGTTGAGCTGCATGGTGCTGCGGCCAACCATGTCGAGCCCGTCAAGGCGATGGAACACACCGGCCAGCAGGCGCCCCGCCTCCGCCATCAAGGCGATTTCTTCGGGCTGCTTGATCACTCGCGTGCCATGCGCAGCGCCTGCGGTTCAACACCGGCTTCGCGAAGCTCTTGCGCCACCAGCTCCTGGAAGCTGCGCGACGGGTTGAGTTCGCAGAGCATGCCGATACGGATCCAGAAGTTCGTCTGCGCGTTGATGGAACGGCCCGTCACCGAGCAGGCCCGGCGGATCTGGTCGTGCGTTTCGTCGTCGATGTTTACGATACCCATATACGAATCATATATGTTTCGTATATTCCACGGCAACAGGGCGCGTTTCCCGGGCGAAACAATAGGCTCCTGTAGGAGTGCGCTTGCGCGCGATGGAATCTGCGGTAACGCCCATCGCGCGCAAGCGCGCTCCTACAGGGGTGTCGTGGTCAAGTCTTTCTAGACACCCGATAGGGTGGTTTATCGCGCCGCCTGTAGCTCGTGGATGGCTGGCGGGACCTGTCCGTTGGTCG
>NZ_JBNDKI010000037.1:0-11833 GCF_050435445.1 Luteibacter sp. 621 | reverse complement strand
CCCGGGGGGGGTGCCGCCGGGCCCGGACACCCACCCCCCCCCCCCCCCCCCCCCCGCCCCCCCCCCCCCCCCCCCGGCGGGGGCGCGGGGGGGGGGGGGGGGGCCCCCCCCGCCCCCCCCCCCCCCCCCCCCCCGCTCCTACAGATGAGGAATCGTTTGCCCGGTGCCGCCGGTTAGCGGGCGGCGACCTGGTCGGCCGGCGACGGGTGCACCACCAGGGTCGCTGTCATACCTGCCGCCAGCACCGCACCCTTGGGCAGGTGGTCGGCATCGATGTGCACGCGCACTGGCACGCGCTGCGCCAGGCGCACCCAGTTGAACGTGGGATTCACGTCGGCCAGCAGGTCGCTACCGGTCGGGTTATCGGCATCGGTAATGCCCCGGGCGATGCTTTCCACCGAACCCTTCAGGCGCAGGCCGCCAGCCATCAGGCGGATATCCACCGGATCGCCGATACGCAGGCCCGGCAGCTTGGTTTCTTCGAAGTAGCCGTAGATCCAGTAGGAATGGCTGTCGATCAGCGCCAGGCGCGCCGTGCCGGCGCTGGCATAGTCACCCACGCGCACATCCAGGTTCGTGATGTAGCCATCCACCGGGGCGCGCACTTCCGTGCGGTCGAGGTTGAGCTGGGCGGAGGCGACTTCGACGGCTGCCTGCGCCACGGCGGCGAGGGCCTGCTCCTGCGCGGCCGAGGCCTGCTTCGTGCTCGCCTGTGCTGCCTGCCAGCCGGCCTTGGCGGCATTCGCGGCGGCCAGCGCGTTGGCCTTGTCTTCGGCTGAGATCACGTTGTTGATCAGCTTCTGGCGGCGCTCCGACTGCGCTTCGTACATCTCGAAGTTCGAGCGGCTCTGCTGCGCGCTGGCGGCTGCGGCGTTGATACTGGCGCCGGATGCGCGCGCCGCCGCTTCCGCGGCATGCAGGTTGGCCTGCGCCTGGTTCAGCGCGTTCACATAGCGTGCCTTGTCGACGACGAACAGCAGGTCACCCTTCTTCACCGTCTGGTTATCGATCACTTTGACGTCGGTGACGATGCCCGCCACATCGGGCGCGATGCGCACGATCTCGGCGCGCACACGCCCGTCGCGCGTCCAGGGCGAATACATGTAGTGCTTCCACAAGGCGTGGCCGACGAAGGCCGCGACCACGATCACGGCGGCAGTGATGGCAAAGCGGATGAGGGTTGCGAGTTTCATGACGGCATCACTCAGATGAGGAACAGCGCGAACGCGCCGAAGACACAGACGAACACGCCCAGGCGGAACAGCGGCGGGTGCCATACCAGGCGGTAAAGGCCAAAGCGGCCAGCCACCCAATCGAGCAGCGCAAGCGCCACCAGGGCTAACACGAAAAGGACGAGCAGCCCCGGGACGAGGGCGTCGCCGAGCGCGATCTCACGAGGCATGGACGATCTCCTTGGCAAGCGGAGCGGTAGGCATGTACGCGGCGAGGACGGATTCACCATCCAGCAGCGCCATGCGGACAAGGTGCAGGTGTTCGAGCAGGTGGGCGTGGCCCTCGTGCTCGCCAACGCTCGCGATAGCGGTGGCAACCGCGTCGCGGGCAAGCAGGTAGCCCGCCGGGTCGGGCTTTTCATAGAAGCGCGCCAGCGTACGCAGCGCGTCCTCCAGGTACGGCCGCAACGTGGATGCCACTTCGCGGCGCGCCATGTCGTGGCGCAGCTCGATCAACGCGCGGCCGGTCTCGTGCACGGCCAGCGCCCACGCGATGAGGGCACGCGAATCCGCACTGCCCGGCTGGGTTTGCGCCACCACCTGGCTGACCAGGTCGTGGTTCACGCTTTCGAAGCGATGGCGCAGGCCCGGCAACGGGGCTTCGGCCGCCAGGGCCACCTGCCCGCGCAGGCGGGCCAGCTGGCGGCGGCGCAGCCATGCACTGCCGATGGCGGGCGGAATCACGACGAACGACACGGCCGCGGCACCCAGGCCAACGACCTGCGCGATCGCATCGTTGATGAAATGCGCCGGGTCGTAGGTCTGCACATTTTTCAGCGCAAGGATGTAAGCCAGGCCCATGGACCAGCCCAGGCCAAAGGAGCCGAGGCGGCGGCTCATCATCATGACCAGGCCCACGGCGAGGAACGGCGCGATGCCGACGATCAGCAGGCCATACCCATCCACCTGGGTGAGCACGAAGAACTCGCAGATGAAGCCCATGGCCATGCCGGTCAGGTAGCCGAGCATGACGATCCAGGTGACGCGCGTCGGGTTCGGCGTGGTCGCGAACAGGCCAGCGAAGATGGTGGCCAGAAGCATCGCGCTGGAACCGAGCGGCCACGCACTTTCGATCCAGAAGATACCCAGCACCAGCATGGTGATGGTGGTACGGAACGTCGCCAGCCCGGCGCCGAGCCAGTCGTTACCACGATCGAAGCGGACGCGTTCGGCGGCACCACCGGCAATGCGGGGTGCTTGCAGCGAGGCGGCCGCATCCACGTACGCATGCAGTTCATCCACGAACCGCATCAACAGCGAAGCGCCCGTATCGTAGTCGCGCAGATCCTGCGCATCGTCGAGCGTCGCGCGCAGCACCGACACCTGGGCGCGCATGGTGGTGCGCGCATCGGCAAGGCGCGGCAGCAGCACGCGGGCACCCATGCCGGCTTCGATCGGTACATGCAGCGCCTCGCCGATCGGCGCGTACAGGCGCACCAGCGTATCGGCGGTACGATCACGCTTCGCCCGCTTCAGGCGGTTCACCAGGTGGTGCAGCGACTGGAAGCTGGTGGAGGCCGCCATGAAGCGCTGGTTGAACAGGCGCAGGTGGTTGCTGCGCGCACGCGCATCGGCATCTTCGAAGATCACCGAGCTGCGCAGGTCTTCCAGCGTGACCGCTTCGCGTACGAAGCGCAGGTGAGCAGATTCCATGACATCACGCGGAATCGCACCTTCCGTCGCGCCACGAACGAAGCCGACGAAGTGAGCGAACTGCTCGCGCGCCGAACGGCGGAGCACATCACGCATGCGGCTGGGGAACACCACATCGTTCACCACACCACTCACCAGCAGGCCCAGCAGCACTTCCGAAAGGCGCGCCACGGCGGAATCGAACACGCCCGGGGGGTTGTCGATCACGGGAATGGCAACGATGGCGGCCGTGTAACCACCCAGCACGAACGCGTAGGACTTGAAGTTGCGGTACAACGTGGCGCCGCCCGAACACACGCCGATCCACAACGAGAGGGCGAGCAGGAACAGATCGCGCTGCTGCGGGAACGCCGCGACGATGCCCACGGCGACCGTGGCACCACCGACCGTGCCGATGGCGCGGTAGAAACTCTTGGCCAGCACCATGCCGGCCTGACGGTTGGCCACGATGATGGTGGTCAGCATGGCGGTGGACGGCGCCGGCAGGTCAAAGCGCATCGCCAGCCAACCGGTGGCGAAAAACGCCACAAGGGTCTTCACCACGAAGAGCCAGATCGAGGCTTCCTCGCGCAGCGTCTCGACCACGACCTGGCGTGTGTCGGGGGCAGTGGCGGCGGTGGGGTTCACGGCAGACATGACGGCGTTCGCTCAGGCCTCGAAACCAGCCAGCATTTTCTTCAGCAGGGCCTCGAGCTGGCCCTGCTCCGTCAGCGAAAGGTTACGCGTCTGCCGGTGCAGCAGCGTGACGATATCCGGCAGGAAGCTTTCGATAAGGGCGATGCCGGCCGGGGTGAGGGTGAGCTCCACCTTGCGGCGGTCATCCTCGCTGGACGCACGGCCGAGGTAGCCCATATCGCACAGGCGGGTGGTCAGCCGGGTGACATTGGCCGACTTCTCGCCGGCCGCATCGGCCAGTTGGGTGGGGTTGAGGGCATGGCCCGGCGCCCCGTACAGCATCATCAGGATGTTGTACTCGGGGTGGTTCAGCCCGTAGGGCTTCATCACCCCATTGGCCTCATCGTGCACCTCTTTGTAGATGTGCTTGATCAGGCGGACCAGCACGGCCGGCTCCCGGGGGAAGGCGGGGTACTTCTTGATCGTGTTGTGGATCCGCGCTTCGGTGGGGACGAAATCGCTCATGAGGGATAGCCTGCGGCGTGGTTACCTCATAAGTATATAGTTCATTCCTGAATTATCAATATGCAAAATTACTCGACCTACAAGCAATCTTCTTTATATCCGGGTGGAATTCATGCGCCGGACCGGAACGGCGCCCGGAGGCGGCCCCGTGGCCTCACCCCCGCGCGAGCACCACATGCGTCGCGCGCTCGGTCGGCACATGTTCGATGGTCTTGTATCCCATCGCGCGCAGATCCAGCCCGGCAAACAGGGGCTCGCCCTGCCCCATGACAACGGGCGCAATGGCCAGGTGCATTTCGTCCACATGCCCGGCCTCGATGTATTGCCTGGCCGTGGAAACGCCCCCACCGATTTTGATGTCTTTGTGGCCCGCCGCGTCGCGCGCACGGTGCAAGGCTTCCTCTATCCCGCCCGTGACGAAATGGAAGGTCGTGCCGCCTTCCATGTCGATGGACGCGCGCGGGTAATGGGTCAGAACGAAGGTCGGTGCGTGGTACGGCGGGTTATCGCCCCACCAGCCTTTCCATGCGTCATCGGGCCATTCGCCACGGATGGGGCCGAACATGTTGCGGCCCAGGATGAAAGCGCCGAAGCCTTCCATCGCGCGATAGGCGAAGTCGTTGTCGGGCCCGGTCTCGCCGCCGTCCTGGCCGATCATCTCGCGGAACATGCGGGTGGGGAAAAACCACTGGAAGATGTCCGGACCATTCTGGCCAAGCGGATTTTCCAGGCTCTGGTTCGGGCCGGCCGCGTAGCCGTCCATCGAGACGTTGAACCCTGCGATGCGTACCTTCGACATGGAGCCTCCCTGGGTGACCGCGAGGGGGCGGCCGTCCCGGAAGTATAGATCCGCTGAAGGCCCTCGCAGGCTGCCAGGTCAGGTCGCTCACCGGAAGCCGCTGAGCGGGCGGATCAGCCCATTGAGCGCAACACGCTGGCCATCTCCACAAGCTCCACCAAAGTGCGCGCGCGCATCTTCCGCATCACCTTGCCACGATGCGCCTTCACCGTGATCTCGCTGATACCCAGTTCCATGGCGATCTGCTTGTTCATGCTTCCGGCCACGACCATGCCCATGACTTCGCGCTCGCGGCCGGTGAGCGTGTCGAACGCAGCCTGGAGTTTCCCTGCCACCTGTTTGGCGTTCCGTGCCTGGCGGCTCGCGTCGATCGCGCCGGCGATCGCGTCAAGCAACGTATCGGCATCAAAGGGCTTGGTCAGGAATTCCAGCGCGCCCGCCTTCATCGCCTGCACGGTGCTGGGAATATCGCCATAGCCGGTGATGAAAATGATCGGCACCACGCGCGTCTCGCCGAGCAACTGGCGCTGCAGGTCCAGGCCATTCAGGTCCGGCAGGTTGATATCGAGGACCAGGCACGCGGGCGCGTCATCACGGGTGTGATCAAGAAAGGCCTGCGCGGACGAAAACGACATGAACCGCCAGCCGGCGAAGCCCAGCATGGCCTCCAATGATTCGCGCACGGAGATGTCGTCATCAACGACATACACCACGGGCTCAAGCACGGCCGGGGCTTTGCGCTTGCGCGTGGTTGAGTATGCGTCAGCCAGTGGCACCATGTTGCATCCTCGTTCGTTCAGCGCAGGGGCATGGCCGCGGCGAGCGCCTGGAGAAGATCCGGCTCACCGAACGGCTTCTGCAGGTAAGCCACCGCGCCCTCTGCCAGGAGCGCCGGGCGCAGTGCAGGATCGGCCTGCGCGCTGATGAAAATAATCGGGATGGCCCGGCCCTGCGCCTTCAGCTCACGCTGCAGCTCGGGCCCGGACATGCCGGGCATCGATACATCCAGGATCAGGCAATGCGTGGCGTCCGCATCACCTTTGTCCAAAAAATGATGGGCAGAAGCAAAAGCCGCTACCGCGTAACCGAGTTCGCGCAGCAGACCCGCCAGTGCTTCGCGTACAGACTCGTCATCGTCTACGACAGATACGAGCAAAGGCATGGCCATGGCACAAGCTCCACAAGTCACGCATGGTTCGAAAGAAGGCACGCGAAGCATGCGCCATGGCACCGCGCCCGCCCATGATACCTTGGTGTCGGTGTGCCACCGTGTCTTGCACGCTCGCAGCAATGATACGTTGGTATAGATCAATACCTTGGTGCAATCGTCGCGCCCGTCCGCCTCTGCTGTCATCGCTCTTCATCTACGCACACCGATGGAGAACGACCATGCGCGCAGCGACGCTCGCCCTGGGCATCGCCCTGCTGGGCACCCTCTGGCAATCCCCTGCCACCGCGGCCACCACCGCCGATGACACATCCATCCGCCCGTACCATGTGCACGTGGCGGACAAGGATCTGGCCGACCTGCACCGACGCATCGCGGAAACGCGTTGGCCCGACAAGGAAACCGTCAACGACGATTCCCAGGGCATCCAGCTGGCCAAGGTGCAGGCCCTCGTGCAGTACTGGGGCAAGGGCTACGACTGGCGCAAGTTCGAAGCACAGCTCAACACGCTGCCGCAGTTCGTCACCACCATCGATGGCGTGGATATCTACTTCATCCACGTGCGCTCGAAGAGCCCGAACGCGCTGCCGTTGATCCTTACCCACGGCTGGCCCGGCTCGCCGATCGAGTTCCTGAAGACGATCGACCCGCTCGTCAATCCGACCGCGCATGGCGGCCGACCGGAAGATGCCTTCGATGTGGTTATCCCGGCCATCCCTGGCTACGGTTTCTCGGGCAAGCCCAAAGGTACTGGCTGGGGCCCGGATCGCGTGGCGAAGGCGTGGGATACGCTGATGCACCGCCTGGGCTATACGCGCTACGTATCGCAGGGCGGCGACCACGGCTCGGTCATTTCTGACGCACTGGCTCGCCAGGCACCGCAGGGTTTGCTCGGCATCCACCTGAACATGCCCGCCACCATCCCGCCCGAACTGGTGAAGCCGATCTTCGGCGGTGACCCGGCGCCCGCTGGCCTGCCGGCCGACGAGAAGCGCGCCTTCGACGAGCTCAGCGCCTTCTTCGGGCGCAATGCGGCGTATGGCGCGATGATGGTGACCCGCCCGCAGACCATTGGTTATCCGCTGGCGGATTCGCCCAGCGGTGAAGCCGCATGGATGTACGAGAAGTTCGTGCAGTGGGCGGATAACCGTGGCCACCCCGATGGCGTGCTGAGCCGTGATGAGATGCTCGATGACATCAGCTTGTACTGGCTGACGAACACCAGCGCATCGGCGTCGCGGTTCTACTGGGAGAACAATAACAACAACTTCAGTGCCGCTGCGCAGAAGACCAGCGAGATCAAGGTACCGGTGGCGATCACCGTGTTCCCGTACGAGATCTACCGCACGCCGAAGGCGTGGGCACAGCGTGCCTACCCGTCGCTGTACTACTTCCACGAAGTGGATAAGGGCGGCCACTTCGCTGCCTGGGAACAGCCGCAGCTGTTCGTCGAAGAACTCCGTGCCGCCTTCAAGTCCCTGCGTTAAAGGAGCCCCCGCATGTCCGTTGAACACATCCTCTCCCGTCGCCGCTTCCTCGGTGTGAGCGCCATGGCCATGGCCGCGGCCCCGCTGGGCTTCGCGACGTTTGCCAGCGCCTCCCCCGTACCTTCCCCGATGGGCGCCGGCGCCGCGCCCACCACCGGTAGCGCGGCATCGTTTCCCCCGCTCAAGCAGATCCGCGCGGGCGCACTGGATGTCGGCTACGTCGACGCCGGCCCGGCCAAGGGTCCCGTGGTGATCCTCCTGCACGGGTGGCCGTACGACATCTACAGCTTCGCGGAAGTCGTGCCCGTCCTGGTCGCGAAGGGCTATCGCGTGATCGTGCCTTACCTGCGTGGCTACGGCACCACGCGCATCATCGATGCCGCCACGCCGCGCAATGCGCAGCCGGCCGCGCTCGCCACCGACATCATCGATTTGATGGATGCGCTGAAGATCAAGAAGGCAACCCTGGGTGGCTTCGATTGGGGCGGCCGCACGGCCGACATCGTGGCTGCTATCTGGCCCGAGCGCGTGAAGGCGCTGGTCGCGGTGAGCGGTTACCTCATCGGCAGCCAGGACGCCGGCAAGAAGCCGCTACCACCCAAGGCAGAGCTGCAGTGGTGGTACCAGTTCTATTTCGCTACCGAGCGCGGCCGCGAAGGCTATGAACAGAACCGCCACGACTTCAACAAGCTGATCTGGAACCTCGCCTCGCCGAAGTGGCAGTTCGACGACGCCACCTACGAGCGCAGCGCCGCTTCGTTCGATAACCCGGATCACGTCGCACTGGTGGTACACAACTACCGCTGGCGCATGGGCCTGGCCGAAGGCGAGGCAAAATACGACTCGATCGAAGCAAAGCTTGCTACCGGCCCGACCATCGGTGTGCCGACGATCACCATGGAAGGTGATGCCAACGGTGCGCCGCATCCTGAGCCGGCGCAGTACGCGGCGAAGTTCACCGGCAAGTACGAACATCGCACCATCAACGGCGGTATCGGCCATAACCTGCCGCAGGAGGCGCCGCAGGCGTTCGCCCAGGCCATCATTGATGCGGACAAGCGGTCGTGAACCGGTCGCTCGTCGCCTTGTTCGCCATCGCCGCCGGATCGTTCGCCACGGCGGTGACGCTGGCTGCCAGCAAGGAGGATGTCGCCCGCTCACCGATCTACGGCGTGACCATCCCGGAGGGTTACAGGCACTGGGAAATGATCGCCCCCGCGCATGAAACGCCACCGCTGGATGAGCTCCGCGTCGTGCTGGGCAATGACGTGGCGATCAAGGCCTACCGGAATGGCACGCTGCCGTTCCCCGACGGCAGCGTGCTGGTGAAGCTGGCCTGGAAGCACGTGCCGTCGAAGGAATTCGCGCCCGCGTACGTACCAGGCGCGGCGACCACCGTGCAGGTGATGGTGAAGGATTCGAAGAAGTATGCGGCATCGGGCGGCTGGGGTTTCGGCCGCTTCATTGACGGCAAGCCGGCGGACCTGGCCCAACACCAGAGTTGCCTGGCCTGCCACCAGGCCAAGGTGGTAAATCACGACCTGGTGTTTACCCGCTACGCACCGTGACCCGATGTGCGCCGGCTCCCCATGGGGACCGGCGCACATTCTTACGCTTATTTTGTCGCTGCAGCCTTTTCGATCAACCTGGCCACCGCTTGTGGATTCGACACCATCACCACGTGCGAACCCCCTTTCACGACGACGGTATCGCGCGCGTTAGCGCGCTTGGCCATGAAGGCCATCGCCTGCGGCGGGATGTTCTTGTCCTTGTCACCGTAGATGAACCACACCGGGATGTGCTTCCACGACGCCTCACCCGATTTCTCGTTGAGCGCGGCTTCGGTGATCGGGCGCTGCGTTGCTGCCATGATCGCCGCCTCGGCGGCCGGGACATCGGCGGCGAACTGGTCGTGGAACTTCGACGGGATGATGTAGAGATCCTTGCTGCCATCGGCCAGGGTCACCGGCGGCGCAAGCGTCGGACCCAGCGTGCTGCCGGGAAACTTACCGGCGAGGTCTGCCGCCGATTCGCCCTGCTCCGGCGCAAAGGCGCTCACATAGACCAGTGCCTTCACGTTCTCGTGCCCGTTCGCGGCACGGGTGATCACCGAGCCGCCGTAGGAGTGCCCCACGAGCACGACCGGACCCTGCTGCGCGCCCACCAGGCTGCAAACGTAGTCGCCATCGCTCTTCACGCCACGCAGCGGGTTGGCGGCACCGATGACGGTATAGCCATCCTTCGCGAGGATCTTGATCACGCCGGTCCAGCTTGAGGCGTCGGCGAAGGCACCGTGCACTAGCACGATCGTCGGCTTCGTTTCCTGCGCAAAAGCCGCAGGGCCGGTAGCAAAAGCGGCGGCGAACAGTGCGCCGGCGATAAGTTTCTTCATGGTGTCGCTCCCTGGGGGGTGGTTGGGCGTTCGATGGGAGCAAACACGCCCGGGTGTCGCCATTGCACGATGGTATCGACCGATACCAAGGTGTCACACCAAGGTATGATCCCGGCCCGCGCGGCGAGCACGGGATAATCGGGGGCGACGCGCCTGGCAGGGGACGTGACCGTGGGTTCGATGGATGATTTCGATGACATGCGTGCTTCCGAGGCACGCCTGCGTGCGCTCATCGATACGGGCCCGGGTTTTGTCTGGCGCACTGGCGCCGATGGCGGCGTCGATTTCCTGAACCAGCGTTGGTATGACTACACGGGCATGACACCCGCCGAAGCCCATGGCTTCGGCTGGGCACGGGCCGTGCATCCTGACGATGCCGATGGGTTGTCGAGGTACTGGATCGGCCTGCTGCAATCCAACCAGCCAGGGCAGTACGAGGCCAGGCTGAGGCGCTTCGATGGCGCATACCGCTGGTTCCTTATCCGCGCCACGCCCAAGCTGGACCAGGCCGGCCGGGTGCTGCACTGGTTCGGCGGCAACACCGATATCGATGACCACAAGCGCGGTGAGCTACTTCTCGCTGGCGAGAAGCGCGTGCTCGAGATGATGGCGACCGGGCGTGCACTAGCCGAGATATTGGGTGAGTTGTGCACGGTGGTCGAAGGCGCGCTGGGTGGATGTGCCAGCGGCATCGTCCTGGCGCCTTCGCGGCGCGGCCAGGCGGTGACCGAGGCGGCGTGCATCTCGAACACCTTGCCGGACGCGCTGATCGCCCGGGGCATGCGTAGCGTGCTGGATCCGCAGGCGTGCCCGCTAGCCGCCGCCGCGCTCGCAGGCGACCAGGTGATCGTGGATGACCTTTCTGCGGAGTCACGTTGGCCCGACTGGGCGACCGTGGTGCGCGCGAATGGCTTCTGCGCTGCGATTGCCACGCCAGTCGCGTCATCGCAGGGTGCCGTCCTCGGCGTACTGATCATCCTGTATCGGCAGATCCATGCACCGACCGGCCACGAGAATGCCTTGATCGCACAGTTCAGCCACATGGCCAGCATCGCCATCGAGCGAGCGTTCAACGATGTGGCACTCAACCAGATCCGTTCGGATATGGCGCATGTGGCACGGGTCGCCACGCTCGGTGCGCTCACTGCCTCTATCGCCCACGAGGTAAACCAGCCGCTCTCGGGCATCATCACCAATGCAAGCACGTGCCAGCGCATGCTCGGCGCCACGCCGCCCAATATCGATGGTGCGCTCGAAACTGCTCAACGCATCGTCCGCGATGGCTACCGCGCAGCGGACGTTATCAAGAGGCTTCGGGCGCTTTTCTCGAAGAAGCCAGTGGCCGCCGAATGCGTTGATCTGAATGCCACCACTCGTGAAGTGGTCACGCTACTGCTTGGTGAGCTGCAACGACACGGGATCAGTGTGCTGCCCGCGTACGGGAATGAGCTTCCACAGGTCACGGGCGATCGGGTACAGCTACAGCAAGTGATCCTCAACCTGGTCCTGAACGCGTCGGATGCGCTGCAATCCACTACGGACCGGCCGCGCCAGATCTGGCTTCGCACCTGGGCGGACCAACGCGCAGTGCACCTGGCCGTAGAAGACAACGGCACGGGCTTTGATGCCGCTGACGCCGCCCAATTATTCGACGCCTTCTACACGACGAAGGATGCCGGTATGGGCATTGGTCTCTCGGTGAGCCGATCCATCATGGAGAGCCTGGATGGCCAGCTGCATGCATCGCTCAATGAGCAGCACGGCGCAACGTTCACCCTGACCCTCCCACTAGCCACGACACACCTGTAGGAGCGGGGGGGGGGGGGGGGGGGGGGGGGGGGGGGGGGGGCCGGGCGCCCCCCCCCCCCCCCGCCCGCCCCCCCCCCCCCCCCGAACAAAAACGGAGCGGGTCGGGGGGAGGTGAGAGAAGAAAGAAATATATAAAACTGCATACAACAGAAT
>NZ_JBNDKI010000036.1:0-12030 GCF_050435445.1 Luteibacter sp. 621 | reverse complement strand
CCTCACCCCCGCCGCCCCCCGCCGCGCCCCCCGCCGGGCCCCCGCGCGGGCCCCCCCCCCCCCCCCCCCCCCCGCGCGGGGCGGGCGGGGGGGCGGCCCCCCCCCCCCCCCCCCCCCCCCCCCCCCCCCCGCTCCTACAGAAGCCGGGGCGCGGCGGCGGGTGGTGTTCAAGCGACGGCGCGCGCTACGGCCCGGGATTGTGGATTCGCTCGGGCCGGCTGTACACGTTGAACCGGCCGGGGCGGGCGAAGCCAGCCAGCGTCAGGCCGCATTCTTCGGCCAGTGCCACGGCCAGCGCCGTGGGCGCCGAGATCGCGACCAGTACCGTCATGCCCGCGACGGCCGCTTTGGTCACCATCTCGTAGCTCGCCCGGCTGGTGATCAGCGCGAAGCCCTCTCGCGGGTCGATGCCGCGCCGGGTCATCGCACCAATCAGCTTATCCAGTGCGTTGTGCCGGCCTACGTCCTCGCGCACCACCATCAACGAACCATCGGCGCGGGCCCATGCAGCAGCATGCACTGAACCGGTGAACGCGTTGATCGGCTGCTCGGCGCGCAACGATTCCAGCGCACGCTCGATGGCATCGGGCGCCACGTTGCAGCCCGCCGCGACCGGGCGCGGGCGGCGGATGACGTCTTCCAGTTCGCGCGTGCCGCAGATGCCGCAACCACTCCTGCCGACCATCTCGCGTTCGCCAAGTGCACCGGCAGGCTCGGCATCGGTCGTTACGGTGGCAAGCGCGGCCGCCGTCATGGCTTCACGCGTACGTACGTCGATCGTGATGCCCTCCAGCACCTCCTGCACCTCGATCGAATCGATATCACGCGCGTCGGTGACGCGGTTCTCTGTCAGCGCAAAGCCGCGTGCAAAATCCTCCAGATCCACGGGTGAGGCCATCATCACAGCGAACGGTTTGCCGTTGATGTGCACCGCAACCGGCACCTCTTCGGCTAGCCGGTCGTCATCCTGCGCCGCACGGCCGCGCTCGTAGCGGGTGACGGGACGGGTTGCGCTTCCAGCGGGGGGAAGGATTTCATGCCGCATGGGTCGCCTTCTTGCGGCGGGTGGTGGGCGCCGGGCCGGTGGCAGCCACGATGCGCACGGGTACCGATTTATACGTGGGTGTGCCCGAGTGGCTGTCGTGGTTCTCCAGCGAGATAAGCGCATTGCCTTCGGGGTAATACATAGCCACCGAGCCCTCGGCGATATCGTAGGCCACGGCCGTGAAGCTGCGGACGGCACGCTGGCGGCCATCGGCAATGTTCCGGCCGGTGGCGAAGATATCGATGCGATCGCCGTGCTTAAGCCCGCGTTCTGCCAGGTCGTTGGCATGCATGAAGACCACATCGCGCCGGCCGGTCACACCACGGTACCGATCGTTCAGGCCGTAGATCGTGGTGTTGTACTGATCGTGCGAACGGATGGTGGTGAGCATCAGGCCACCTTCCTCCACGCGGTCATCCTCATCCAGGCCGCGGGCCAGCAAGAAGCGCGCGCGTTTGCTTGGCGTGGCCCAGTCGCGCTCGCTGGCCGCGACGCGCAGGCGGAAGCCGCCGGGTACGTTCACGCGCTTGTTGAAGTCGAAGAAGATGGGAAACACGCTTTCAATGTCGTCGCGGATCAGGTTGTAATCGCCGACCAGACGATCCCAGTCCACCTTGGTATCCGGCAGCGCCGCCTTCGCGATCCCGGCAACGATCCACGGTTCAGAGCGCAGGTGTTCCGAAGCCGGGGTGAGCGTGCCGGCCGAGGCGTGCACCATCGACATCGAGTCTTCCACGGTTACCGCCTGCGGGCCGGTAGCTTGTTCATCCAGTTCGGTGCGGCCAAGGCAGGGCAGGATGAACGATTCCTTCGCCAGCAGCAGATGCGAGCGGTTGAGCTTGGTCGCCACGTGTACCGCAAGATCAAGCTTGCGCATCGCTTCGAAGGTTTCCTCGGTGTCCGGCATGGCCACGGCCAGGTTACCGCCCAGCGCGATCATGGCCTTCGAGCGGCCGTCGCGGATGGCGAGAAGTGACGCTACAGCGTCATGCCCGTGTTCCACCGGCGGTTCAAAGCCGTAGGTGCGACGGATGCCCTCGTTGAGATCCGCGTTGGGCTTTTCGGTGATGCCGACCGTGCGATCACCCTGCACGTTGCTGTGGCCACGCAGCGGGCAGATGCCCGCGCCCTGGCGGCCGATGTTGCCGCGCATGAGCAGCAGGTTCGCGATCTGCTGCACGTTCTCGGTGCCGTGCTGGTGCTGGGTAATGCCCATGCCGTAGCAGACGATCACCGCCTTGGCCTTGGCGTAGATCGAGGCGGCGTATTCGATATCGCCGCGGGACAGGCCGCTCTTGCGTTCGATATCGGCCCAGTGCGTGGCGCTGACATCCTGCACGAGGGCTTCGAAACCCTCGGTGTTCTGTGCGATGAAATCGTGGTCGATCACGGGGGGAAGTCCCGCCTCGCGCGCGATGACGTCTTCCTCCACGAGGTACTTCATCATGCCCTTGAGCACAGCCACGTCGCCGCCGATCTTCACCTTGTAATAGGTGGATGCGATGCGCACGGATTTGCCCGTGAGCATCTCCGAGGCGTGCTGCGGTGAGGTGAAGCGCTCGAGGCCGCGCTCAGGCATCGGGTTCATGACCACGATAGGCACGCCGCGCAGGGAGGCTTCGCGCAGGGTGGAAAGCATGCGTGGGTGGTTCGTACCGGGGTTATGCCCGATGCAGAAGATCGCGTCACAATGGTCGAAGTCTTCGAGCAGCACCGTGCCCTTGCCCGAGCCGATCGATTGCGGCAGGCCCACGCTGGTGGCCTCGTGGCACATGTTGGAGCAATCGGGGAAGTTGTTGGTGCCGTACTCGCGGACGAACAGCTGGTACAGGAATGCGGCCTCGTTCGAGGCACGGCCCGAGGTATAGAACTCGGCCATGTTTGGATCGGGCAGGGCGCGAAGGGCCGCGCCGATCCGGCGGAAGGCCTCTTCCCATGCAATGGGCTGGAACGTATCGCTGCCGGCGTCGTAGGCCATGGGGTGGGTCAGGCGGCCCAATCCTTCCAGGGTGTAATCGCTGAGCTTCCACAGGTCGGCCACGGTGTTCTTTGCGAAGAACTCGGGGCGCACGCGCTTGGCGGTCGCCTCCCAGGACACCGCCTTGGCGCCGTTTTCGCAGAACTCGAACGAGGAGGTCTCTTTCGGGTCGGGCCAGGCGCAGCCCGGGCAGTCGAACCCATGCGGCTGGTTCACCTTGTGCAGCGCGATGGATTCGCGGGCCAGGGCCATCTGGCCGCTCAGTGCGCGCGCGACGGCGCCCAGTGCGCCCCAACCACCGGCCGGGCCGTCGTAATCGTCGATGCCGGGAACACGCTTGTCGCTCATGGGCCTGATTCGCAAGAAGTTCTGGGGTTGGCGCCATTCTACGCTGCCCACCTTTCCCGAATTAAACGGCCGCGTCAGGTACGAACGAAAGTTTCACGCCGATTTGTCGGCCCAACCCCCAACCTCCGCGCCGCTCGGCGTCCCTCCCCAGGCGCCCCAAGGAAGCTTGTTATGTCCATGCCACAGCTACGGCTCGCGGCCGCGCACCCCTACGGCCTGGCCCCGGCCGGCCTCGCGATTGGCGATATGCGTGGCTATGGCCGCGTCTCGGCCGAT
This sequence comes from Luteibacter sp. 621, assembly GCF_050435445.1. NCBI lineage: Bacteria > Pseudomonadati > Pseudomonadota > Gammaproteobacteria > Lysobacterales > Rhodanobacteraceae > Luteibacter > Luteibacter sp. 621. Next base: position 8,383 of record NZ_JBNDKI010000036.1, on the reverse strand, counting down.
GCCGCGCTGGTGTCGCTGGCGCTTTGGCGCACGGCGGGTTGCCTGCGTGCGTCAACGCCAGGGCGCCCGCTGCTCAGCGTGCATATGCAGGGCGAGGTGCAGTGGGTTTCTAGCTATGTGCCCGGGACCAATGTGCTTGAGACGGTGGGCCATGCCCCGGGGGCCGAACTCCACGTCGTGGATTTCATGGCGGTCGCCGAAGGCCGGCCGGGCCAGGCCGAGGCCATCCCCGCCGGGCGCTTCGTGCGCATCATCACGTGCACCGAAGGCGAGGCATCGTTCCAGCTGGAATGCGCCGCGCCCGTGCCGGGCACCGAGCCGCAGGACGTGTTGGCCCCGGGGACCTGGTACTTCGGCTGCTCCCGGCCCATGGGCACGGGGGCGGAAGCAGGCACCGCCTGCGTGCGCCTGAAGGCGGGCGAGAGCGTCTCATTCATGATCGCGGGCGAGCCGGTCCAGGGTGGCCCGGCCCTTGCGGCGAACGCGCTGCACGCACTGGGCGACACCATTCACTATTGGACTTGGTGGAGCGACCGTTGCCGCTACAAGGGCGACGATTTCGATGCGCGGCTTCGCGAAGCGCTGACCCTGAAGCTCGCGTTTGGCGCGGGCACCCTCTATGCGGATGAACCTGGCGTCGCGGGCTTTGCCCATGCGTCGCTAGGGGAGGCCACCCGCGCGGCAACGACGTTCCTCGCCCTTGGCTACCGCAACGAATGCGCCTCGCTGCTGGCCCAGGTGTACGAAGAGGGGCGCGAAGGGGCAAGCCGGGGCCGCTGGTCGTTCGACGAACCGTTCCTGCAGGCGCTCGATGCCTATGTGCTGCGCTACGGCACGCAGGGCCTCGCCGACGACCTTCGCCGCGCCGCCGAGGCGCAAGATCCCGTGCTGCAATGCACAAAACGCATGGCGTAAGCCAAGACATGCATCAATTGCATACCTGAAAGATCGTCCATCGCGTTGTTCCCGGGCACCGGGGCGGCCAGCATCGCCCCCGCTTTCGCCGTTCTTTCGGCACCGGGGATTTTATCGATGATGCTTCGCCGCTCCATGTTCGCCCTTATCGCCGCGCTGGCCGCCACCGGCGCCAGCGCGCAGACCACGACCGATGCCCAGCAACCCCGGCAGACGGCGCCAGTCAAGCCGAAAGACGATGGCGGCCCGGTGGATCGCTTGCGTGACGAAGGCATCTCGCTGCGTTTCGTATGGGCGAACGACTGGGCGGCCAGCGTGCGCGGTGGCGAGCGCCTCGGTGCTACCAACGGTGGCGGTGCCGTGGGCGGCGCGGACCTGGACATGGGCAAGCTCGCTGGCATCGAAGGCGGCAAGATGCACATCACCTTCTCGCGGTATTACGGCCATAGCGTTGCAGCGGACGATATCGGCATCCTGCAGAAGATCCAGGGCTACTGGTATCCCAAGCGTCAATGGGAACTGGCGCAGCTGAGTTGGGAGCAAGAATTCAAGGAAAGCCACCTTAACGTCCTTGCGGGCCGGCTCAATGCGACCTGGCAGTTCGCCCGCTCCACCTACGGCTGCCGCTTCGTCAGCGCACCCGACTGCCCTTACCAGCTCACCAACACCTCGGGCGGCTTCAGCGGCTTCCCGTACGTGAACTGGGGCGCGCGCGTGAAGTACCAGCCCGATGCGCGCTATGTCTCGATCGGTGCGTTCGAGGTGAACCCGGAGCGCCGCAACAACAACGGCCTGAACTGGGGCCTCAACGATTCCACCGGCGTGATGATCCCGGTGGAAGTTGGCTACGAAACCAGTTTCGCCACCGATCCCTATCCTAAGCACCTGAAGATCGGTGGGTGGTACAACTCCGCGCCCTTCACCGATCCGGAGCTCAACACCAAGGGCCTGCACCGCGGGCTCGTGGGCGGCACGGCGCGTAACTACGATGGCGGGCGTTACGGCCTCTACGTGCTCGCCGACAAGGTCATCTGGAAGCCGGATGCCAACAGCAATACGCGCAATCTTGCCGTCTTCGGCTCGATCACGGGGCCGCTGGATAACGCGGAAAACTACACGCTGCAATCCACCGGTGGCTTCCTCTGGACGGGCCTCTCGCGCGCTCGCCCGAACGATTCGCTGGGTTTCCAGGCCACCTGGTTCCGCTTCAGCAAAAAGGCTGTTGGGTATGAAGATGACCTGATCACCAAGAACAAGGGCGATGGCCACTTCAAGCGCGACGAGCTGATGACCGAGCTCAACTACAGCTACAAGCTGTTCCCGGTGGTGAGCCTTGTGCCGAACCTGCAGTACATCGTGCACCCCGATGTGCTTGGCAATACGGTAGGCGTGCGCAAGGTGCCCGCGAACGCCATTGTGATAGGCCTGCGCGTGATGGTGAACATGGGTGGCCCCGGCAGCCAATAAATGGCGCCCTGCAGGAGCGCGCTTACGCGCGATCACCCGCCCGCGACTTCCCCACATGCATACGCGCCTGCCCAAGGCCCATAATGCCGTCACCACAGGCAACCCCGCGCCGTGACCTTGGACCTGAAACACCTGCAAAGCTTCATCCGCATCGTCGAATTCGGCAGCCTTACCCGTGCCGCGGCGACGCTCGATGTTTCGCAGTCGCTGTTGAGCCGCCAGGTGCGCCAGCTTGAGATCGAGTTGGGCACCCATCTGCTCGAGCGTAACGGCCGCGGCGTGGTACCCACCGATGCCGGGCGTGAGCTGGTGGAGCATGGCCGCGGCATCCTGCGCCAGGTCGAAGTGGCACGGCTTTCCCTTGGCCAAAGCCGTGGGGTGTACGCCGGCAAGCTAGCCATCGGCCTGCCACCCAGCGTGGGATCCACGCTCACGGTTGAACTGGTCATGCGTTTCCGCGAGCGTTACCCGCAGGCGCAGATCAGTGTGGTGGAGGCGCTCAGCGCCAGCCTACTCGAATGGTTGCAGCTGGGCCGGCTCGATTGCGCCCTGCTGTACAACCCCGCGGTGAACGCCAACATGCGTTTTCGCCACGTGCATTCCGAAGAACTGAACCTGATCGGTAGCACGCGCGATGGCCACACCATGCCCGAATCGGTGCCCCTGGCGACGCTGGGTCAGTACCCGCTGATCATTCCTTCGCCGCTGCATTCCGTTCGCCAGCTGATCGAAACCGACGCGGCACGTTACGGCGTTGGCCTGGATATTCGGCTGGAAATCGATTCAGTACGCTCGCTGCTGGACCTGGTGGAGCGCGGCGTGGGCTACGGGGTGCTTTCGCGCAATGCCTTGCTCTCTCGCCGCGGCGAGCACGCCCTGCGTGCCGCACCCATCGTCATGCCACAGATCACCACCCGCCTGGTCGTCGCCACGCCCACCCAGCGCCCCACCAGCCCCATCACGGAAAAAGCCCTGGAGATCGTCGACGAGCTGATCGCCGAGGGACGGCTGGACGCCGATCGCTGAGTTGTGCAATGCAACATCTGCATGTCGTAAGCAAAGACATGCAATTCGTGCATAGCAGATAAGCGGCGGATCGCGTTGTTCGGCCCGGCCGGGATGGCGACCATCGTCCCGGTCCTGGAATACCGTGGCGCAAACGCCGATGTCGCACGAAATCCCCTGCTGGTACATGCGTGGTGGCACCTCCAAGGGGCCGTTCTTCCTCGCGCGTGATCTCCCCGCCGATACCGCCACCCGCGATGCCGTGATCCTGGCCGCGATGGGCTCCCCCGATGAACGCCAGATCGATGGCCTGGGCGGCGCGAAGCCGCTGACCAGCAAAACGGGCATCCTTTCGCTGCCCGATGATGACGGCGCCGATCTCGATTTCCTGTTCGGCCAGGTGGGCATCGCCGAAGGCAAGGTCGATACCACCCCGAACTGCGGCAACATGCTCGCCGCGGCACTTCCCGCCGCGATCGAGGCCGGGCTGATCACGGCCGATGACGGCACCACCACCCGGCGCGTGCGCACCGTGAACACCGGCGTCATCGCCGAGATCACGATCCAGACGCCGGGCGGCCGCCCCGTGTACGACGGTGATGCCCGTATCGATGGCGTGCCGCGCCCCTCGGCACCGGTCACCTGTGGCTTCCTCGATACCGAGGGCTCGCTGGCAGGTTCGCTGCTGCCGACCGGCAACCTGCGCGACACCATCGATGGCGTGGAAGTCACCCTGATCGACAACGGCATGCCGGTGATGCTGATCGCCGCCGCTGACCTGGGCGTGAGCGGGCAGGAGCGTCCGGATGAGCTGGATGCGAACACGGCGTTGAAGGCGCGCATCGAACCACTGCGGCTGAAGGCCGGTCCGCTGATGAACCTCGGCGATGTCTCGGGCAAACCGGTGCCGAAGATCACCCTCGTTTCGAAGCCGCGCCACGGTGGCGCACTGGGCACGCGCACATTCATCCCACACGACTGCCATACCTCGATTGGCGTGCTGGGCGCCGTCACGGTCGCCACCGCCGCCGTCATGCCGGGCACCGTCGCCGCCGACGTCGCGACGACAGGCCAGGGCGACACGCGCACGCTTTCCATCGAACACCCCACGGGCGAGTTCAGCGTCGAGCTCGGCCTTGAAAACGGCCGGGTAGTTCGCGCCGCCTTGCTGCGAACGGCACGCCTGCTGATGCGCGGCACCGTACCCGTTTCTTCTTCGATCTGGCCCGGCCCCCACGCCAGCTGATCCCATCCCACGGAGACCCACCCATGTCCGAGAACAAGACCGCGCTGATCGTGAGCGCCCATTCCGCCGACTTCGTGTGGCGCGCCGGCGGTGCCATCGCGCTGCATGCCGAGAAGGGCTGGAAAGTACACATCGTCTGCCTCTCGTTCGGCGAACGCGGTGAATCCGCCAAGCTGTGGCGCGTGCCCGGCATGACGATGGAAAAGGTAAAGACCGATCGCCGCCGCGAAGCCGAAGCGGCCGCGGCCATCCTTGGTGCCAGCGTTGAATTCCTCGACATCGGCGATTACCCCATGCGCGCCGACCTCGATGTGGTGTTCCACCTGGCGAAGGTATACCGCGAGTTGCGCCCGTCGTTCGTGCTCAGCCATTCGCTGAAGGACCCGTATAACTTCGATCACCCGCTGGCAACGCATGTGGCCCAGGAGGCACGCGTGGTCGCCCAGGCCCATGGCCACGAGCCGTCAGTGCCGGTGATCGGCGCACCGCCCGTGTTCCTGTTCGAGCCGCACCAGCCGGAACAGTGCGAGTGGAAGCCCGAGCTGTTCCTCGACATCTCGTCGGTGTGGGAGAAGAAGCAGGCCGCGTTCGAAACCATGGCCGCGCAGGAGCACCTGTGGGAGTACTACACCCGGGTCGGCCTGCAGCGTGGCGCGCAGGCCTCGCGTAACTCCGATTTCAAGATCAAGTATGCGGAGGCGTTCCAGCGCGTCTTCCCGCACGTGACGCAGGGCACGCTGGCATGATGGGCGTCGTGGTCCGCAACCGCCCCTCCATCACGCCCGACCAGGCCGAGACGCTCGCCGCGATGGGCGTGGCGACGGTGCACGAAGCCCAGGGGCGCACCGGCCTGTTCCTGCCGCCGATCAAGCCGATCCAGCACGACCGTGCGATCGCCGGCTCGGCGGTGACCGTGCTGGCGCAGCCCGGCGATAACTGGATGCTGCACGTGGCGGTGGAACAGTGCCGCCCGGGTGACGTGCTGGTCGTGGCCTGCACTACCGAAAATACCGATGGCATGTTCGGCGACCTGCTCGCCACCTCGCTCGTGGCGCGCGGCGTCGTGGGCCTGGTCATCGATGCGGGTGTGCGCGATAGCGCCGAGCTGCGCCGCATGGGCTTCCCGGTATGGGCCAAAGCCGTGCATGCCCGCGGTACCGTGAAGGCTACCCTCGGCTCGGTGAACGTGCCCGTGGTGATCGGCGGCCAGTGGGTGAAGGCCGGTGATGCGATCGTCGCCGACGACGATGGCGTGGTCGTGGTGCCGCATGCGTCCGTGGATGCAGCGATCGCTGCTTCACGCAAGCGAGTGCTCAATGAAGAAGCCAAGCGCGAACGCCTTGCGGCGGGCGAACTGGGCCTGGATATTTACGATATGCGCCCGCGCCTGGCGGAAGCCGGCCTGCGCTATGTGGACGATCTGCCGAATGAATAATCCGCTCAAGGGCTGCCTGCCGCCCGACCCGAACCCAACGAAGCCGCTGCAGGCCATGCCGCCAAAATCGTGCGATGCGCATTGCCATGTGTTCGGCCCGGCGGACCGTTTCCCGTACGCGCCGGATCGCAGCTACACCCCGCCCGATGCCCCCTACGAACACCTTGTCGCCTTGCACGATTTCCTCGGCTTCGAGCGCGGCGTGATCGTGCAGGCCAGCTGCCATGGCACCGACAACACCGCGATGCTCGATGCCATTGCCCGTAGCAATGGTCGCTACCGCGGCGTAGCGATCGTCGATGACGGCATCGACGAGAAGGGTTTGTCGTTGTTGAACGATGGCGGCGTGCGTGCCGTCCGCTTCAACTTCGTGCAGCACCTGGGTGGCCGCCCGGACATGAACGTGTTCTGGCGCGTGCTGGATCGCGTTGCCGAGATGGGCTGGCACGTGGTGTTGCATCTGGATGCGCAGGACATCGTGGAACTGCAGGACGTGCTCGCAAAAATCCGCGTACCGTTCGTGATCGACCACATGGGCCGGGTGCAGGCCGCGAAGGGCGTTGAACAGGAACCGTTCCGCCTGCTGCTGGCGCTGATGCGCGATAATCCGCTGGCGTGGGTGAAGGTCTGCGGTGCCGAGCGCGTCTCGGCGGGCAAGCGCCCGTTCGATGATGCGATCCCGTTTGCGCAGGCGCTGATCGAGACCGCACCCGATCGCGTGCTGTGGGGCACGGATTTCCCGCACCCGAACATTTCGAAGGACATGCCCAACGACGGCGGCCTGGTGGACCTCATGTTCCGCTTCTGCCCCGATGAGGCCCTGCGCCATCGCCTGCTCGTGGATAACCCCGCGCGCCTGTACGACTTCGCCTGAAGAGCGTGACCATGCCCCTTACCACCACCCTCCCGCCAGCGCGTCCGCGCAAGCCGTTCTATCGCCAGCTTTACGTACAGGTGCTGGTGGCGGTGGTATTGGGCGTCATCCTCGGTTACCTGTCGCCGAAGTACGCCGTGGCCATGAAGCCGTTTGGCGACGCGTTCATTGCGCTGATCCGCATGGTGATCGGGCCGATCATCTTCTGCACCGTGGTGACCGGCATCGCCGGCATGCGCGATATGCGCAAGGTAGGCCGTGTCGGCGGCAAGGCGCTGCTGTATTTCGAGGTCATCTCGACGGTGGCGCTGTTCTTTGGCCTGGTGGCCGGGCACATCTTCCACCCGGGCACCGGCTTCAACGTGGATCCGGCCAGCCTCAAGGCGAACGAGGTGGCCTCGTTCGTCGCCCAGGGCCACAACATCGAATCGATCGACTTCCTGCTCTCGATCATCCCCACGACCTTCGTCAACGCGTTCGCCAAGGGCGATGTACTGTCAATCCTGCTTATCTCCGTGCTGTTCGGCTGCGCGCTGGCAGCGACCGGTGATCGCGGCAGGCCGGTGTATGACGTGATCGAAGCCGGTGCGCAGGTGTTCTTCAAGATCGTGCACTACATCACCGCCGTATCGTCCATCGGTGCGTTCGGTGCTATTGCCTTCACCATCGGCAAGTACGGCGTGGTGGCGCTCGTACCGCTCATGGAGTTGATCGGCAGCTTCTACCTGGTCTGCATTATTTTCGTGGTGTTGATACTTGGCATCGTCGGCCGGCTATGCGGCTTCAGCATCATCCGCTTCTGCGGGTACATCAAGGATGAGCTGCTCATTGTGCTCGGCACGAGTTCGTCGGAAGTGGTGCTGGCGCCGCTGATGCGCAAGATGGAAGAGGCGGGTTGCCCGAAGGAAACCGTGGGCCTGGTCGTGCCGACCGGTTACTCGTTCAACCTCGACGGCACCAACATCTACCTCACCATGTCGATCCTGTTCATCGCCCAGGCACTGAACATCGATCTCACGATCGAACAGCAGATCACCGTGGCCATCGTCGGCATGCTGACCTCGAAGGGCGCATCCGGCGTGGCCGGCGCCGCGCTGGTGATGCTGGCGTCCACCCTCAGCGTGGTCCCGGTGGTACCGGTGGCCGGCATGGTGTTGATCCTCGGCATCCATCGCTTCCTCGGCACCGGCCTGGCCATGACCAACCTGGTGGGCAACGGCGTGGCGGCCATCGTGGTCTGCGCATGGGAAAAAGAGCTCGACCGCACCAAGCTGGCCGCTGCCCTCAAGAAAGCCTAAGCACCCCCTGTAGGAGCGGGGGGGGGGGGGGGGGGGGGGGGGGGGGCGGGCCCCCGGGGGGGGGGGCCCGCCCCGGCGCGGCGAGACAGCACATCGGAAAAAAAAAAAGAATGGGCGGGCGCCGCCCGGCGGGCGCGGGGCGG
>NZ_JBNDKI010000035.1:0-13238 GCF_050435445.1 Luteibacter sp. 621 | reverse complement strand
CCCGCCCTGGTCTTTTTTATGTTTTTTTCTTTTTCCTTCCCCCCCGTCCCCCCCCCTCTCCGCCCCTAGTCTGTGCGGGGCGCGCGGGGGGGGGCGCGGGCGCGCCCCCCCCCCCCCCCCCCCCCCCCCCCCCCCCCCCCCCGCTCCTACAACGGCGGCCTTCAGCCCTTATCGATCGCCGCGTGCATGCGGCGGATGACTTCGGCGTAGTCGGGGGCCGTAAAGATGGCCGAACCGGCCACGAAGGTATCGGCGCCGGCGGCGGCGATCTGGCCGATGTTATCGGCGTTCACGCCGCCATCCACTTCCAGGCGGATCTTGCGGCCGCTGGCGTCGATGCGTTCGCGCACGTGGCGGATCTTGTCCAGCGCCGAGGGGATGAATTTCTGCCCGCCGAAGCCCGGGTTTACCGACATGATCAGCACCATGTCGATCTTGTCGAGCACGTAATCGAGCCAGTTGAGCGGGGTGGCCGGGTTGAACACCAGGCCGGCTTCGCAGCCTTCGCCCTGGATCAGCTGGATGGTGCGATCAACATGCTCGGAGGCTTCGGGGTGGAAGCTGATGCTGCGCGCGCCGGCCTTGGCGAAATCCGGGACGATGCGGTCCACCGGCTTCACCATCAGGTGCACGTCGATGTGTTCGGTAATGCCGTAATCGCGCAGCGCCTTCAGCACCATCGGGCCGATGGTGAGATTGGGCACGTAGTGGTTATCCATCACGTCGAAGTGCACCCACTGCGCACCGGCATCGAGCACCTTGCGCGTGTCCTCACCCAGGCGGGCGAAATCGGCCGAGAGGATGGACGGGGCAATGACGGGGGACTGCTTGGCCATGACGTGGACCTTTGTAGGAGCGCGCTCGCGCGCGATGGGGTTACCGCACCGTGTATCGCGCGCAAGCGCGCTCCTACAGGTTAACGGCGTCCTGCGAGCGCGTCATTTAAATCCACGCTCTGACTTGATGCGTTCGTACGCCGCGTTGATCTCGCTCGCGCGCGATTCGGCGCGGCGGCGCATATCTTCGGGCAGATCACCCAGGCGATCGGGGTGGTGTTCGGAAATGAGCTTGCGGTAGGCGCGCTTGATCGCACGTTCATCCGAATCGCGCTGGATACCGAGTACGGCGTAGGGATCGGGGCCCTGCGTATTGCGCTGTGGGGGCACGTAGCCACCGTTACCGCGCGGGCCGCCGTAGCCACGGTTGCCACCGGCCTGGCCATTCCAGGCGTAGCCCTTCATGGCCATGAGGGCCATGAGTTCCATATCGCTCACGCGCAGCGCGAATGCCAGCTGGCGCAGGATGGCCATCTTCTCCGGCGAGGGCGAGCTGCCTTCGGCAAGTACGGTTTCGATCACCACATCGATCACCGGGAACGCGTGATCGCGGCGGTGGCCCACCCACTGGCGCAGCTGGTCGATCACCTCGTTGGCGTTGAACTCGGGCTGCTTGCCTTCGTTGAACGCATCGATGGCCTTGGCGCGGTCGTCCTGATCCAGGTTCATGCGCGCCATCAGGCGCTCGGCGATGGCGATTTCCGCTTCGGAGACCCGGCCATCGGCCTTGGCCACGGCGCCAATCAGCGCGAACAGCGGGGCCACGTAACCGCCCTGCACCGGCGCACGGCGGCGCTGGCTCTGCTGGCGGCTGGCATCGAACATGAAGCCGATCATGCCGCCGATAAGAGCACCGAGCAGGTTGTGGGTAAGCCACATACCAACCACGGCACCGATGAGAAGGCCGGTGAAATTCATGGAGCGCCCTTGGAGGGGGACTGGGCGGAATACCACTGGGAAAGCTGGTCGATATCCGCATCGGAAAGAGGGCCGGCCATGGCGCGCATGATCGGGTTATCGCGGTGGCCATCGCGGTACTGGTGCAACGCCGCCCGCAGGTACACCGCCTTCTGCCCGGCCAGGTTCGGGGCATCGGCGTTGATCGCCACGCCATTTTCGCCATGGCAGGCCGCACACATCCCCAACCGCACCGGTTTCGCGGGCGGCGCAGCGAGGACAGGGGAGGTAAGGGCCAGGGCGAGAGCCGCGGTCGTCAGTTTGCGCATGGACCAAGGTGTGGGGGCTGTAGCCGTAAATTCTAGCAGGTGGCCGTTGGCCACCTGCGCCACCCCCCGGGTACCCGGATACAATACGTAGCTTCCCCGCCCCTCTCGGAGCCGAAGCCGTGCCCACCACCCTGAGCCAATCCGACCTGCCCGGCCTGGACCTTATCCACCGCGGCAAGGTCCGCGATGTCTACGCCCTGCCCGGCAACCGCCTGCTCATGGTGGCCACCGATCGCCTCTCGGCGTTCGATTCGGTGCTGCCCAACCCGATTCCCGGCAAGGGCGAGATGCTCTGCCAGATCTCGAACTTCTGGTTCGAAAAGACCAAACACCTGATCCCGAACCACCTGACCGGTGAGGAAGTGGCCTCGGTGCTGCCGGCCGGCGTGGACCCGGCCCTGTACGCCAAGCGCGCGGTCATCACCAAGCGCCTGAAGCCGGTGCCGGTGGAGGCCATCGCCCGCGGCTACATCATCGGTTCGGGCTGGAAGGACTACCAGGCCACCGGCGCCATTTGCGGCATTACCCTGCCCCCGGGCCTGCAGCAGGCCCAGCAGCTGCCGGAGCCGATCTTCACGCCGTCGACCAAGGCCGCCGTGGGCGACCATGATGAGAACGTGAGCTTCGATGCCGTCGTAGCCGCCGTGGGCGCGGACATGGCCAACGCTGTGCGCGATGCCACGCTGAAGATCTACCAATTCGCCGCCGAGTACGCCGCCACCCGCGGCATCATCATCGCCGATACGAAGTTCGAGTTCGGCACCGATGAAGACGGCACGCTGTACATCATGGACGAGATGCTGACCCCGGATTCGTCGCGCTTCTGGCCGGCCGATTCGTACCAGGTGGGTATCAGCCCGCCCAGCTACGACAAGCAGTTCGTGCGCGATTACCTGCTGCAGGTGGGCTGGGATAAGAACCCGCCGGCACCGTCGGTGCCCGAATCGGTGATCGAAGGCACGGCCGCGAAGTACGCCGAAGCGCTGGAGCGCCTGGCCGACATCCGCGTCAGCTAATGGTCGGTGCCGCGGGAGCGGGTGACGGCACCAGGTGCTGCACCCGCTCTTGCGCTGCGCAGCCCACGCTTTACGCTGCGTGGGTAATGCTTCACGGACATGACGTTTCACGGAGCTCCCATGCGCGACGCGGCCACCTGGTTCGGCAACTACAGCCGGGATCACCAAAACCCGACCAACCGCCTGATCCACTGGATCTGCGTGCCGGCCATCACCTGGACGGTCATTGCCTTCATCTGGCTGATCCCGGTGCCCTCCGCCTTCGGTAAGCCGGGCCTGTGGGCGGTGGTGGGCATGTTCCTGGCGTTCTGCTTCTACTACTACCGGCTCTCGCGGGTGATCGGCATTGCCATGGCCGGTGCGTTTATCTCGCTGGCCTTCCTCACCGACTTCCTCTATTACGCGCTGGGCCCCTCCGGGCTGGCGTGGCTCGCCGCGGTGGTATTCGTCGCCGCGTGGATCGGCCAGTTCATCGGCCACAAGATCGAGGGCCGACGGCCATCGTTCTTCACCGACCTGCAGTACCTCCTGATTGGCCCGGCCTGGCTGATGAGCAAGGCCTTGCGCCGCGCGGGCAAGGATTACTGACGGTGCAGACCCTGCTGACGCTGTTTTCCGCCGCGATCTGGTGGGTCATCTATTCCAGCGCCGCCGCCGTGGTACCCGCGGTGATCGTGTTCTTCGTGCTGCGCTGGCTGGAGAAGACCGCGGTGGTGTTCAACCGGGCCTACCTCGCCAGCCTGCTCTGGGCGCTCCTCGCCGTGCTCACCGGCGGCCTGGTGATCGCCGCCCAGCACGGCCAGGCGGCCGGCCAGTCCATCTTTGTGCTGCCCTGGATGCGCGCCGCGCTGGTCGTGGACATGCTGATCGGCGCCTTCCTGATCTGGCGCATGGTCCCGCGCATCGACGCCCGCCGGGTGAAGCCCAGCAGCGCCTGTATGGCCGTGGCCATGGTGATGGTCGTCGCCCTGGTCGTCGGCACCACCATCCACCGCTAACCCCCACCGGTTTCGCCTTCTGTAGGAGCGCGCTTGCGCGCGATCCACGTTGCCGCCAGCCCCATCGCGCGCGAGCGCGCTCCTACAAGGTCGCCGATAGCCTGAAGCTATTGGCTCGATCCACAGGATCAGTTGGACTTGGCTTGCACCGTCCCCATAATGAGATTCATTCCCATTGAGGACGTGGCCATGGCCCGGAAGATCAAGTTCGCGGCGACGCACTTCAGCATCGCCTTTTCGATGAGTTATGCGGCTAACCAGAACGTCGCGATTAGCGCGCTGATCGGCGTGGCTGAGCCGCTGGCCTTTGTGTTCGGCCGTTCGGTGCTGGGGGAGACCCGTACGGGGTTGGCGTTGGCCCCTGCCGCCTGAGTTGCCACCGCCGCGCTCCAGCTCGTGGCACCCACGGGGCCGCCTACCAGGCTGCTCAGTGTGATCCGGGCCCGCTCGCCCCACCGCCGCCGACTCGCGCATTGGTACCGCTCACCGCACGCGTGAACCCCTCGAACGGGATATCGGTGATGCCCACCAGGCCGATGTGCGCGTTCTCGCCATCGAGGATGCGGCCGGTGACCGGCTGATCGACATACTGGAACCAGTGGGTGCCGACGACGATGCCCGACGCGGCCGCTGCGTCCACGAACTTCGCGTAAGCCTTGCCGCGCTCGTCTTCGTTCGCCACCGCCGCCACGCCGTTGCCAAACGGGCCGCGGTCGCTTGAGCCGAAGTGGAATTCCGTCAGCAGTACGGGCTTGTCCCAGGTCTTGAACTCCGCCACGTCGAAGCCGTGTTCCGGCAGGTCGGTGTAGGTGTTGATGCTGGTGACATCGGTGTACTGCGCGCTCATCTCCTCCACTTCCGGCGTACGCACTGCGAGGCGGCCGCCGAGGAACAGGTGATGGGGATCGGCCTTCTTCAGCGTTTGCGCGACGGTTTTGAAGTACTGCCCGGCATAGAGTTTGAGGAAGGCGATGTAGTCGGCGGCGATGGCTGGATGCGCCTCGTTCGGATCAGGCGCCTTGAAGTTCTGCGCAGCCACCTGGTCCCAGGTGGTGACGTTGATGCCCCACGCTTTCGCGAACGCCGGGGCATCACCGTGGGTCTTCTTCAGATACGCGAGGAACGCCTGTTTCGCCGGGCTTTGTGGGCCCTGCGCCAGTGAGCCGACCGCCAGCGCCCAGCGGCCTTGCGGCCCCTGCCCTGCCCAGGCGAGTTCGTTGTCAGCGAAATAGCCCAGCAACCATGGATCATCCGCCTTGCCCTTCGTCGCGTTTGCCACAGCCTGTTGCGCGGCCTTCTCAAAACGTGGATCGAACGGATCCGGCATGCGACCCCAGTAGTCGTAGCCGGTGCTCACCGTGTTGAAGTCACCCTTGATCAGGATGGGCACGGTGTAGGCCATGCGCTTGTCACCGGCGAACGCGGGATCGCTCCAGTTACCGAGCGTGTTGAAGCGCCACGCTTTCAGACGATCGAGCGTGCGCTTGCGCCAGCCGGTTTCAAAATCATTGCCGAGCGTGCGCGCGATGTTGTTCGCATACACATCCCACCACAGGCCATGGTTCAGGCCGTTATCGTGCTGCGAGCCGTTATCGCTGCGGCTATCGCCGGTACCGGTGAACGGTGCGCCAGCAGCGGGTGGCGCGGTGAACATGAACTCGCGGCCCTGCACATACGTGCGGCCATCGGTGTGGTTCACCGCATTCACGCCGAGCGAGAAGAACGCGTGGCCCTCGGGCGTCACCAGCCACCAGCGATTGCCCTGCTTCTGCACGCGGAAGAAGCCGGATGCCTGCATGGCGGGCATATCCGTACGGCCACCAAACTGATCCAGGCCGACGGGAGCGCTAACGTTCGGCGCGGCGCTCGCACGCTTCTTCAGCACGGCGTCGCTGTCGATCTTTTCCGGCCATGTGGCACGCGTGAACTGGCCGTAGCGATCGACGATGCCTTTGTAGGCACCCGCCAAGCCGCCATCGTCGCCGATCAGGAACATCTTGCCGAACAGCACCGTTTGCGCCGCGCCGGGCCGAGGCATGGAGAAGGTGATCGAGGTGATCTTCTGGGGGTCGATCGCCCCTTCGGTGAACAGCGCAACAAGTCGGCTTTTACCGCCATCCATGTAAGGCATGGGCGGCCCTACCTGCATACCGTAGGCGCGTGGTGATGTCGCAGTAAGCGGCATGCTGAATAACTGCGGCGGCCCGGGCGGAAGGCCTACGGTCGCTTTCAGGTGCTGCTCACCGGCCGCGACGTCCACGATGATCGTCACCGGCCAGGGCATGCCATTCTGCATGTTGACCCAGAGACCGCCGTTCTTGCGTCCCGGGAAATGGCCGTTCCAGTTTGCTGGCGGCTGTACGACGAGCGCGGGTGCAGGTGCCGGCTGGAAGGTGACAGCCGCGTAGGCGCTACCGTCCGCCAATGTCCTCGGCGTGGGATCGAGCGTGGCGTCCCGCGTCGTCATGCGGTCGGTTGGGTGGGCCAAATCCGCCATGGGTGGGCGGATGTCCATGTCGAGACCTACGAGCAACAAAGCAAATGTCAGCACCATCTGCGCAGTCTCCCATCCTGGATGTGAACCACATTTGTAGGCGCGGGGTTAACTCGCGCGGTTGAGGCGCTTGCGCCACAGGTAAAACACCGGGATACCCAGCGCGATGATCAGCAGGCTCATGCCGGCGTTCTGCGGCTGGGTAATGGCGGTGGCCACGATCACGCACAGCACCGTGGTGGTGAAGATGAGCGGCACCCACGGATACCCCGGCACCAGGTACGGCGAAGGTTCCGACTTCAGCTTGCGCCGGTACCAGAAGATGGTCGCGATGCCGAAGGCATGCGACAGCCATTCGCCCACCGTCGTGTAGTCCACCAGCGCTTCGAAACTGCCGGAAAGGATCAGTGCGATGGCCCAGGCACCCAGCGCCAGCAGCGCGATCTGCGGGGCGCCGGTCTTCGCATCGATGCGCGCGATGGGCTTGAAGAACATGCCGTCGGCGCTCATCACCTGCAGCACGCGCGCACCGCCGGCGATGGCGATGCTGCAATAGCCGAAGGTGGAACAGGCAATGCCGACGGCAATGACCGTGGCACCGGATTCGCCGAACACCCGGCGCATGAGATCCGCTGCCGGTGCCGTGCTGGCGGCAAGGCCGGCGTGGCCCAGGCCCGCCATGTAGGCGATGTTGATCAGCACGTAGCAGATGACGACGCTGGCCATGCCCAGGCCCAACGCGCGCGGGAGGGTCCGCTGCGGGTCGCGGACTTCGCCGGCCAGGTCGTTGAGGTAGTGGAAGCCGCCGTAGGCGAACATCGCCGGCAGAAGTGCGCCGATCAGCATGCCTGAAGGCACGTCGTGGGTGGTGTCCGCCGCGAACGCGAGGCCCAGGTGCCCGTGGGCCAGGTACAGGCCGACGGCGATCAGCATGGCCACCGCGCCGAGCTTAAGCACGGTGAAGATGTTCTGTACCCATGCGCCAGCCCGGATGCCAAACAGGTTCACCGCCACGATGAAACTGATGGCCGCCACGGCGACCGGCTTCACCCATTCATGCGGCAGGCCGACGGCGCGCGTGGCGTAATCGGCGAAGGTGGTAGCCACCGCGGCCACGCTGCCGGGGTAGTTGATGAGCGCCATGGTCCAGCCGAACAGGAAGGCCGGCAACTGGCCGAAGGCCTCGCGCAGGTACACATAAGTACCGCCGGCCTGTGGCCTTCGCGCGCCCAGCTCCGCGTAACACAGCACCCCGGCCAGGGTGAGCAGGCCGCCCACAGCCCAGAGGATGATGACCTCCGTGCCCGAGCTGGTGCTTTTGGCGACGGCGGCCGGGGTGCGGAAGATACCCGCCCCGATGACACCGCCGATGACGATCATCGCGGCATCCCAGGTGCCGAGACGACGGAGGTAGTGAGCTGGCTGCGGTGCTGGCATCCGCCGACGATGCCATAAACCCGTACGGGTTTGCGATATGACCGGGGTCATTATTTTCCGTGGTCCTGGCTGTGTCGCGGCTCGCCATCGGTTCATTCGCGTCCGCGAATGCATGTTTCCAGCGGCTTACGCCGCCTTAGGCTGGGGCGGCCTCGCCGTCGCCGGTGGACAGGCCCCACCTGTAGGAGCGCGCTCGCGCGCGATGGGTGCTTGCGGCAACCCCGATCGCGCGCAAGCGCGCTCCTACACAACGTTGGGTGGGGCGCCGATACAGCGGGGTTTCGGCGATCGCCATGCTGCCCGGCATGACATCGAGACCAGCACAGTCAACCTTGCGGCACGGGCGCGTCACCGAATCCGGGCGCATCTACCTGGTCACGTTCGTGACGTGGAATCGCGCGCCCATATTTCGCGACTACCGTCATGCCCGCACGGCATCCCGAATTATCCACGCGCGCAAAACCTGGAAAGGTGCGGAATGCCTTGCATGGGTCCTCATGCCCGACCACTTCCATGGCTTGATTCGCCTGGAGGACGGCGATCTGTCGAAGGTCGTGGCAAGCGCAAAATCGCGAATGACCCGAGCATTGCGCGCAGAGGGTCGCGAATACCCTTTGTGGCAACGAGCGTTCCACGATCGCGCATTGCGCAAGGACGAGGACGTACGAGCGGCCGCGCGGTACATCGTGGCGAACCCGGTACGTGCCGGCCTGGCCGAACACGTCTGCCTCTACCCCTACTGGAACGCGATATGGCTGTAGGAGCGCGCTTGCGCGCGATCCATCGCGTGGTTGTAGAGGGCAGCAGCACTATTTACCCGGGCAATATTTGGATGTATTTTAGCCGGGTAAATTACTAACCCAAGAACAGGACGTCTTATGCCATCGCTCTTCACCAGCTCGCCAAGGCACCACCCACCCCGCTACCTCGAACCCACCCAGGCCGCAGGCCGCGCCTTCGTCATGCGCGGCGTCAAGGGCAACGTCGTGATGCTCAACCTGCTGCGCTTTCGCGATACCGCGGATTACTCGCAGCATCCAGCGCTCGCCCCCGCAACGCCCATCTCGGGTGCCGAAGCCTTCGATCGCTACATCGAACACACGCTGCCCTTCCTCCGCGATAGTGGCGGTGAGCTTCTTTTTGTCGGAACCGGCGGTCCCGTGTTGATCGGGCCTGAGGATGAACGCTGGGACCTGGTCATGCTGGTGAAGCAACGGAACGTCGAATCCTTTCTCGCGTTCGCCAACAACGCGGCATACCTCGCCGGCCTGGGACACCGAACGGCCGCCCTTGAAGACTCGCGACTTTTGCCGCTGAGCGAACTGAATGCCGTCGTCCCTCGTCAGCCTCAGCCGATGTAAGCGCACCAGGTTCGCGCACAAAAAAAACGCACCCGGTGAACGACCATCAGGCCGCGCACCGGGTGCGTCGTAGGTGTCGCTTTATTTTTTCTTCGGGATGTACAGGTCGGTGATCGTGCCTTCGTACACCTCGGCCGCCATGCCGACGGATTCGCCGAGCGTGGGGTGCGGGTGCACGGTGCGGCCGATATCGCCCGCCTCGCAACCCATCTCGATCGCCAGCGCCAGCTCGCTGATCAGATCGCCCGCGTGCGGGCCGACAATGCCGGCGCCCACGATGCGGTGCGTCTCTTCATCGAACAGCAGCTTGGTGAAGCCCTCGGTGCGGTCGATACCGATGGCACGGCCCGAGGCCGCCCACGGGAACTTGCCCACGCCGATCTTCAGGCCCTTTTCCTTCGCCTCGCGCTCGGTGACACCCACCCATGCGATTTCCGGATCGGTGTAGGCCACCGACGGAATCACGCGCGCATCGAAGAAGCTCTTCTGGCCCGCAGCCGCTTCGGCTGCCACCTTCGCTTCGTGCGTGGCCTTGTGCGCCAGCATCGGCTGGCCCACCAGGTCGCCGATGGCGAAGATGTGCGGCACGTTGGTGCGCATCTGGCGATCGACCGGGATGAAACCGCGATCGGTCACTTCCACGCCCGCCTTGTCCGCGCCGACCTTGCCGCCGTTCGGCGAACGGCCGACCGACACGAGCACGCGATCGAACAGCTTGGTTTCGGGGATGCTTTCGCCATCGAAGGTAACTTCGATGCCCTTCTTCGTGGCCTTCGCCTCGACGACCTTGGTCTTGAGGTGGATGCCCTTGTAACGCTTGGCGATGCGCTGCTGCAGCGGCTTCACCAGGTCGAGATCCGCACCCGGCATGAGCTGGTCGGCGAGTTCGACCACGGTCACTTCCGTGCCGAGGCCCGCATACACCGTGGCCATTTCCAGGCCGATGATGCCGCCGCCGACCACGAGCATGGTCTTGGGCACATCACGCAGTTCCAGCGCGCCGGTGGAATCGATGACGCGCTCGTCATCCCACGGGAACGACGGCAGCTTCACCGACTGCGAACCGGCCGCGATGATCGCGTTTTCGAAGCGGATGAGCTTCACGCCATCGGCGGTGGTCACTTCCATCTCGTTCGGCGACACGAACGTGCCGACGCCGGTGACGGTGCGAACCTTGCGTGCCTTCGCCATCTGGGCGAGGCCACCGGTGAGCTTGCCGACCACCTTTTCCTTGAACGAGCGCAGCTTGTCCAGGTCGATCTTGGGCTTGCCGAAGCTGATGCCGTGCGCTTCGATCGCAGCGGCTTCATCGATGACGGCCGCGGCGTGCAGCAGCGCCTTCGACGGGATGCAGCCGACGTTGAGGCACACGCCGCCGAGCGTTTCATAACGCTCGACCAGCACCGTATCCAGGCCCACATCCGCACCGCGGAACGCGGCGGTATAGCCGCCCGGGCCGGAGCCGAGGACGACCAGCTGGCATTCGATATCGGCCTTGCGGCCGGTCGCGGCGGCAGCGGTCGGCGCGGGGCCGGCCTTGCCAGGCGCGGCGGCCGGGTGCGCGGGCGACTCGGACACGGTGGTGCCGGCCGGCTTCGACGCGGCAGCAGCCGGTGCCGGTGCTGCGGCAGCCGGCTTCGCTTCCGCCGGTGCCTTCGCATCACCGCCAGCGGCGGCCTCGATGGTGAGGATCACCGTGCCTTCGTTTACTTCATCGCCGACCTTGACCTTGATCTCGACGACCTTGCCAGCCTGCGAGGCGGGCACATCCATCGTGGCCTTGTCGGATTCGAGCGTGATGAGGCTCTGATCCTTTTCGACCGTATCACCAGCCTTCACCAGGATCTCGATGACCGGCACATCGTGCGAGCCACCGAGATCGGGCACCTTCAGTTCAATGGTGTTTGCCATGGGCGCAGGCCTCCGTCAGAGCAGCAGGCGGCGGATATCGCCGAGCTGCTGGGCCAGGTACACGGCGAAGCGTGCGGCCAACGCGCCATCGATGACGCGGTGGTCGTACGACAGCGACAGCGGCAGCATGAGGCGCGGCGCGAATTCCTTGCCGTTCCACACCGGCTTCATGGCCGCCTTGGAAACGCCGAGGATAGCCACTTCCGGCGCGTTGATGATCGGCGTGAACGCCGTGCCACCAATGCCGCCGAGCGAGGAAATGGAGAAGCAGCCGCCCTGCATGTCGGCAGCGGTGAGCTTCTTGTCGCGCGCCTTCTTCGAGATCTCGCCCAGTTCCGCGGCGAGTTCGAGCAGGCCCTTCTTGTCCGCATCGCGGATGACCGGCACGACCAGGCCATCGGGCGTATCCACGGCGATACCGACGTTGAAATACTTCTTCAGCGTAAGCGTTTCGCCGGCGGCATCGAGCGAGGCGTTGAAGGTCGGGAACTTCTTCAGTGCCGCGACCACGGCCTTGATCTGGAACACCAGCGGGGTGATCTTCAGATCCTTGTTCTCTTCGCCGAGCTTCTTGCGGAAGGCTTCCAGCTCGGTGATATCCGCATCTTCGAACTGCGTGACGTGCGGGATCACCGCCCAGTTGCGGGCGAGGTTCGCGGCCGAAATCTTCGGGATGCGGCCGAGCGGCTTCTCTTCGATTTCGCCGAACTTCGAGAAATCGACCTTGGGCCACGGCAGCAGGGTGAGGCCATTGCCGCCAGCGGCAGCGCCACCGGTGGCGACCGAGGCACCGCCCGAGGTCATCACGTTCTTGACGTAACCGGTGATGTCTTCGCGCTGGATGCGGCCACCACGGCCGCTGCCCTTCACCTGGGCCACATCGACACCGAGCTCGCGGGCGAACGCGCGGACGGCCGGGCTGGCGTAGGGGGCGTTATCGGGCATGATCACCGAGGCATCGAATGCCACCGGCGGGGTGCGCGGGGCGCCGCCAGCGGGGGCTTCGGACTTCGACGGCGCCGGGGCGGCAGCGGCGGCCGGCGCGGGCGCCGGGGCCGGAGCGGCGGCGGGCGCGGCGGGCGCCTCGGCGGCTTCGCCACCCTCGCCTTCCAGCACGGCGATCAGGTCGCCATCGTTCACTTCATCGCCGACCTTGACCTTCAGCTCCTTGATGACACCCGCGGCCGGGGCCGGGATATCCATGGTGGCCTTGTCGGATTCCAGGGTCATGAGGCTCTGGTCCTTTTCGACCTTGTCGCCCACCTTGACCATGATTTCGATGATCGGCACCGGCTTGCCGCCGATATCCGGGACATTCACGTTGACCGGGCCGGAGGCCTTGCTGGCCGACGGGGCGGCAGCCTTGGCGGCGGCCGGGGCAGGAGCTGGAGCGGCAGCGGCAGGCGCCGGAGCGGGCGCAGCAGCGGCGGGAGCCGGCGCAGGGGCGGCCGGGGCATCGCCAGCGGCTTCCACCAGGGCGATCACGTCATTGTCGTTGACCTCGTCACCGACCTTGACCTTCAGCTCCTTGATGACGCCCGCGAACGGCGCCGGGACTTCCATGGTGGCCTTGTCCGACTCCAGGGTCAGCAGGCTCTGGTCCTTTTCGACGGTGTCGCCGACCTTGACCAGGATTTCGATAATGGGCACCGGCTTGCCACCGATATCGGGCACGCGGGCTTCTTTGACGTCGGCCATGGAACCTCCTCAAAACAACGTTGAAGGGCGGACGAACCCTCCAACGGGGGAATGTCGGGCGCCGTGGTGCGGCGCAACCGGTCGATTGTAATCCCTCAGGAGAAGATTCCCACGATTCAAACGGTTGTTTGGGGTGATTTCTGTTGTGCGGGGCAGTGCTGGCCGGGTCCGGAGTGCGTACGAACGCCCCCCACCGCCCCCTGTAGGAGCGCGCTTGCGCGCGATGGGTGCTTGCGGGAACCCCCATCGCGCGCAAGCGCG
>NZ_JBNDKI010000034.1:0-22925 GCF_050435445.1 Luteibacter sp. 621 | reverse complement strand
CCGCCTCCGCTCCCTAGTGGTGGGTGGGGGGGGGGGTTGGGGGTGTGGGCGCCCCCCCCCCCCCCCCCCCCGCGGGGGGGGGGGGGGGGGGGGGGGGGGCGCCCCCCCCCCCCCCCCCCCCCCCCCCCCCCGCTCCTACAGGGGTTGCCGCAGCGCCGTAGCGCCAGCGCGTATATGCGCTGGCGCGTGCGTATCAAGGCGCGGCGGGCTGCTCGGCCGGCAATAGCCGGATATCCGTCGACGACGAGGGAATGGTGATCCCCGCCTGGCCGAACTGGTCCTTGATGTTGAGCAGCAGCGTGGTCTGGGCGCCGTACATATCGGCCACCGTGCACCAGCCGCGGATCACCAGGGTCACGTTGGAGGCACCCAGGCTATCGGTCCACACGCCCGGGGCCGGGTCCTTCATGATCCGCGAATCGGCTTCAAGCAGGCCCCGCACGATATCCATGGCCTTGCCGATATCGTCCGTATAAGCGATGCCCACCTTCACCTCAAACCGGCGGGTGCCACGGCGGTTGAAGTTGATGATCGCGTCGCCGCCGACCTTCGAGTTCGGTACCACGGCTTCGCGGTTATCCGGCGTGATCACGTAGGTGTGCATCAGGTTGATGCTCTCCACCGTGCCCTCTACCCCACCGACCAACACGTAATCGCCAATGCGATACGGGCGGAACAGGATGAGCAACACACCCCACGCCAGATTCGACAGCGAGCTGTTCAATGCCAGGCCAATGGCCAAACCCGCCGCGCCCAGCGCAGCGATAAACGAGGCCGTGGGAATCCCAGCCATGCCCATCACCTGCACGATCACAAACGCAATCAGCAGGCCGTAGATGGCGTTGCGCAGGAACCCGGCCAGTGTGTCGTCCACACGCGCCCGCTCCAGGGCACGCTTGCCGAGATTGGCCACACGCGCAGCGATCCAGAAGCCGATGCCCAACGCCACCAGCGAAAGGCCGATACGGATGGACCAGGCAATGATGACCAGCCGCGTGGCGTGGTCGATACCGAGGTGATCGAGGAAGTCGAGCATGCGAAGCCTGCCTTATCCGAAGCGAAAGTTCGCGACGCAGGCTACCAACACAAAAGTGAAAGCCTCTTGTAGGAGCGCGCTTGCGCGCGATCCGGCCTTGCCGCGAGCACCCATCGCGCGCAAGCGCGCTCCTACAACGAGCGAAGCTCATGCGGCACGAAACGCGCGGCGTAAGCCGCTAAAGACATGCATTCGCGCCAGCGAATGAACCGATGACGAGGCGCGACGAGGCAAGAAAAAGGCCCCTTTCGGGGCCTTCTCAGCGTTACGGGGTGCTCGGCACCGGCTTCGCGGCCTGGGCCGTTTGCGGCGGCGTATCGATTTTCCTGCCGCCGTACGGCAGCACATCGGAAGCGAGCTTCGCATCGCCCTTGATGAGCGCCACCTCGTCACTGACGATGTGCGCCGCCTCATCCAGCGGGGTGTCCTTGGCCTTCTTGGCCTCGGCTTCCTGCTTCAGGTCGCTCTTGATGCTGCGCTCGTTCGCGTTCAGGCCATCATCACCGTTGTCCTGGTCGCTCGCATCCGCACTGCCATCACCACCGAAGATCGCCTTGCGGCGTGCACGGAAATCGGCCTGCGTGGCATCGAATTGCTTGCGCTCGGCCTGGCGGGCGGCGAAGTTCAGCGAGATATCGGTCTTGTCGCGCAGCTTCTGGTACTGCGCCAGCTCATCGAGCATCAGCTTCCACGCCGGCGAGGTCGCCACGCGTGCCTGGTGCTTCTGGTTGAGCGGGCCCACGATCGGCTTCAGGTCGGCAACCGGCTTGTAATCGGCCGGATCGATATGACGCCACGGCAGCGCGTTGTCGTAGGTGGATTCACCGAACTCCTTCGCATCGCCGTTCTGCGGGAACTGCACATCGGGGGTGACACCACGCAGCTGCGTGCTATCGCCGTTGATGCGGATGAATTCGGCGATGGTCATCTTGAGCTCGCCGTACTTCGCATCTTCGCCGGTCTGCGCCTTGCCGAAACGGTCCAGGTCCACCAGGTTCTGCACGGTGCCCTTGCCGAAGGTGGGCTCGCCGATGATCAGGCCGCGGCCGTAATCCTGGATGGCGGCAGCGAAGATTTCCGACGCCGATGCGGAACCACGGTTGACCATGACCGCCATGGGGCCATCCCACGACATGCCCGGCTGGTCATCGCCCTGTGCCTCGACCTGGCCGCGCGCATCGCGCACCTGCACGACCGGGCCGGTATCGATGAACAGGCCGGTGAGCTCGGTGGCTTCGTTGAGCGAGCCGCCGCCGTTGTTGCGCAGATCCATGATCACGCCTTCGACGTGCTGCGCCTTCAGGTCGGTCAGCAGCTTGGCGACATCACGGGTGGCGCTCTTGAAGTTGGCATCGCCATTACGGCGCGCGCCGAAATCCTGGTAGAACGTGGGCAGCTCGATCACGCCGATCTTGCGCGTGACATCGCCATCCTTCACGTCGATGACCTTCGACTTGGCGGCCTGCTCTTCCATGGTGACCTTCTTGCGCACAAGGGTCACGATATCGTGCTTGCCATCCACGCCGGCATCGCCCGGGAGCACTTCGATGCGCACGGTGGTGTCTTTCTTGCCGCGGATGAGCTTGACCACGTCATCCTGGCGCCAGCCCACCACATCGACCATGGGGCCGGTTTCGCCCTGGCCGATGGCCACGATGCGGTCGCCCGGCTTCAGCTTGTTCGACTTGGCGGCGGGGCCGCCCGGCACGAGCTCACGGATGGTGGTGTAGTCGTCGCGCGCCTGCAGCACCGCGCCGATACCTTCCAGCGACAGGCGCATGGCGATATCGAACGCATCGGCCGCACGGGGGCCGAGGTAATCGGTGTGCGGATCGGTGGAGTTCGCGTAGGCAGTCATGAACGCCTGGGTGGCGTCCTCGTCATCGAGCTGGCGCACGCGGCTGATGTACGTGGCGTAGCGCTTGTCGAGCGTCTTGCGGATATCGTCATCGCTCTTGCCGGCCAGCTTCAGGCGCAGCCAGTCGTTCATGGTGCGCTTGCGCCACACATCGTCCAGCTCGGCCTGGTCCTTCGGGATGGCCGCCTTCTTGCGATCGAAGTTGAAGGTTTCGTTCGTGTTGAAGTCGAAACCTTTCTTCAGCAGGCCGCGCGCATAGTTCATGCGATCGACGGCGCGCGTGATGTACAGGTTGAACACCGAGAACGGGCCGGTGAGGTCCTGGTTCCAGATGGCGTCGTCGAACTGCGTCTTCAGCGGTTCGAACTTGGCCATGTCTTCCTGGGTGAAGAAGACCTTCTCGCTATCCAGGTCGTCGAAGTAGGCCTTGTAGATCTTGGCCGACATGGCGTCATCGAGCGGCTGCGCCTGGTAGTGGAAACGGGTGAGGAAGCGCGCGGAAAGCTGCGCGGCCTGCGTTTCCGCCGAGGTGGGCTTCAGCGGAAGGGAGGATTCCTTCTTCTGCGGCTCCGGGGAGGTGGCAGCCTCCGAGGCATCCTTGGGCTGCGGGGCAGCACTCTTCGCCGGCGGTGTCGCGCCAGGCTGCTGTGGGGCGGCATTCTGGGCGTACGCCCCCGTGGCGGAAAGGGCCAGCAGGAGGGCGAGCGACACGGGGCGAAGGGTCATGTAATGCCTCGAAGTGCTTGGAGCGTTTATTCGACGACGCCGGCGGCGTGGGCCATCAGGTCGGCATGGTAGGAGGATCGCACCAACGGGCCCGAAGCGACATGGCCGAAGCCCATCTCTTCACCGGCGACGCGCAGCGCCTCGAATTCGTCCGGCGTCCAGTAGCGAACCACCGGGTGGTGGTGAGCCGTGGGCTGCAGGTACTGGCCAATGGTGATCATGTCGACGTCATGGGCGCGTAGATCGCGCATGGTTTCGAGCACCTGCTCCATGGTTTCGCCCAGGCCCAGCATGATGCCGGACTTGGTCGGGACATCCGGGTGCTGCGCCTTGAAGCGCTTGAGCAGGTCGAGCGACCACTGGTAATCGGCACCGGGGCGCACTTCGCGGTACAGGTGCGGCACGGTTTCCAGGTTGTGGTTGAACACATCCGGCGGGAAATCCTTCAGGACCTCCAGCGCGCGCTCCATGCGGCCCTTGCCGCGGAAATCCGGGGTGAGGATTTCGATGCGGATGTTGGGGCTGGCGTGGCGCACGGCGCGGATGCAGGACGCGAAGTGCTCGGCACCGCCATCGCGCAGGTCATCGCGGTCCACCGAGGTGATGACCACGTACTTCAGGCGCATGTCGCGGATGGTCTCGGCCAGGCGCGCGGGTTCCAGCGGATCCGGCGCCAGCGGGCGGCCGTGGGCCACATCGCAGAACGAGCAGCGGCGGGTGCAGACCTCGCCCAGGATCATGAAGGTGGCCGTGCCCTTGCTGAAGCACTCGTGGATGTTCGGGCACGAGGCTTCCTCGCACACGGTGACCAGCGAATTTTCACGCAGGCGCGCCTTGAGCTGCTGCACGGCGTTGCCCTGGGGCAGGCGCACGCGGATCCAGCTCGGCTTGCGCAGAACGGGCACATCCGTTTCGAAAGCCGCGCGGTTGAGCGCGATCTTGTCGTTGCCGAGCATCTTTTCGCCGGGCTTGTCGACGACGGCGATGGGGATGCTACGGACCGGGGAGGGGGCGGTTTGGCTCATATGGCTACGACCTCAGACCGCAATGCGGGCGGGGAGTTCGGGGATAACGGGGGCGGAGCGGACTTCGTGGAAACCGAACTGTTTACAGAATTCCTGTACCAGCACGTCTTCCACGTCCTGCAACCGCGACGGACCACCCAAGTCTACCACCTGGGTGACCTCCAAGCCCTTGTAGCCGCAGGGGTTGATGCGGTGGAAGGGCTCCAGGTCCATGTTTACGTTGAAGGCCAGGCCGTGGAAGCTGCAGCCGCGGCGCACGCGCAGGCCCAGGGCGGCCACCTTGGCATCGGCGGTGTACACGCCGGGGGCGCCATCGCGCCGGTCGGCGCCGATATTCCACTCACCCAGGGTATCGATGATGGCCTGCTCGATCTTGCAGACCATGTCGCGGACGCTCACGCCCACGCGGCGCAGGTTCATCATGGGGTAGGCCACGATCTGGCCCGGGCCGTGGTAGGTGACCTGGCCACCGCGATCCACGCGGACCACGGGGATACCCCCGGCGAACAGCACGTGCTCATCCAGCCCCGCCTGCCCCAGCGTGAACACCGGGTCGTGCTCCAGCAGCCACAGCTCGTCGACGGTGTCGTCGGTGCGGTTGTCGGTGAAGGCGCTCATGGCCTTCCAAGAGGTTTCGTAGGGCACGCGCCCCAGCCGGCGAACGTTGAGGGGGAGAGTCATGGCGCAGGGGACGTAGGGGAATGGGGACTAAATGCGGGTTCAGCCGCAACGATACAAGAACCCGCCGCCCATCGGGGCTTTGCCGCCATGGCCGGGCCGGCGGTTCCGTGGGGACCGCCGGCCGGGGGTGGCGATCGCTTACAGGGTGAAGCGGATGTTGGCGTCGGCGCGCAGGGCGTCGTGGGCTTCCATGTATTTCTCACGGCTGGGTGCGACGAAGCTGACCGCGACCGACTCGTAGTTGCCGGCCGGGGTGAGCTTGGAGGTCACCGTCTCGTGCAGTACTTCCAGGCCGATACCGTGCAGGATCTCCGGCACACGGGCCGTTAGGCCCGTGTTGGCGTTGCCGATGGCCGTGATCTCGAACTGGCCCGGGAACTGGAAGCCCTTGCCTTCGGCCTTGGCCTGGCTGAAATCGATTTCTTTCATGGCCCGCGCTCCTTACTTCTTGCCGCTGTCGTCGCTATGGAACCACAGCATGATCGTGTCCCACAGGCGCGAGAAGAAGCCGCCTTCCGGTGCATCGTTCAGGGCCACGAGGGGCACGTCGGTGACCGGCTGGCCATCCATCGTGACGTGCAGCGTGCCCACCTGCTGGCCCTTCTTGAACGGGGCGATCAGGGTGGACGGGATATCGAGGTTGGCCTTCAGCTTGTCGTAGTCGCCACGCTTGACCGAGATCATCACGTTTTCGGTGACGCCCAGCGGCAGCGTGTTTTCGGCACCCTTCCAAAGCTTGGGCGTGGCCAGCGGCTTGTTGGCGTCGTACAGCTTGTGGCTTTCGTAGAAGCGGAAGCCATAGTTCATAAGCGCCAGCGCGGCATCGGCGCGGCCCTTCTCGCTGCTGGCACCCATCACGATCGCGATCATGCGGGCATCGCCCTGCTTGGCCGAGGCGGCCAGGCAGTAGCCGGCGGCGGCGGTGTGGCCGGTCTTGATGCCATCGACGGTGTTATCGCGCCACAGCAGCAGGTTGCGGTTGTGCTGCTTGATGCCGTTCCACTCGAACTCCTTCACGGCCGAGATCGCGTAATCCTCGGGGAAATCGTGGATGAGCGCGCGCGACAGGATCGCGATGTCGTGGGCGGTGGTGTAGTGGTTGGCGATCGGGTAGCCCGAGGCGTTCTGGAAGTTCGAATGCACCATGCCGATCTGCTTGGCATAGGCGTTCATGAGGTTCGCGAACGCCGGCTCGGAGCCTGCGGTGTGCTCGGCCAGGGCGATGGCGGCATCGTTACCCGACTGGATGATCATGCCGTACAGCAGGTCCTTCAGCGGGACCTGGCTGTTGAGCTTGAGGAAGCTGGTGGAGCCATCGGTGCTGGCACCGCCGCCACGCCATGCGTTCTCGCTGATCGTGACCGGATCGGTCATGTGGATCTTGCCGTTGGCGATCTCGGCGGAGACGACGTAATCGGTCATCACCTTGGTGATCGAGGCCGGCTCGACCTGCACATCCGGATCCTTCGACGCGATGATCTGCCCGGTGTTGTAGTCCATCAGCACCCAGCTCTTGCCATCCACTTCCGGCGGCGGCGGCACGGGCGCATCGGGCACCACGGGGCGCGGTACCGCGGGACGCGGCGGCGTCTGCTGCGCCACGGTCACGCCGGCGACAAGCGCGGCGGCGGCGAAAGCGAACAGGGAACGGGGCAAGAGCTTCATCGTTTCAGCGGTCCAGTCAAAAACAAACAGGAAAAAAGGGGCTCAGTCTACCGCGACCGAGGGCCTGGGCAGGCCCATGCCGGCAATCTGGTCGGTCACTTTGTCAGCGGTATCCACATCGGCCAGCGGGCCCACGCGCACGCGGCGCACGTTGCGGCCGCCCAGGCTGGTCTCGATGACACTGACAGGGCCCAGGCCGGCGCGGTTCAATTGATCGGCCACGCGGTTGGCGTTGGCCACATCGGAGAAGGCGCCGACCTGGAGGTAAATGCTGGGTTTGCCGGGCACCGCGGCCGGGCTGGCGGCGCTGGGCGGCGTGCTGGGCGGCGTGCTGGGCGGCGGTGTCGCGGCGGCCGTCTGCGGCGCTTTCGCGACGGGGATCGTGGTGCCCACGGGGGCCGGAATATCGGCCGACGGCGCGCGGGTGGCGAGCGGCGCACCGGAGGCCGTAGCGCCGCTCGCGACGCCTGGCGAGCCCGCCGCCGAGCGCACGACCTGCGTGCTGGCCGGCGCCGTGCCCTGCCCGCCCGCCGGTGGCAGTGCGTCGTTCACGGACGCATTAGTCATGCCGGGCACCGGGCCGGCATCCTCGGGGTTGCCGACGGCCACCGGCGTGGAGGTGGTGGATGTCGGTGCCGGACGCGGGGCGGCTGCGAGCGCAGCGCCCGTTGCGACAGCCGCCGCCGTAGGCGCGGTGCGTGCAGCGGGCGCCGGCGGCGTGCGCGCGGAACGCACGGGCGGCGGCGGTGCCGTGACCGGGGCCGGCTTCGGCGTGGTCTGCACGTACGGCGGCGCCGATGTCGCCGCCGGATCGTTCGGATCGATGGCACGCACTTCGACCAGGCCCGTGCCGCTGGGCCACACGCCGATCTTCACGGCGGCGGCGAAGGACAGATCGATGATGCGATTTTCGTGGAACGGGCCGCGATCGTTGATCCGCACTACCACGCTCTTGCCGTTCTCAAGGTTGGTGACACGCGCGTAGCTCGGCAGCGGCAGCGTCTTATGCGCCGCGCTGAACTGGTACATGTCGTATTCCTCGAGGTTCGAGGTTTTGTAGCCGTGGAACTTGTTGCCGTAGAACGAGGCGATGCCGCGCTCCACATAGCCCTTGGGCGTGGGCAGCACGTTGTAGGTCTGGCCCAGCACCGAGTACGGCGATTTATTGCCGTACAGCGAGCGCGGCTCGTTCTTCGGCACCGGCTCGGGGATCTTGCTGAAGTCCGGCATCTCGGTGGGCACGCTGTCGTTCTTGCTGCCGTAGCGCGAGCCCTGCGAGCGGCTGATGTCGTCGTACGGGCGGCCGGAGCCGCCGCCAGAACGCTTGCCCGATGACGGCCGGGTGTTGTGGCTGCCGCCACCGCAGGCGGTCAACAGCACCGCCACCAACATCACCGCCCCCACGGTGCCCTTGTTCATCGTGCGCCTGGGCCTTTCACGCGGGCGCGGATTTCCTGCGCCAGCTGATCCACGGCCAGGGCGTACATGGGGCTGCGGTTGTAGGTGGTGATCACGTAGAAGTTCTGGAAGGTGAACCAGTATTCGTCACCGCCCGGGCCATCCAGGCGCAGCAGCTGCGCATCGCGGCCCGGGTCCAGGTGCTGCAGCGGCGCGAAGCCGGTGGCCACGAACGATTCCACGGGGGCGGCGGTGTGCCAGTCCTTGGGCACGGCCGGTGCCTTCGCACGGCGATCGGGCTGGGCGCGGGCGGCGACGGGGCCGCTGGTTTCCCAGCCGTGTTCTTTGAAGTAGTTGGCGACGCTGGCGAAGATATCGCCCATCGAGCCCTTCATGTCGATGCGGCCATCGCCGTCGTAATCCACGCCCCAGTCGCGGATGGACGACGGCATGAACTGGCCCCAGCCCTGCGCGCCCGCATACGAACCGGTAAGCGTATCCAGCGGGCCACCCAGGTGGTTCGCGGGCAGCTCCAGCAGCACCTTCAGCTGCTCGCGGAAGAACGGCGCACGCTTGGGGTAGTAGAAGGCCAGCGTGGTGAGTGCATCGAGCACCTTGTACTTGCCGGTGTTGCGGCCGTAGAAGGTTTCCACGCCCACGATGGCCACGATGTACTCGGCGGGCACGCCGTATTTGCGGCTGATGCCATCGAGCAGCGCGCGGTGCGTGCGGTAGAAATCGGCGCCGGCCTGGATCCGCTCCTCGGTGAGGAAGATGGGCCGGTAGACGCTCCACGGCTTGCCTTCGGCCGGGCGGTTCATGGCATCGATGATGCCCTGCTGCATTTTGGCGTTATCGAGCAGCTTGTTCAGCGCCCAGGGGCTCTTGCCGGTGTCCTTCGCCACCTCGCGCACGAGCGCAGCCTGGCCCGGATGGGTTTCCGTGGCGGCCCGCGCATTCGCGGCGAAAAGCAGGGGGAGCAGGAGCGTCACGCCGAGAAGGCGCGGAACAAATCGTGCGGGTCGTGCGCGGTGCGCAGGCAGAGCGTCATCCATGGCCCGAAGCGTAACACGCGAAAGTGGCGCATCCGGGGCCGGGAAATGCACGCGTTCAGCCATTAATCGTGGAGCTTCCGGTTGGCGTGGATGGACATGAGCACGCCAAAGCCCGTGAGCAACGACACCGCAGACGTGCCACCGTAGCTGACCAGCGGCATGGGCACGCCCACCACGGGCAGGATGCCGGCGACCATGC
This sequence comes from Luteibacter sp. 621, assembly GCF_050435445.1. Classification (NCBI taxonomy): domain Bacteria; kingdom Pseudomonadati; phylum Pseudomonadota; class Gammaproteobacteria; order Lysobacterales; family Rhodanobacteraceae; genus Luteibacter; species Luteibacter sp. 621. The sequence continues at coordinate 13,282 of NZ_JBNDKI010000034.1, read as the reverse complement.
CGCCGTTCACGGCCACGTATACGAAAAAGCTCATGCCAATCGCGCCAGCGAGGAGACGCGAGTAGGTGTCGCGCGCGTTCATTGCGATCCACAGGCAGCGCCCGATGATGAAGGCGTATAGCAGCATGATGGCGATGACGCCGACCAGGCCGAATTCCTCGGAAAACACCGCGAAAATGAAGTCGGTGGTGTGCTCGGGCAGGAAATCCAGACGCGACTGGGTGCCGTGCTGCCAGCCCTTGCCGAACACGCCGCCGGAACCCACCGCGATCTTCGACTGGATGATGTGCCAGCCGTTGCCCAGCGGATCGGATTCGGGATCGAGCAGGGTGCGCACACGGTTGCGCTGGTATTCGTGCAGAAACTGCCAGGCGACCGGGATGGCGGCGCCCGCGCCGCCCACCAGCAGGCCGATGCGCCACCAGGCCATGCCCGACAGGAACAGGGCGAAGGCGCCCGCGCCCGCCACCAGCAGCGCCGTGCCCAGGTCGGGCTGTTCCGCGATCAGGCCGGCGGGCACCGCGATCAGCAGGCCGACCACGATGATGTCCTTCCAGCCTGGCGGCAGCTGCCGCGGGTGCAGGTACCAGGCCACCATCATCGGCATGGTGAGCTTCAGCAGTTCCGAGGGCTGGAAGCGCATGAAGCCGAGATCGAGCCAGCGGTACGCGCCCCTGCCCTCGCCCAGCGCCGCCACCACGAACAACAGGGCGGTGCTGCCGGCGTAGAGCCACGGGGTCCACGAGCGCAGCACCGGCGGCGGGATGCGCGAAATCACCAGCAGCAGCACGCCGCCGAGCACGAAGCGCGCGGCTTGGCCGCCCACCAGCGAATAGTTGCCGCCGCCCGCGCTGTACAGCGTGGCCAGGCCCGCGCAGGCGAGCAGGAACAGCGCCAGCAGCAGGGGCAGGTCCAGGCGTGGCCGCGTGAGCAGGCGCAAGCCAAAACGCTTCATGCGGACGGTGAGTTGCTCGAGCACGGTTACTGGTCCTCGCCGTTGTCGTCGGGCGGCAGTTCGCTGCTATCCGCCGGGGCGGGCGCGCTGCCAGCGCTGGCCGGTGCGCTCTCGATCGGCGCATCCGAGGTGGCGATCGGGCCTGCGGGCAGCTCTTCCGGACGCGCGCCGCCCTGGTCGACCACCCACTGGTCGAGGATCTTGCGCACGATGGGGCCGGAATCCTGGGCGCCCCAGGCGCCGGCTTCCAGCAGCACCGCTACCGCGATCTTCGGATCGTCCGCCGGCGTATACGCGATGAACCATGCGCGGTGGCGCGCGGCGAGGTACGCGGAGTTCTTGTTCGTGTCGTAAGCGTCGGTCTTGCGCGAGAAGCGCTCGGCCGTGCCGCTCTTGCCCGCCATGACGAACGGGAAGCCGATGCCCAGCTTCTTGCCGGTGCCCTTGCCCGAGTTGATCACATCGATCATGCCCTGGTTCACCGCCTGCCAGTCGCTATCGCGTTTGACGATCGAGGGCCCTTCGGGCGGGAACGATTGCGCGACACGCGGGCTATCCACGCCATCCTGCGTATCCATGAGCAGGTGCGGCGCGTAGGGGATACCGTGCCCGGCGAAGGTGGCAATGGCATGCGCCAGCTGGATGGGAGTGACCGCCCAGTAGCCCTGGCCGATGCCTGAAATGATGGTTTCGCCAGGGAACCAGCCAGCCTTCGAGCGCTTCGCCTTCCACTCGCGCGAAGGCAGCACGCCCTCGGCCTCACCGACCAGATCAATGCCGGTCTTGCTGCCGAAGCTGAACTTCGACATCCAGCCCGACAACCGGTCGATGCCCATGTCGAGCGCGAGCTTGTAGAAGTACGTGTTCGTCGAATGCTCGATCGCCTGCATCATGTTGACCGTGCCGTTGCCGCCGCGGTCATCATCGCGGTAGCAGCGGCTCTGGCCGGGGATGCAGAACTGGCCGTTCGAAAACACCGTATCGGTCGGGCGGCGCAGGCCCAGGGTGAGGCCGCCCAGCGCGAGCAGCGGCTTAACCGTGGAGCCCGGCGGGTACACGCCGCGCAACGCGCGGTTGACCAGCGGCTTGTCGGGGTCGGTATTCAGCGCCTTGTAATCGGCCGTGCTGATGCCGTTGACGAACAAGTTGGGGTCGTACGTGGGCTCGCTGGCAAACGCCAGCACCTGCCCGTTGCGCGGATCGATGGCGATGGCGGCGCCAGGGCGCCCGGCCAGGCCTTCCAGCGCGGCCTTCTGCAGGCGCACGTCGATCGACAGATAAAGGTTCTTGCCCGGCGTCGGCGGCGTGGTATCGAGCACGGCCTGGGTGCGGCCATCCGCGTTCACTTCCACCAGCTCATAGCCGGGTGCGCCGTGCAGCAGCTTTTCGTAATAGCGCTCGATGCCGATGCGGCCGATGTGCGTCGTGCCCTTGTAGCTGGCCTCTTCGTCGTCATCCATGCGATCAAGGTCATCGGCATCGATACGGCTGACATAGCCGATCACGTGCGCGAATTCCGGGCCCATCATGTAGCGGCGGGTGAGGTACGGCACCACGTCCACGCCGGGGAAGCGCCAGCGGTTCACGGCGAAGCGGCCGATCTCGTCCTCGGTGAGCTTGAGCTTCAGCGGTACGCCTTCGAACCGGCGGCTCTGCTTCACCTGCTTCTTGAACAGCGTGATGTCGTCATCGCTGAGCGGTACGACGGCGCCCAGGTCGGCTAGCATTTTGTCCATGTCGCCCACTTGCTCGGGCGTCACTTCCAGGCGGAAGGCCGGCACGTTGTCGGCCAGCAGCACGCCGTTGCGATCGTAGATAAGCCCACGTGCCGGCGGGATGGCGCGCGGCTTGATCCGGTTCTGTTCCGAGCGCGCCGCGAATTCGTCGTGGTGGTAGACCTGCAGGTACACGTAACGCGTGCACACGGCGATGAGGCCGAGCAGGATCAACCCGAACCCGGCCAGTGCGCGGCGGCGGAACAACGCCACCTCACCGCGCATTTCCTTGATGGAGGCGCGCCGGAGGCTCATGCCTCGTGGATGCGCAGGCGGGCGCGCAGGTCGTCGAGGATCAGGAACAGGAACGGCCACAGGGCCGCGCCCACGAACGGCGAGATCCAGAATTCGGCCGGCGGCAACGGATCACCGCCCAGCACGCGGACCAGCAGCAGGAGCACGCGGTCGTTGAGCAGGAAGCCGAGCACGGCCAGGGTCTGCTGCCACATGGGGAAGAAGCGCAGGCGCGAGCGAAAGCGCAAGGCGATGAACACCATGGCGGTTAGGCGCAGCGCCTGTTCGCCCAGCAACATGCCATCGAACAGATCGGCGCCGACGCCCAGGCAGAACGCCAGGCCCAGGGTCACGCGATCGCCCGATTGCAGGCACCAGTAAAGCAGCACCAGCGCCGGCCAGTACGGCTTGTACGGGGTGAGCGGACCGGGCAACGGCACCAGCATGAGCACGAGCGAGAGCAGCAGCGTGGCGGCAAACCAGAGCTGGCGTACACGGATCTTGTTCATGGCGTGCCCCCATTGGCGCTGCTGGAGGCACGTGCGGGCGCGCCGCTGGCCGTGGGCGCGGTGACCTTGGGCAGCGTCGGGTTGGGCGCGGGCGTGCTCGGCGGTGCGTTCGGATCCGGCGCCATATCGGCCGGCGGGCCCGCGTTCGGCGCGAGTTCCGGCGGGCCGGCGGCTTCGGCCAGGTCGTGCAGCAGCAGGACGTCTTCGCTACGGTCCAGATCGGCGGCCGGCACGGCATTGGCCGACAGGAACGTGCCGGAGGCGGTCTGCCCCACGTCGCGGATGGTGCCTACCGGGAAACCCGTGGGGAAACGTCCGCCCAGGCCCGACGTGACCAGCTTATCGCCCGCCTGCACATCGGCCGAAACCGGAATGTTCGGGAGCGTGAGCATATCGCCGCCGCGCGAGCCATAAGCCACGGTACGCAAGCCCGTCCGCTCGATGGTCACGGGAATGGCGTGGTTCGGATCGGTGATGAGCATGGCCACGGAGGTGGTCGGCATCACTTCGATGATCTGGCCCATGACACCGCGCGCATCGATCACCACCTGCCCCACTTTCACCTGGTCACGGGCGCCCACGTTCAGCGTGATGCGGTGGCGGAACGCGCCCAGGTCCACGCCGATCAGGCGGGCCAGCTGCACGTTGAGCGACAGGCTGTGCTGGGTGTCGAGCAATTCTTTCAGGCGCTGGTTTTGCTCGGCCACCGAAGCCATGCGGTTGAGCTTGGCATTGGCCAGCAGCAGATCCTCGCGCAGGCGCTGGTTGGCCTCGGTCAGGCGCTGCCGATCGGCGAACGCCACCGTGGCCGCCTGGAAACCCTGCGATGGCAGGCCGGCGATCCGGTAGACGGGCTCCACGATGATCGACAGGCCGTAGCGCACATTGGCCAGCCACCCGCCGCGATGGTCCAGGACCATCAGCACGCAGGCGAGCGCGAGGTACACGATAAGCCGCAGGGTGCCCGCCACGCCGGGCGAGAACAACGGCGACTTATCGTCGCGATTAAGGGCCATGGATTAGCGCGCCCAGGCCGACGCGGCGCGCGCGTCCATCATTCGAAAGCGAAGAAGTCGCTGCCGTGCTGGTCGATCATTTCGAGGGCCTTGCCGCCGCCGCGGGCCACGCAGGTGAGCGGGTCATCGGCCACGGCCACGTGCAGGCCGGTTTCCTCGGAAATGAGGCGATCCAGGTCGCGCAGCAGGGCGCCACCACCGGTGAGCACGATGCCGCGCTCGGCCACGTCGGAGCACAGCTCCGGCGGGGTCTGCTCCAGCGCTGCCTTCACCGCCGCCACGATGCCCGAAAGCGGCTCGTGCAGGGCTTCCAGCACTTCGTTGGAGTTGATCGTGAACATGCGCGGCACGCCCTCGGCCAGGTTACGGCCGGAGATTTCCATCTCACGGACTTCGCTCTGCGGGAAGGCACAGCCCACCTCGAGCTTGATCCGCTCGGCGGTGGATTCGCCGATGAGGGTGCCGTGGTTGCGGCGCACGTAGTTGATGATGGCTTCGTCGAAGCGATCGCCACCGACACGCACGGACTGCGAGTACACGATGCCATTCAGCGAGATGACCGCCACTTCGGAGGTACCGCCGCCGATATCCAGGACCATGGAGCCGCGGGCCTCATGCACCGGAATACCGGCGCCAATCGCGGCCGCCATCGGTTCTTCGATCAGGAATACGTCACGGGCACCGGCGCCTTCGGCCGATTCCTTGATGGCGCGACGTTCCACCTGGGTGGAGCCGCACGGCACGCAGACCAGCACGCGCGGGCTGGGACGCAGCATGCGCGAGCGGTGGACCTGTTTGATGAAGTGCTGGAGCATCGCCTCGGTCATGGTGAAGTCGGCAATCACGCCGTCCTTCATGGGGCGCACCGTGGCGATGTTGCCCGGGGTACGGCCGAGCATGCGCTTGGCGTCACCGCCCACGGCGGCAACCGCACGCGGGCCGCCCGGGCCACGATCCTGGCGGATGGCCACGACCGACGGCTCGTTCAGGACAATGCCCTGCCCACGCACATAAATGAGCGTATTCGCCGTGCCGAGATCGATGGAGATGTCGTTCGAAAAGAGTCCGCGGAACTTCTTAAACATGATGCGGCGGGCGCCCGATAGCCGGAAAAAGTAAGCACGGAAGTCTAGATTGCGCCCCCTTGGGGCGCAAGGGCGGAGAAGTTAAGAAAGCCTTGTAAGTCTGAATGATGCGATGGGATTCTGTACTGGATCCGTAAATCTGTACGTATTCAGGGAGTCGCCGACAGGGGCATTTTTTAGTACGATCCGCCGGTTTGCCGGAGCCCTGTCTTGGGCTCGTCCTGCGGCCTGCCCCGGGGCTGGCCCAGCCGCTACGTCTGGGGCTGGCATCACCCTTGTAGGAGCGCGCTTGCGCGCGATGCTTTTACGGAACTACAGGGGCTGCGGGACTTCGGAGCTTGGGTTTAAGAGCATCGCGCGCGAGCGCGCTCCTACATGTACTTATTGGATTATTTAGACGATGACTGCCGTTATCTGCGGATCGCTTGCGTACGACACCATCATGGTGTTCCAGGACCAGTTCAAGAACCACATCATTCCTGATCAGGTGCACATCCTGAATGTGTCGTTCCTGGTGCCGGCCATGCGCCGCGAGTTCGGCGGTTGCGCCGGCAACATTGCCTACAACCTGAAGCTGCTGGGCGGTGAGCCGATGCCGGTCGCCACGGTGGGCCAGGATTTCGCGCCGTACCGCGCGCACATGGAAAAGCACGGCATTCGCCTGGATGGCGTGCGCCAGTACGACGACATGTTCACTCCGCAGTGCTTCATCACCACCGACCTGGATAACAACCAGATCACGGCGTTCCACCCGGGTGCCATGTCGAACGCGCACGACAACCACGTGCGCGATATCCCGAACTATGAGTTCGGCATCGTCGCGCCGGACGGCCGCGAAGCCATGCTGCAGCACGTGGATGAGTTCGCCGCGCGCGGCGTGCCTTTCATCTTCGATCCGGGCCAGGCCATGCCGCTGTTCAACGGCGATGAGTTCCGCTCGATGATCGAGAAGGCGACGTACGTCATCGTCAACGATTACGAGTCGCAGCTGCTGCAGCAGCGCACCGGCTGGAACGCGGAAGAGATCGCTTCGAAGGTGAAGGCGTACATCGTGACGCTCGGCCCGCGCGGCTCGCTCATCTACGCCGATGGCAGCACGATCGAGATTCCGCCGGCACGCGAGCGCCAGGTGGTGGACCCGACCGGTTGCGGCGATGCGTACCGCGCCGGCCTCATCTTCGGCATCATGAAGAACTACGACTGGGCCACCGTTGGTCGCATGGCGTCGCTCATGGGTGCGCTGAAGGTGGAACACCCGGGCACGCAGAACCAGTTCTTCACCTACGACCAGTTCGTCGCCGAATTCGAAGACCAGTTCGGTTACAAGCTGGGCTGATAGGGCCTGCAAAAAAGGGGCGGCGCAGCGATGCGCCGCCCCTTTTTTGTGCCCGTCGTTCGCCATGGCGAAAGCCGGTCATCCCCGCATTTTCTTGCGACTGTAATGGCATTTCCGGGCGCCGATGCAGCTATAGGCGGCCACCCGCTCCAGCGCTATGCTCGCCCCTCAGGAAGACACCACCAGGGGAAAAACGCACATGTACCGACTGCCGGTTGTACTCGGGCTGCTCCTTGCCGCGCCCGCGATCTTTGCCCAGAGCGCCGATGCGCCGAACGTAAAAGCCAACGACGCGTGGACGTTCCGCGTCACCACGGAAAAGGGCCAGCAGTTCGAACGCCACGATGTGGATAGCAAGGTGGAGCGTGTAAGCCGCGATGCCATCCTGGTTGACGTATCGCCCACCGGTTCGACGACGCCGCCCGTCGCGGAGATGTTTGGCAGCGACTGGAGCCGCGCGCACGAGAATGCCGGCAAGGCGGTGGTGGTCGAGAAACCGTTCCAGTTTCCCCTGATCGAAGGCAAGTCGTGGGATGTGAGCTACACCGTAGCCAACCCTAATCCGATGTATTCCACCGAGACCTGGACGTCGCATTACGTCGTCGTCGGCTGGGAAGATATCGAAGTGCCCGCGGGCAAGTTCCGTGCGCTCAAGGTGGAAGCTGAAGGAACCTGGGGCGGCATGACGACCGGTGCGAGCGCCTCCAGCAATCGCTCCGTGGGCACGGCCGGTAGCGGTGCGACCACCAGCACCACGGTCGCCGAACCGCCGCACCAGACCTCCGGCCGTATGTATCGCGCCTTCTGGTACGTACCCTCGGTAAAGCGCGCGGTGAAGTCGGTGATTGAGGAATACAGCAGCAAGGGTGTGCGCAGCTACCGGCAGACGACCGAACTGGAATCGATGAAGCTGGCGGTGTAACGCCGGCGGCGAAAGCCATTGTAGGAGCGCGCTTGCGCGCGATGGGTGCTTGCCGCACCGGGCATCGCGCGCAAGCGCACTCCTACATAGAGCCTTTAGTTGCGGGGTTTGAAGCCCATCGTGGCGTTCACCGCCTGCTTCCAACCATCGTACAGGTCGTCGCGCGTTTCCTTGGTCATCGATGGCTTGAACTCGCGATCGACGGCCCAGCGCTTGGCGATATCTTCCTTGCTCTTCCAGAAACCCACGGCGAGGCCGGCGAGGTAGGCGGCGCCTTGCGCGGTCGTTTCCTGCACCTTCGGGCGCAGCAAGGTGACATCGAGGATATCGGCCTGGAATTGCGCCATGAAGTCGTTGGCGATAGCGCCGCCATCCGCACGCAGTTCCTTCAGCTGGATACCCGAGTCGCTCTGCATCGCTTCCAGCACGTCGCGCGTCTGGTACGCCATCGATTCCAGTGCCGCACGAATGAACTGCTCTTTCGTCGTGCCACGGCTTAGGCCGAAGATGGCGCCGCGTACATCGCTCTTCCAGTACGGCGCGCCAAGGCCGACGAAGGCCGGCACGAAGTAGACGCCATCGTTGTCCTTCGCCCGCTCGGCATACTCCTGTGAATCTGCGGCCTTGCCGAGCATGCGCAGGCCATCGCGCAACCACTGGATGACGGAACCGGCGACGAAGATGCTGCCTTCGAGCGCGTATTCCACCTTGCCATCCAGGCCCCACGCGATGGTGGTGAGCAGGCCGTTCTTCGACGGCACGGCTTTCTCACCCGTGTTCATCAGCATGAAGCAGCCCGTGCCATAGGTGTTCTTCGCCAGGCCTGGCTCAAAACATGCCTGGCCAAACAACGCCGCCTGCTGATCACCGGCGATACCGGCGATCGGCACTTCGCGGCCGAAGAAGTGTTTGGCCTGCGTGTTGCCGTACACCTCGCTGGACGACTTCACTTCCGGCAGCATGGCCTTCGGCACGTTGAGCATCTTCAGCAGCTCATCGTCCCACTGGCGCTTGTAGATGTCGTACATGAGCGTGCGCGAGGCGTTGGTGTAATCGGTGACGTGCACCTTGCCGCCGGTAAGGTTCCAGATCACCCAGGTATCGATGGTGCCAAACAGCAGCTCGCCCTTCTCCGCCCGTTCCTGCGCGCCTTCCACGTGGTCGAGGATCCAGCGCACCTTGGTGCCAGCGAAGTAGGCGTCGATCAGCAGGCCCGTCTTGTCGCGGACCATCTTGTCGTGGCCTTCCTTCTTCAGGCGCTCGCAGATGTCCGCGGTCTGCCGTGACTGCCACACGATGGCGTTATAGATGGGCTGGCCGGTGGCCTTGTCCCACACCACCGCGGTTTCGCGCTGGTTGGTGATGCCGATGCCTTCGATACACGAGGCATCGATACCCGAGCTGCTGATGACCTCGGTCATGGTCGACAGCACGCTGGTCATGATCTCGCGCGGGTTGTGTTCCACCCAGCCCGGCTGCGGGAAAATCTGCGGGAATTCGCGCTGGGCGGTACCGGCGATATTGCCGTCGTGATCGAACAGGATGGTGCGTGAGCTGGTGGTGCCCTGGTCGATGGCGAGGATGTATTTCTGCTTGCTCATCTCTGGCCTCTGTTAACGGGTGGGGTGGGAGGAATTGCGGTTGGCGGCCTGGCGCGCTTCTTCGAGCGCACGCTGGCGGGCCGGCAGGAACGGGTGCACCAGCAGCTGGTACGCGCCACCGCCGACGACACCGCCGATCAGGGGGCCGACGATGGGCACCCACCAGTAGTTATCCGGTGAAGGCAGCGCCGAGGAACCCCAGCCAGCGAAGAAGGCGAACAGGCGCGGGCCGAAGTCACGGGCCGGGTTGATCGCCCAGGCTTCGAGGTAGCCCATGGAGGCGCCAATGGTGGCGACCAGCAGGCCGATGATGAGCGCGCCGCTGTTGGCGCCCGGCGCGGTCTCGTTGTACTGCTCGGTGATGGCGAAGATGCCGAACAACAGGAACGCGGTCAGGATGATCTGATCGGACAGCGCGTGCATCGGGGTGATCGCCAGGCCCGGGTGGGTGAAGAACACACCGGCCGCGCCGCCCGCCTCACGGGTGAGGTTGTGGGTTTCGTTGAAGTGATCGATGACCGGCCCGAACAGGGCGTAGACGATGGCCGCGCCGAGGAAGGCACCGATGACCTGGGCGATCCAGTACGGCACCACCTTCTTCCACGAGAAGTCGCGGAAGATCGCCAGGGCCAGCGTGACCGCGGGATTGGCGTGGGTGCCGGATACCGAGGCGGTCGCGTAGATCGCAATGGTAACGGCAAGGCCCCACGCGATACACACGCCCCAATACGCATTGAGGTAGGGACTGGGATCGTAGAGCACGTACATGCACGCTACGGAATCGCCGAACGCGATGATGATGAACATCGCGAGGGCTTCTGATATCAGTTCGCCGATCTGTTGCCGCATGATCCGTCTCTCCATCGGTTTCATGGTGACGTAGCGCCCGGGGGCGTTACGCGCTGGTGGTGGGCCCTTGCGGGACACGTTGTTTGAGGTATTCGGTAAGGCGGCTCACATCATCGGGACCCACCCGCAGCCCGATCTTGCTGCGCCGCCAGAGTATGTCCTGCGCTTCCGTAGCCCATTCGTGACGTACGAGGTAATCCACCTCGGCCTGGTACAGGTCGGAGCCAAAATGGATGCCGAGTGCTTCGAGCCCGTTGGCTTCACCCAGCAGGTCGCGCGCACGCGTGCCGTACATGTGGGTAAGCCGCCATGCGAAGGTTTCTGGCAGCCACGGGCGCGACGCGCGGATATCGTCGGTGAGTGCATCGATATCGCGCTCGCCGCCGCCCGGCAACGGGCGCGCATCGGCCGTCCAGGCGGGCTTATCGTTGCCGAGCAACGGGGCCAGCTTGTCGACCGCTTCTTCGGAGAGCTTGCGGAACGTGGTGAGCTTGCCGCCGAAGACGTTCAACAAGGGTGCGCCGCCGGTCTGGTCGATATCGAGCAGGTAATCGCGCGTGACTTCCGAGGCGCTGCCTGCTTCATCCTGCAGGAGCGGGCGCACACCGCTGTAGCTCCACACCACGTCGGCGGGCGTGAGCTGCTTCTTGAAGTAGCGATTGGTCGCTTCGCACAGGTACTGGGTTTCCTCGGCATCGATGACCGGGTGCGAGGGATCCGCCTTGTATTCGATATCGGTGGTGCCGATCAGGGTGAAATCGCGCTCGTAGGGGATGGCGAAAACGATGCGCCGATCGGGCTGCTGGAAGATGTAGGCGTAGCGGTGGTCGAAGATCTTGGGCACCACGATGTGGCTACCCTTGATCAGGCGGAGGGTGTGGCTGTGCTTCACGTGCGCCACGTCATCGAGGAAGCTGGCAGCCCACGGGCCGGCCGCGTTCACCAGCGCGCGGGCGCGGACGAAGTGGCGCGTGCCATCGCGCTTCTCGAGTTCGGCGATCCAGGTATCACCATCGCGGCGGGCGCTGACGCAACGCGTATGGGTTTCAATCTTGGCGCCGCGGTGCACGGCATCCATGGCATTGAGCACGACCAGGCGCGCATCCTGCACCCAGGCATCCGAATACACGAAGCCCTGGTGGAACTCATCACGCAGCGGTTCGCCCGTGACATGCTTGGCAAAACGCACACGGCGCGAACCCGGCAACGTGCGGCGGCCGCGACCCAGGTGGTCGTAGAGGAACAGGCCAATGCGGATCATCCACGCCGGGCGCAGATGCGGCTGGTGCGGTAGTACGAAGCGCAGTGGCCAGATGATGTGCGGCGCGGCGCGGAGCAGCACCTCGCGCTCCGCGAGTGCCTTGCCCACCAGTGCAAATTCGAACTGCTCGAGGTAGCGCAGACCACCGTGGATCAGCTTGGTCGCGGCGCTCGAGGTGTGCGACGCAAGATCGTCGCGCTCGCACAGCCATACCGAAAGGCCACGCCCTACCGCATCGCGGGCAATACCCACGCCGTTTACGCCACCACCAATTACCAGGACATCGACCTGCTCAACCATCACACGCTCCGCTCGGTAGGGGCGAAGGTGGCAGCACGAGGAAAAACCCTACGTTCGGGTACGTTCGTTTTTACGATTTTCAGCGGCATCCTTGCGCGATAACGAACATTTCACACGGCGTGTCACGCTTCGCTGGCGTCAAAGGAGCATATTCGAACACAAACGAACATCGCACGCTGCACCGCAGCGTAAATGGCCCCTAGCGAGGCTCGCAACGCCTACGCTCGTGGCACCCCTGTAGGAGCGCGCTTGCGCGCGATCGGGTGCTTGCAGCGATGCCCGTCTTATACGCGTCGTCGCTCTGTCGGCTGATCGCGCGCGAGCGCGCTCCCACAGGGGGGACGTTAGTCGGCGATGTGCAGCTGGGTTCCGGAGGCAGCCAGTACCGGCATCAGCTCGTCGGGCGGCTGCTTGTCGGTGTACCAGGCATGGACCCGGGAGAAATCGCCCAGGCGGACCATGGCGTTGCGGCCGATCTTGGTGTGGTCGGCGCCCAGGATGACCTGGCGCGAGTGATCGATGATGGTCTGGGCGACGCGGACTTCGTGGAAATCGAAGTCCAGCAGCGTGCCATCGAGCTCGATGCCCGAGATGCCGATGATGCCGTAGTCGACCTTGAACTGGCGGATGAGCTCGATCGTGGCCTCGCCGGTGACGCCGTGGTCGCGGCCGCGCACCACGCCGCCGGCGACGATGACCTCGAAGGTCGGATTGTCGCTGAGCAGGATGGCGATATTGAGGTTGTTGGTGATGACCCGGAGGTTGCGATGCTCAAGCAACGCCCGGCCCACGCCCTCGTTGGTTGTGCCCAGGTTGATGAACAGCGAGGAGCCATCCGGGATGTGCCGGGCGATGGCCTGGGCAATGCGGTTCTTCTCCGCGGCCTGCAGTGTCTGGCGCGCGGCATAGGCCACGTTCTCGATGCTCGAGGGCGCACTGACACCGCCGTGATAGCGGCGGATGAGGCCACCATCGGCAAGCAGGTTGAGGTCGCGGCGAATGGTCTGCGGGGCCACGTCGAAATGCGTGGCCAGCTCATCGACGGCCACGAAGCCTTCGCGTTGCACGATCGCGATGAGTTCTTCCTGGCGGCGGTTGAGGCGTAGATCCGTTGTCATGAACTAAGAGTAGCCCACTGATCCGTCGTCTTGAACCAAGTTGGGGCGAATTTGTAGGAGCGCGCTTGCCAAATCGCGGGCAAAAGAAAACCCGGTCTCAGATGAGACCGGGTTTCCGGGTATAAGGCCCCTGGCGGTGACCTGTTGCTGTGCGTGCTCGTTGGGCACGACAGCAACGCCACAAAAGACGAAGGCCTCCCCGATTGGGGAGGCCTTCTAGGATAAAGCCCCTGGCGGTGACCTACTCTTGCATGGCTTGAGCCACACTACCATCGGCGCATGCGCGTTTCACTTCTGAGTTCGGGATGGGATCAGGTGGGA
>NZ_JBNDKI010000033.1:0-28675 GCF_050435445.1 Luteibacter sp. 621 | reverse complement strand
CCCCACCGCCGCTTCGCCTGCCAGCAACTGAGTCTAAGCAACGCCGACCGCCGCGCCCCCCCCCCCCCCGCCCGCGGGGGGGGGGGGCGCGCGCCCCCCCCCCCCCCCCCCGCCCCCCCCCCCCCCCGGGCCCCCCCCCCCCCCCCCCCCCCCCCCCCCCCCCGCCCCTCGATCGTGGCTGCCACGGCAGCCGGTGTCGGCTCCGCGAAGAAGCCCACGAGGGTAGGGACGGCGGAAAGCTCCGCGTGGATCCGCGCCATGGCACGCGTTGCCAGCAACGAATTACCGCCGAGGTCAAAGAAGTTGTCTTCGCGGCCGACGCGTTCCACGCCGAGGGTTTCCGCGAAGACGGTGCAAAGGGCAAGCTCGGTACCGCCCCGCGGGGCAACAAACGCCGCCGCCAGCTCCGGCCGGGCACGATCCGGCGCCGGCAGCGCCTTGCGATCGAGCTTGCCATTGGCATTGATCGGCAGGGCCTCCATCCGCACCCACGCCGTAGGAACCATGTACTCCGGCAGTGTTTGGGCGAGCTGGTCCCTGTAGGAGCGCGCTTGCGCGCGATCAGTCGTGCCATCAACCGGCACGTAATACGCCACCAACCGCTTATCCCCCGGCTGGTCCTCCCGCGCAATCACCGCAGCGGCAGCAACACCAGGCAGCGCCCGCAGCGCAAACTCCACCTCACCCGTCTCAATCCGATACCCGCGAATCTTCACCTGCCCATCCACCCGGCCAATGAACGCAAGGTTCCCATCAGGCAGGTACCGCACCAGGTCGCCGGTGCGATAAAGCATTCCGTGCTCAGAGGCGATAAACCGCTCGGCGGTCAGCTCCGGGCGGTTAAGGTAACCCCGCGCCACACCGGTACCGCCGATATAAAGCTCACCCACTTCATCGCTAACGACCGGCTGGCGGTTCTCATCCCACACATGCAGCGAGGTCTCGCCGATGGCCATGCCAATGGGAATCGCGCCCGCGTCATCCGGCAGTTCATGCGGAATGCGGTAGGTGGTGGTGAACGTGGTGCACTCGGTCGGGCCGTAGCCGTTCATCAGCGTAGTGGCCGGCAGTGCCGCGAGCGCCTTGCGCACATGCGGTACCGAAAGGGCTTCGCCGCCGGTCAGGATGCAGCGCAGGCCGGCCAGGTTGGAGGCGTCGTCATCGACAATCGCGTTGAACAGGGCAGCCGTCAGCCAGGCCACCTCCGCGCCATGCTTCTCCACGGTGCGGGCAATCCCGCACCCGGTGGGCACGCGCTGCTGATAGACCACGCAGGTACCACCATTCAACAGCGGCCCAAAGATCTCCAGCGTCGACGCATCAAACCCCAACGGCGCCGCATGCAAAATCCGCGGCGCATCAAAATCAATGTAATCCGATTTCAGCACCAGCCGAAGAATCGACCTATGCCGAATCTCCACGCCCTTAGGCGTCCCCGTCGACCCCGACGTATACATGGCATAAGCCAAGTCATCGCCCGTGCCGTTGTAGGAGCGCGCTTGCGCGCGATGGTACTGCGCCACGGCATCCAGATCCCCGATGCCAAACACCGGAACCTCAACAACCTCAATCGCCGAAGGCTCATCCGCAATGACAGCAGCAACATCGGCATCACGCAAAGCAAAAGCCACGCGCTCCGCCGGCCACGATCCGTCAATCGGCAGGTAGGCAGCACCTGCTTTCAGCACGCCGAGTACCGCAACCACCGCCAGCGCCGACCGTTCCATCAACAACGCAACGTAAGACCCGTTCTCCACCCCGGCCGCCATCAACCCCGCGGCGACCACATCACTACGCGCATCCAGCTCAGCGTAGGTGAGCGTCAGGTCGTCAGAGGCGATCGCCACCCGCTCGGGGTACTGCGCGGCAATCCGCCCAAAGCGACCCTGCACCGTGGCATCGAGGGAAACATCCGGGAGAAACAGATCATTCATGGTCACGCCCCGTGCTACTGGACCGGCGCCGGGACGGCATAGGCCGAATGGCCAGGACAGCGGAAAGCGAGCCAGCCGAGCCGGCCGGCAAGCCCTTCCGCATCTCCTGGTCCCTCAAGCCCCACACCATCCCATCCGCGTTCATGCGATCCCCCGTTACCTTGCGCAGGGCTTTCAGCACCTGCGCTCGCGGAATCATTTATAGGCTTTGGAAGGGGCGGGGCCTATACAACCAGCGCGCTAGCCGGGGGTGGGCGTTTGGCCGATGGCGGGGCCGGCCAACGGGTCACTCGAAGGTGATGTCGTCATATAAGACGGCAGTAATGGCATTCCCCGTGTCGTGCACGATACGGAGATGTGAGACAAACTCCAGATCCCTTGCAAGTTCATTGCTGGGAACAACGACAGTCGCGAAGTTCGCTGTGAGATTGGTAGAGACACTTACTGCTCGGGTAGTAAGGTCTGCAATATTCAGGTAAACGACCTCCACGACGGCACGGTGCGACGTCGATCCACTGGTGCGCAGGCGCAGTGCGATCCGCGATCGTGGGCGTACGCCGAAATGTGGCGTGAAGTAGTGGACCCGACCGGCGGGTGTTGTTCGAATAGAGAGACATGATCCACGATTTGAGGCGGGATCGGGGGCGATCGTCACATTGCCGCCGTCTGTTGAAATGCTCCACCGCTCAAAAGCGAAGAGTTCGCCATGTTCGCCAGGAGGAAGATCATTGAATGTCTCCGTGAATCTCTCGATCTGTTCCGCCCAGGCATATCCGGTGACAGCAATGATATCGTCCAGACTCACGCCTTGGCTGGTGCCCGCAAGTATACGGAGCCAGGCAATGCGTCTTTCATTATCCGCCGCCTCGAACTGTGCCCGCCCTGTGATCGTTACGTGGCGTGTTTCCAGTGCTGCGCCGCTTTGATCATAGGTGACGACCAGCGCAGGATACGCCGGGGTCCGTATGGCCATAGCCACGGTTAGCTTCGTCACCGGGCGGTCGAGGCGGATCTCTGCTTCCGAGCCATCTGTAACAAGGCTAAGGTAAGTGCCCGTTAGGTTAGGGTCAGTGGCAGTCGCGGCATTGGAAGTGATTTGTCCGGCGGTACATTTAACGCTGAGAAAACGAAGTCTTTGCTTCTCTCCAGCGCGCAACCCGATGGCTCCATCGAACGATTCACATTCCATCGCTCGCCCCCGAGCGGCACCCGCATGTACAAGAGTGTAGGACGTAAGGGGAAAATCCACACGCTCGGCTTCGCCACCCCCACCCAAAGACACACTGCATCGAAGTATCAGGGTGCTCCCGTCAAGCATGGGCTCGAGCAGATCTGCAGGGAATGATGTGATGAATCCTTCCGCGAGATTAGCGTTCGTCACCGATGTACCATCGGCAATCACCACGGCGGTGGATCCGTCAGCGGTCGTACCTTCCAGGGTGATCCAGATCAGTTGGTCATCGCTGATGCCAGGCCATCGTTGTATCTCGACGGGGACGCTTCGCCCGAAGGCATCCATCGCAAGTAATCCAGAGGTTACCCCAGGAATCATAGGTGCTGGAAACGTGGCTCCCTTCCCATCGACGTGTAACGTGACGGATGGCGACCGCAGGTGGCGAAGAGCTAGCGTTCCCGCAAAGGTGTCGACAGTATAGGAGACGATCAGGGTGCGTCCGATGGCCCTCAGCAGTGCCGGCAAAGGAAGCCGTCCCAGCGCAGGGTCGGCGTCAAGCATGGCCACGCGATCCCATCCGCGCCCCTTGTCGTTTGTGGTGTCGTCGATCTCCCAGAAGAACGTTATTTCGCTGCCGGGAGGTACGAGCCAGGGTTGGCGAGGCGCTACGAGCGCGAGGGGTTGCGCGGCGGGATCGAGTTGAACAGTGCCTTCTTTCGCTTCCGGCAGCTGTGGGGCCAGCAAGCGGCTGGCAGCCGATACCGTTATCCTGCGAGTACGTGATGTGGAAGCGATGCCATCGGGCGAAAGTACTGTGTACGCAACGTGGACGACGCCAGGTCGCAAGTTTGCTTCCACTACCGGAACGGTGAATGCCAGCGGTGCATTAGCACGTTTCATTTCCTGCCATGGCGTTTCATAGGGTGGGGTGGGCGAATCGCCATCGCCCACCCCAAACCATCGCACCTGCACCAATGTCCCTACTGGGCGACCGCCGCCTTCCACAACCACGGCCACACCGTGCGCTTCCATGTCGTCGATGACGAGAACTTCGCCATCGTCGTTCTCTGTGCGCTCGACCCAAGGTGGGGCGTCAGATAACGCAGTCACCGTTGATTACTCGAAGGTAATGTCATCGTAGAACACCGTGGTCACGGTAGTTCCGTTGCTATGGACGATACGGATGTGTGAAACATATTCAACGTCGCGTGCCACGTCGCTCACAGCATCGAAGATGACCCGCTGCGCCGACTGACTTAATTGCACTCTCTTGTTCACCGTGCGTAGGGTAAGGTCTTCCCGGTTGATGTAGATAACGCTTACGTCGGCAGCGTGACCGGTGACAGAGCTTGCACGGACATAGAGTGAAACGTGGATTCGTGGGCACACCGCATACTGCGGAGTGAGCTGGTGAACTTTGCCCTCTGGGTCCATGTGGATAGCCAAAACATGACCGTGCATGCCGCCGGGCGCATTCTCGATAGCCACTTCTCCGCCGTTAGCGTTGATGTACCAACGGTCGAATTCGTAGTGATCCCCATGCGTGCCCAACGGAAGGTCGTTGAAGGTCTCTGTAACCGGCGTTTGGCGGATGTCCCACGTGCCTCCAGTGGTGACCTGCAGGTTATCGAAGTCTGCGTAGTATCCCTGCGGTGAGATGACTTCCAGCGCGGCGACGCGTTGTGTCCCGGTTGGCTTGATCCGCAGGCGGGTTTCGGACGTGGCGGGATACCGGTTGATCTCGATCCCATCGGTATCGTATGCGATGACTTGGAGAGGAAAACTGGCGCTGCTGGGCTTCACGTCTATCTGTGCGGCAGTTGCGGCATGGTCAAGGGTGATGCGGGCCGTCACGCTCGCGAGCTGCTCGTTCAGGCGTACATGCCGTCCCTTCAGATAGGTACCATTGGTCGAGGCACTTTGCAGCCGGCCGCCGATGGGACGGATCCGTGCGAAACGGAGTCTGTAGGTTTGCCCATTCGGCACGATCGTCGCCGGGTCTTCGAACTGCTCTATCTCGTACATGCGGCCACGGATCGCGGTTCCTCCAGTGAGTAGCTTGAAGGTGCTTGTCGTAAACACCACGGCACCTCCCTCGCTTCCACCACTAAAGTTAACTTTGCAGGTTGCGATCAGGTTTGAGGCATTCTGCCAGGTCTCAAGCAGACCGCGGTCGACCGGCACCTCAAGCCCTGTGGCGATCATGTCCTGCGTCACCGGCGTGCCGCTATAGATAATGATCGTCGCGGGTTTGCCGTCCCCGTCGAAGCCTTGAAGATTCAGCCATACAGTCTGGCCCACGCCTATCAACAACCACGGGTCTACCAGTACTTCCGGGCTCTCAGTGAAGGTCGAAAGATCCAATATGTTGGTAATCGTGTCGGCCCGATCGATGCGTGGCTTAGGAAGCTGAGGGTCACCGTCATTCAGCCGCCCAATGTTCAGGGCAAGCACTTGGGATTGAGATGTGCCGCCACGCGTAACCGTAAAGAACACATCGACCAGTTGGCCCAGGTGCTGACCTACGACCGGTGGCGGCACCTTGATCCGTAAGGGACGCGAGCCTGCCTGGGGGGGAGACGTATAGCTGCCAAACGTCACCGTCACGCTATCCGTGGCGACCAGGTCTGCCTCGATCAGTACGGTGGCACCGTCACGTGCAGCGTGCGGCAACAGGGTATCGGCGCCACCGGTCTCTTCGACGCGCGGAGCGGGATAGCTAGCTGCACCGACCACATCAAACTGAACCCATTCCGATTCGAAGTGATCCTCTGGACTGGCGGACACTCCAGCAGGAAGGGGTGTATCGACTGTGTAGCGGATGGCGATCTTTCCTGCAACTCGCTGTAGATCAGCCTTGGGTAACGTTCCCTCGGTTGCACTTCCGCCTGTAGAGCGGACCTCGTCGTAACCCTTTACGGGCTGGCCGCCAACGTCAGTGCCCTCCCAGAAGAAGCGCACGGTGCTCCCGCTTGGGATGCTCGCCTGACTTGGTGCGCGCACTGTCGCTCCGCCTGGCGGCACGTTGGCCAGCAAGATCTTGCCATCGACGGCTTCGGCGACTTCCACCGGCATGAGACTTCCGCCGGCTTCGACATCAAGATTGTAAATGGGTGATGGCACGGTTCCACCTTGTGCCTTATAGACCTCATAACTCACGGCGACCCTGCCAGCACGAGCGTTGGCTTCATCCTTCGGAATGGCCACGTCAAGAGCCGCGTTGTCACGGGTGATCTCGATGAGCGGGCTTTCGTAGGGAGGGACCGCATCGACGTTCTGGAGCCAGGCGGCCGCGACGCTCGCCCACCGCACTTTGATCCATTCGCCTTTAAGGCCGCCGTGCGAGTACACCTCAACCTGGACCGATGGTCCTGTCACGTCGGCAAGCCTCAAGACCTTTCCTTCGTCGTTCACGGTGCCCTTGACCCAAGGTGGTTCAATGGCGGTAATAGTGGATTTGATAGGGCGGTGGGCGCGGTACGTCGTAATCATGGGGTTCTCCTTTCCTCACACGATGGATAAGTCGTCATAGAATGCGGTGACTTCGTGATTACCGTTCTCATGTACGATGCGCAAATGCGACAACAACTCGTTTTGTCGCGGAAGGTCCTGTGGGGTATCGAAAGTGACAAGTTGCGTTGCCGCGTGTATTGAGATCCTTCGAGATACCGTGCGAAGGTTATGATCATCCTGATTGAAGTACGCGACATGGACGTGCGCGGTGTGTGGATCTACACGACTGCTGCGGACCTTGAGCTGCACAGACTGGGTCGGTCGAACGCCGAAGCGCGGCGTAAAATGGTGCACGTGACCTTCCGGAATCATGTGAACGGCTAGCGCCTGTCCGACCATGCCGCCAGGTGCGTTCTCTATCTCGATATCGGCTCGGTCGGCGACGATGCTCCATCCAGTGATATCAAGCCGCGGCCCGTAACGACCGGGTGCGATATCGTCGAACGTTTCGAACACCGGCTCTCGCTCCATTGACCAAGGCTCACCGGTATCCACAAGGACGTTGTCGAACCACGCAATGCCATCGCCCGTGGTCCACAGTTCGATACGGCTTATCCACCGTTGCCCTTCGGTGTCCTTCAGTTGAGCCCAGCCAGGCGTGTCCCGGGTGAGAAAGGCTACGCGTTGCGCGGATTCGTCGAAGGCTGCAATATGAATGGGTAAGCCTGGGCCATTCGGCGAAAGGCCGATGCGTACCTGGGGCGCAGGTTGATTGAGTGTAAGTTCGCTATGGGCGCCCGCTTCGATCCAGTGCGGCGAGAATAGCCCGTCAACGTAGGGTGGCGCTTCGCCTGGGGCGGTATAGAGGTTGCCCTTTATCTGGCGGAGCGTCATGAAACGAAGCTGTACGTCCCGCTGGCGTATCAGTGCGACAAGGTCGTTGAAATCTTCTGCTTCCCAGGCGCGACCACCTTGAATTGAACCTGTCCGCAGCGTATAGGTGCGGGCGCGCAATGTGGTGGCGCCCTCTATGCCGCCACCACGGAAGTTGACGTAGCAAGTGATCTTCAGGGCGGACCGATCACGGAGCGCCTCAAGGTCGCTACGCTCAACCGCGATCTCAATGCCGGTGTCGATCCAGCGCGATTCTACCGTTGCACCGTTCAGTAGGGAGATCTCGGCCGGTGTGCCATCCCGGTATTCGCCACGAAGCGTGAGCCACACGGTCTGGCGACGATCCATCAGAATCCACGGATCGACGACGATATGGGGATTTCCGCTAAAGCGGCTCAGATCGACGTCATCGCCGTCAGCGACGTCCACGCGGGGTTGTGGCAGCTGCGGATCGTTGGGAGCGAATCCAAGGATGTGAATCGGGAGGGGGGAAGAATGGGATCGCACACCATTACGTTCGATGGTATAGCCGACGATTACGGATTCGTTTAGCCGTATTCCGATTTCACCTGGGGGAATGATAATGCGTAGCGGCCGGCTGCCTGGGATCGTTTCGGCGAAGTAGTTGCCGAATGTAACGCTTACCCTATCGCTCGCTACCAGTTCGGCATCGATCAGGCAGGTGGCACCGTTTCGAACTGCGGGAGGGACGAGTGTGTCGCCCGTAAGTTCAATGATCTCGGGTGCTGGCCATGCCTCCGAAGCACCACTGATACGAAATTTTCGCCACTCTGAATCGTAGGACGCAAGCGGGGTGGCGAAATGATGAACAGAGGTTGCGGTATCGACGCGGTAGCGGATAGCGATTTCGGCGACGCGTTCAAGGTCCGCAATCGGTAACGTGCACTGTGTAGGTTGGCTTCCATTGTCGTAGCCCTTAGCTGTTCCGCGTACCGGCTGCTGCTGTCCATCGATACCTTCCCATTCGAAGGTGATCACGCTCCCGGCAGGCACCGTACCGGGTTGGTGAGGAACGGACATGGTGGCGCCAACGTTCAGCTTCGTCAGGTCGATAACATCGTCGGTGGCTTCGATGACATCAATGGGAAGTAGCCGCGGCGTGCTGATCACGAGCAGGTGTCGAGAATCGGAGTACACCATGCCGAACGATGTCGTTACCTCATAATCCACTTCGACCTGGCCTTCGCGCGCGATGACCTCAGCGATCGGAATAAAGAAGTCAAGCGGATAGTGGTTACGCGGCAGCTCCTTTGGCTCAGAACGATAGAGCGGAAGCACGCCGCCGACGGCGCCCCACCGGACGACAAATGTATCCCCCTTCAAGCCCTCGTGGCCGTCGCAGCGAACGGTGACGTCGGCGCGAGGCTCCAGTACCTCGCCAGCGTCGCCAATGGTGTCGAGAACCCAGGGAGAGGGATACGCGAGTGGCTTGACATCCATGTCGGGTACTCCTATTCGAACGTAATGTCGTCGTAGAAAACAGTGGACCCCAGATTGCCGGCATGGGCGACTCGCAGGTGGGATACGTATTCGGTATCCCTCGCCAGATCGCCCACCGCGTTGAACACGATGTACTGAGCAGATGAGCTCAGGCTCACCGTACGGCTGATGGTGCGCAGACCGCGATCTTCGCGGTTGATGTATACGACCTGGATAGTGGCCTGGTGTGCCGATGTCGCGCTGCTGCGCATGGTTAGCGATATGCCGATCCTTGGGCATACGGCGTACTGAGGCGTCAGTTGATGGATTCGGCCGGCGCCGGGGTCCATGTGTATCGCCAAGGCCTTCCTCGTCATGCCCCCAGGTGCGTTCTCGATCTCGACGATGCCACCTTCAGCATTGATGTG
Source organism: Luteibacter sp. 621 (assembly GCF_050435445.1). Classification (NCBI taxonomy): domain Bacteria; kingdom Pseudomonadati; phylum Pseudomonadota; class Gammaproteobacteria; order Lysobacterales; family Rhodanobacteraceae; genus Luteibacter; species Luteibacter sp. 621. The sequence continues at coordinate 19,352 of NZ_JBNDKI010000033.1, read as the reverse complement.
CCACCGGTCGAATTCATAGTGATTCCCGTGGCCGCCAAGCGGCAGATCGTCGAATGTCTCAATGACAGGAGGGATTTTGATGTCCCAGGTGCTCCCCGTTTCGACCAGTAGCTTGTCGAAGTCAACCGTCTGGCCGGCCTGGGACTGAAGATCAAGCGAGGCAATAGGCGAAGTACCCGGCGTGCCTCTCGGAGGGAAGCGGACGATCTCTGGTGCCGTGACGGGTTGCCGCCACAATTCGTTGCCATCGATATCGCGCGCTGTTACCGATGCGAGAAAGCTTGTGTTCCTGGGGCGGACGCCGATGGTGACGACCTGCGCGGGATGATCGAGCCGGATGGTCGCGGTGACACCGGCGGCGCTCTCGTAGAGGAAGGGATGCCGTCCTGCCAGATAGGGGGGCAAGGTGGTAGAAGCCATCTGAATTCGCCCGCCGACTGGTCGGATGGTCGCGAAACGCAAGCGATAAACCGTGCCGTTGCCCACGGTGGCGGCGGGGTCTTCGAACTCTTCCAGTTCGTACGCTCGGCCTTGCACCGGCGGGGCGCTGACGCGCAACCGATAGGATTTCGGGGTGAGAAGGATGGCTCCTGCCTCGTCTCCGCCGCGAAAATTCACTTTGCAGGTAACGACGATTTCCGATGCGTTCTTCCAGGCCTCCAGTAGGCTTCGAGCGATGACAGCCTGTAGGCCAGTGCTCATCATGTCCCGGTCCACAGGCGTCTCGCTGTACAGGATAATGGTGTCGGGGCGTTCGTCCTGGCGGGTGCCTTCTACGCGTAGCCACACGGTCTGGCCGATAGCCATGAGCAACCACGGATCGACCAGGGCCACCGGGTCGCCCGCGAACTCGCCCAGATCGATGATGCCGGTGCTATCGTCGGCCCGATCGATGCGCGGTGTAGGCAGCTGTGCATCGCGATCGAGGAAGGTGCCGATGTGAAGCGGTAGGCTGGAGGACGTCCCCGGCGACCCGTTACGTGTAACGGTGTAAGAGACGATGATTGTTTCGCCGAGGTGCTGCGCAACAGCAGAGGGCGGCACCTTCACCTGCAAGGGTCGCGCGCCGTTGACCGCGGCACTGGTGTAGCTACCAAACGACACCATGACCTGGTCCGTCGCAACAAGATCGGCATCGATTACCACGGTCGCGCCGTCGCGGGCGGCTACCGGTAGGAGCGTATCGCTGCCGCCCGTCTCGGCGACACCCGGTGCGGGCCAAATGGCCGCACCGGCCACCGTAAAGGTGACCCAGGGCGACTCCATGTGATCATCGAGTCGCCCGCTATCGGCAACATATCGAACCGCAATCTTGCCCGCTACACGTTCGAGCACACTGCGTGGGAGCAGAGCGAGGGTAGGGCCAACGCCGTCGTCGCGAGCCGTGGTCCACCCTTGAATCGGTGCGCCCGAAGTGTCCACACCTTCCCACGAAAAAGTGATCTCGCTCCCTGAAGGGATGAGGGATTGGTGGGGCGCCCGCATCATCACACCTTCCTGAGGGACGTCTGCCAGACGAATAATGCCGTCTTCGGCTCCGGGAATCTCCACCGGGAGAAGGCCGGTCTTGGGTTCTACATACAGCTGTAGCGGAAGGGAGGGCAATGGCTCAACGCCTGATACGGTGATCGTGTAGGAGACACTGACGTTGCCTACCCGCCGATTCGCTTCTGTAAGCGGCATCGTGAAAGTGAGCGGCTGGTTCGGTCGTGCAACGGGCGATCTGGCCGACCATGCTTCGCCCGTGGTCGGTAGCCAGACAAGTTCGACCGTGGCGCCCGAAGCAGCTCCGTGATTCTCGACCAATATCGTGACGTGGTCGTCCTCGAGATCGGCGAGCCGTAGCAGCACTTGCGCATCATTTACAGTGCCGACGACCCACGGCTTAGGGGGTGTCTGGATAAATACATCCACCGCAGTGATCAGGGAAAATTTCGACCAGTTCTTGACGATGTCCTCGATCTCGTACTGGACCAGCTTGTGCCCGGCTCCGCCCGCGTCCTCAAGGTCCGACCGGCTGAGCGTGAGCGTCGGGGGTACGAGTCTGCTGTCAACGGCGGGGCAGGTGAACGTGTGGCCGGACCAGTGAACCCTGAGAACATCACCTTGCGCGATATTCCGCCACGGCTTCACATCGACATTGACTGTCACGTTTGATTCATCGGGCACGGGTGAAGGAGTGATGATGGCGGCAACGAGGTTTTCATTGATGTCGCGGCTATCGCCAACGGGATCGTGGCCACCTGGCAACGTGCACTTCACGATGACCTGGGTTGACAATGATCTGTCCACACCGCCGAAGTAGACGTACCGATACCATGCGTCGTACACCCCATCGCCCGTATGGCGGTCGTCGTCGCCGGGAAATTTTGTACCAGCGATGTCACGGCCGGGCACTTCAAATCTCACCGTCGAGGTGCCCGCGTCAACAGCAACGGTGGCGATTGGCGTGGTGGCGCTTGCACCCCAAAACAATTCCGCCGTAGCGGGAAGATCGAAGATGTATGTAGCGCAGGTTATGACGACGGTTTTGTTGGGTGATTCGAGTAAATCGTTGTAGCCAAGGCCTCCGTCCTGCGCGCCAAAGACGGTCGGAGCCGGGAGGTTGTCGACGGTGGGCTTGTTGGAGAACGGCGCGCCAGAAATGCGTTTCATGGGGATCTCCCTATCAGTTTGCTTGCCATCGCGTTGGCATGTCTGTCAATGCAATAGCTTGTCAACAGTCGCGAGTAGGTCGCGAATATTACCCATGGCGCCGCGAAGGAGCGCCGCGAGCGTACCCATCGTGATCGCACTCGTCTCTAGCGTGGCGGGAGGAAGCGTGCCGCGTGGATCCAGCAGGATCGGGGTCACCTTCGAAACCACCGTGCCAACGGCGTTAGTAATCTCGTACCGGAGGTGCATGTGGTACACGTTCCGGCTACCCAACCCCGGGAAGCGATCGGCATTCATGCGGATGAGCATATGCCGCACGGGGATTGGCGGACGCGTCGGCCTGGTGCCTGGGCCACCTGGTTCTGCCACTTCGCCGGTATCGGGCGGGTTAACCACAAGCGGCACAGGCACCGTGAAACGATTCGCCTGGTCGGCATCGCCATCCTCCGCGCCGAACCCGGGCACCGGAATCTCTCCATCGGCATGCGCCTGGCCGGGATAGACCGCTGCGTAAACGATGATCTGATCGTTGGGATCGAAGATCTCGTAGGCCGGGATGGCAATCGGCGTGCCATCGAGCATGGCATCAAGGCCGATCAGAACGCCGACCATTTCCGGGAGCAGCGCCGCTGCCAGCGTGCCCTTGCCCGGTAGCGCCTCCCGTGTTTCGACGACGATCGTCTTGATCGGTGATTTCGAGATATTCGTTCCGCCACTGGCAAGATCCCGCTCGACCCAATACGACACGGCTTTATCGCCCGCGCCGTTCGTAAAGATGATAGCGTTGGGCAGGTTGATGGTCAGGGGTTCGTCCGGGGTGGCGAGGTCAGCGGCCGTCACGGCGTAGACCGGAAGTACGTCATCCTCGTAATGGACGAAAATTCGATCGCCTGCGGCGAACACCAATTCGCCATCGTCCACGCCGAGTTTTGCGATCCGAACGGTCGCGTCCTGGTCCGCGTCACCGATCGGAATGCGATCCTGATTACCCTCACCACTGTCTGGCCATACCACGGGTGCAGCGAGGTTATCGTTGGGCTCCGTGCCAGGATCCGGGTCACCGCCGCCAGCCACGTGCAAGTTGACGACTACCGCGTGCGTGGGTGATTTCCCGACCGCCTGGGTGTCCTTGTAGATGGTGTAGCCAACATCGATATCCACCTCGGCATCGCCACCATCGGGGGCGTTTGCAAGCCAATCGTCGAGGATGGCGCGATATGGCACCACCACTCGGATATCGTCGGGATCATCGATCGGCACGCGTACGGTGTTAGATGATCCCCAGTGCACTTGAACAAGGTAGCCAGCCTTGATCTTGTCATTGGGGGGAACCCCCACCTCGAGCGACGTTCGGGCGTCTTGTTCGTCGACTAACTGGTAGCCTGTGTCATTGTCGTAGGCATCGACGGTTGGCTCTAGCAGATCGCCGATGACGTCCCTCAGCAGCACGCTTACCCTTGTTGGGTAGGAAAGCGCCGATTCCAGGGCTTCACGGGCAACAATTCTGTACTGGAAGTCAAGGACGCTGTCGCCGAAAAGCTCGACGAAACGGCGAGTAAAGCGAACGGTGACCGTGCCCGTGTGATCGTAGTCGACACGACCGATGTCGTCCTCGTAGGGATCCGGGACGCCTGCGATAAAGCCCTTGATGATGTCGCCGGCTTTCTGCCCGGTCCACCCTGGGACACGTGCTTCGATGTATTCGACACCGTCTTCCTCAATGAAGGAGTCCGGAGTGATGCCGTTCTCCATGATGTCGTCGGAGAACACCAATTGCCCAGCGAAGGATGAATTCGGTGCCGGGCCAACGTTGTCCGCAGCTATGCGTTGGGAAGGACCCTCGTCGATGCCGCCGGTGTAGTGCACCTGATATTTCAACTCCTGAACGCGATAATCACCACGGGGGCCCAACATGTCCCTGGGGACGCTAAAAATCGCGACGTCAGGCGTCACCGGTGAAAACGGATCGCCAGGATCTGATGGCCGGACCTCCACGGGCGGAACGACCGGTACACCACCTACAAAGATGTAGATCGTCTCCAGGCCAAGGAAGTCGGGCAACCCGGGCGGGGGGGAGTTCAAGGGCCCGATCTCGACCGTAATGCTGTCGTCGTCCCAAGCGCTGGCAAGAACGAGGTTATCGTGTGGCACGCCATCGGGCAGATCCTCGATGGGTGGGGCGATGGGCTTGACCGCCGCCTCATAGGTAAGGGCGGCGTTGATCGCGGCGGTGCGCCGATGACGCTTGGCGAGGCGGGCAGGATAGAGCTTGCGCGGAGCACCATTCGCATGGCCATGGGCAAAGCCACGGCAGCGCGCCTTGATCGACTTCCCTTTCATGTCACTCTCCTGGAGGGGTAGGCAGACACCGCCCGGGCCGTCCTGGGCGCAGACCATCCGCTGCGCACTTCATGTCGGCTTCCGTTGCTCAGATCATCCGTGGGCTTGACGCGTTCCGTACTCGCCAGGCTGACCCGGGGGTATCGCGAAACCAATATAACTCTAGGATATAATTATAAAATATACCCTTCGTTGTAGGCGCGACCGTCCGTTTCCGGACACCATTTTCATGCCGAAATTCGCTATGCCGCCGCAACCCGCGTCACGCCTCGGTTCGCACTGTCCGGTTCCGGTCAGCGCGTCCGAAATCGATCATTTCCCCCTAGCGGATCGCGATGATCCACAGCGCGGCCCCCTGAACAGGTGCCGCTGTCCAGTGCACCTGGTAGGTGCCGGCCTTGTCGACCTGCCGCCACGCGACGGCTCCCTGCACACCACTCTCATCGGGCAGCTGCAGGAAGCTATCGATCAGGGTGAACCCGTCGCCAGGCGTGGCCGTCATGCGCTTTACGCCGCCGTCGCCCCACCAGAAGGCAAGCAACGTGGCGGGGCCGTCCACGGTGATCTCCTTGCTCGCCACTTCCAGGGCGGGGTCGGCGTAGTTCTGAGCGAAGGCCTGTACCCGGGTGGCGTTGCGTACCTCGATAAAGGGCAGGGAGAGCTCGCCCTTGGGCTGCTCCGGCTTGGCAATGGAGACCTGATGGCCGGGGCCGCCTTTTGCGGCCAGCACGACATACGCTTTTACATCGAACCGATCGCCGTAGTTGGCGTAGGTCATCGCACGCCCGAGCGATTTCCAGCGGTTTCCATAGGTGTCCTTCAGCGAACCGTCGTTGCCGGCATAGCCCGCGTTAAACGCGATCAGCACACTCCCGTTAGCCGCCGTATCCATCGGCGGCGTCACCGCCGGGTCGCTGCCCAGCCCCTCACCCTGGCCCAGGAACACATGCGCCCCCAGCGAGGGGCCGGGCTCGGTGGCCATGGCGCCCGGGCCGCTCAGGCCCAGTGCGGCAGTAACGGCGATAGAAAACAGCAAGCGCATGCAAACCCTCCAAAAGTTGTACTTGTCACGAGGCGATAGGTGGGCCACGCTGCACGCTGCGGCGTGTTGGGTATACCGGGAACGCGCCTTCCGTGGGGAACTGCGATCGTGGCAGACGAAACCGACTTCCTCGACCTGTATGGCAAGCTGCGCCTGCAGCCGGATTGCTCGTTGGCGGATTTCAAGCAGGCGTACCGCCGGCATGTATCGCAATGGCACCCGGACCGGCGTACGCGTGGGCCGCGTGCGGATGCCCTGGCGGCGCGGCGGTTGCAGCGGTTGATGGCGCAGTATTCGGCGGCCATGGAGTTCCATCGGCAGCATGGGCGGTTGCCTGGTGCGGCGCCGGTGAAGGCGAGCGTTGAGGCGGCCAGCAACATCGTGGTGTTTGTGCCGCGTGCGGCAGAGCCGCCGCGCGTCGAAGCCGATGCCGTCGAGGCGCCACCGCAGGCCTCATCGCAGGCCCCATCGCGCGCACGGCGCGCCCCGACAAAGGGCTTGGCCTGGTTCGCTGTGATCGCGATCGTGGGCGCGGCCGCATGGATGTTTATTCCGGATCCGGATCGGGTGGATCCGGCGGTGGAAGGGCTTCCCATCGTCGCGGCCGAGGCGGATGCGCCCACGGCCGAAACGGGCGTGATCAGCCTGGGCATGAAGGATGACGAGGTGGTGGCGCTGGAAGGCGAGCCCACCCTGCGTAGCCCGGACCGCATGGAATACGGCCCTTCCTGGGTGCGGCTAGAAGGCGGTTCCGTGGTGGACTGGTACAGCTCGCCGCTCAGGACGTTGCACGTCCACTCATCGCACGCGCCGCGTTGATCAACGCGCGCCACGGCCGAAGATCACCACTTCAACCGTCTCGATCAGGATCACCAGGTCGAGGAACAGGCTGTGGTTCTTCACGTAGAACAGGTCGTACTTGAGCTTCTCGGCGGCATCCTCTTCCGATGCACCATACGAATAGCAAAGCTGCGCCCATCCGGCCAGGCCCGGCTTGATGCTGTGGCGCAGGTTGTAATAGCGGATCTTGCCTTCCAGGTCGGAGACGAACTGGGGACGCTCGGGGCGCGGGCCCACGATGCTCATATCGCCGCGAACCACGTTCCACAGCTGCGGCAGCTCATCGAAACGCAGCTTGCGGCAGATCTTGCCCACGCGGGTCACGCGATCGTCGTTGGCCTTGGCCCAGCGCGCCACGCCATCCATCTCGGCATCGGTGCGCATGCTGCGGAACTTGTACAGCCAGAACGTGCGGCCTTGCTCACCGACGCGCTCCTGGCGGTAAAAGATCGGCTGCCCGCGGCCGGATTCCATGCGGATGCATAGCGCCACGCCCAACATCAAGGGCCAGCAGAGCAGGGCGATGGCTAGCGACGCCACGATATCGAACGCGCGCTTGGCGAACAGGGCGATGGGCGTGGCGTTGAAGCCGCCGGAGAACACCAGCCACGACGGATCCAGCATGGTCAGCTGCACACGGCCGGCCTCGCGCTCCACGAACGTGGTGAGGTCGGTGATCTGTACGCCCAGCTGGCGGCAGGCAAGCAGCTCGTCCATCGGCAACGAGCCGCGGCGATCATCCACGCCCACCACGATCTCGCTGATGCGTTCGCGTTGGGCGAGTGCGGAGAGCGATACATCGCGCGGAATCAAAAGATGGTCGGGCACGCGTGCCACATCGTTCGGGCCCGGTACGTAACCGACCAGGAAGAAACCACGCCGATCCGAGCGGCGGCGCATGCGGTTATGGATCTGCGCGGCACGTTCACCGGCGCCGAGCACCAGCACACGACGCTTCAACGCGTCCATTTCCACCAGGCGCATGAACAGGCCGCGGAAGGCGGCCGTCGTGACGAAACCGAACACCAGGGCCATGCCCAGCACGCCGCGGCCGACGTACGCCTGCGGAATCACGTAGTACCCGACGATGAGTGCCAAGCCGCCCAGGATGAAAGCAATGGCGTGCCGCGCGAGCTGGCCACGCCAGCTCATGCGCAGGTTGCCGCGGTATTCGCCCAGCGCCGCCATGCCGAGGAAGATCACCACGGCGAACATCACCGCGCGGGCGATCACCGTCTGGCTGGAGGCTTGCAGATCTTCCGGGGAAGGCGCGAAACGAATCCATGTCGCGAGGTTCAGCGAGGTGGCCAGCAACAGCAACTCCACCACGCCGAGCAATGTGAGCCAACGAACGATCGGCTGTCGGAACAGGCGAAGCATCAGGTATCCCCCCAGGCGCACGCAGCAGCAGCGTGCCGATGCGCTGAAGGCTAGGCGCGCAGGGCAGGGGTGTCGATTCCACTTACGGTCGTGCGATGGCTAGGCCGAATGGTTGTAACACCCGTGTATCACAAGGTGTGCAACACCATGTCGTTCACCACGCCGGGCGTCGCCAGTGCGCCGAGCCAGAGTTCGCCGGTTTCGATATTGCGTACGTGGCATGCGGGGTAGTGTCCGCAGCCTTCGGGTGGCCAAAGCATTTCATGGCAAGGCGCCGGTGTTTTCGCAGGGTCGGTGAGCAGGCCCACGCCAAACGCCTTGAGCAGGGCTTCCTTGCGCGTCCACAGGCGCAATAACTCGTGGGCATGATCGTACGAAGGAAGCTCGCCGATCGCCGTCATCTCCTGCGGGGTGCAGAAGGTCGGCATCAGTTCCTGCAGGTTCACCTTCAGCGGCACCGCCTCGATATCGACGCCGATCGTCTCCGCGGTGCACACGGCGATGGCGACCATGCTGCGGCTGTGGCTCAGGCTGGTGCTGAGCGCATAGCCGTACAGGCGCGGCTGGCCTTCCGGGGTGAAGCTCAGTGGCACCTTCTTTGCCGGCATGCCCAGGCAAAAGCCGATAACGACACGCCAGGCGGCGTGCGCCACGGTGTAGGTGGTGCGGTCGCTCGGGAACTGAAAGCGCGCGGCACGCGTGCGTTCGCGTGCATCGAGTAGCGCCGCAGCCTCCGCTTCGGTATCGGAGTAGCGGTTGGCATCGAACACCAGCACGGCGGCCTGGCGGGCGTTGAATGCCCCGAACCCGATCTCGCGGATCGCCCCTTCAAACCGGTCGACGAAATCCTGCTTCGCTCTTACCACCATGCCGCCATCCGTCAGGTCATGCCGCTGCCTTCGCAGGCGGCCAGCAGCACACGGAGGTGCTCAGCCAACCTGAGGCTCAGCGCGACAATGGTAAAGGTCGGAAACGCCCAGCCGCTGGTCGGGAACACCGAACTGCCGGCCACGTGCAGATTATGCACGCCATGCACCGTGCCGTCCGTATCCACGACACCGGTGGCCGGATCGGTCGACATGCGCGTGGTGCCCATGTGGTGGGCGGTGCCGAACACTTCCGGCGTCGCGCTGTCATCCACGGCCCAGGGGGCGGCTTCGAACGTGCCCCCGCAAGCCGCCGCCAGGGGCTTGCCCGCCAGCGAGGTGAGGGTGCGGTAGGTATAGCGGTCCAGTTCGGTAAGCCGCCAATCGATGTTGACCCGGCGCAGGCCCAGCGCATCGCGGCTTTCGCCCAGGGTCACCCGGGAATCCCGGTTGGGCGCCTGCTCGAAGAAACCGACCAGCTCGACGCGCTCGCTGCGCACGGTGGGCTTGTCCGATACTTTCTGCGCCACCGCGCGCAGCACATCGCCGATGTGCAGGCCAAGGCTCACCGCGCTCAACGCCAGGTTGGGTGGTACGGCCACGGCCGCGGCGGTGGGGCCATTGGCCATGGCGGCAGAAAGGCGTGCTTCCAGCAGGGTCGCTTCGTCGCGGCTGGGTGGGCGCAGTGCGGCACGCACATTGCGCAAGGCGCGGATGCCTTGCGGCACCGCCCCTTCCACCGCAAAAGGATGCACGCGTCCGTTCAGCACGCGGTGCCGCTGTTGGGCGGGATGGGCCATGCCGATCTCGGAGGCGACCGGCAGGCGCACCTTGCCGATCGCACGTTCATACGGGCGGGTCAGGCGGTCGGGCGTGGTCGAGTGCACATTGCCGATGGTGCCGCGGGGGTGATCCATGAAGTACCGGCCAACGAGATCGCGATCATTGCCTAGCCCGCACGGCGCCACGCTGTCGGATAGCAACAGCAGGCGCGCGTTTTCGATACCGCCAGCCGCCAGCACGAAATGCCGGGCGCGAACCTGCCCGCGACGGCCGGCGAGGGTACCCAGTCGCGCGCGCACCACGCTGGTACCGGCCGCGTTGGCTTCCAGTTCCATGAGGTTGGCGTGCAGCAGCACGGTAATGTTCGGTGCAGCGCGCATCTCGTCGCGGTAGGCGTCCCCAAACAGAATGGGGCTGCGCGCGAACAGCAGGTTGACCAGGCCCTCGGGATCCAGGTCCAGCGGCTTGCGCTGGGTTGGGCCATCGAATTGGCCTGGGCCGAAGCTGTGCACGGGGTCGATCTGGCAGAAATCGCGCGCCTTGGCGTACCACGGTGCGAGGTCGGCATAACGCAGCGGCCAGCCGCTATCCGGTACCCAGTCGCGCGGCTCAAGATCCGTATCCGCTAACGGAATGCAGCCGCCACCCCAGAGGGTGCAACTGCCACCAAACACGCGCATGCGCGAGTGGGCCATATCGAACGGGGCGCCGCCGTCGGCGGTGCCTTCGCATAGGGCCTGGCTACGGTCTTCACCGGCCAGCCCACCGCTTTCGACCAGGCACACACGCACCGAGGTGCCGAGGAAAGCGCGCGCAATGGCGATGCCGGCCGGCCCCGCGCCAATGACGCAGAGATCGGCCTGATGGTCGGCAGGTACCGACCCGTCAAGGTAATCGAGGATCACGGTACGTTCTCCCGGGTAAGTAGGGTCCAGCGTTTCTTCTTCTTGGTGCCCGGGGCGCTGTGGCGCGCCCTCTCAAGATCGTCGGTTACAGCCGGCCATCCACGGCATCGCGGGGCAGCACGTATTTCACGTCGTAAACCACCGATGCCGGCTTCCCGAAGGCGCGGATGCCTTCGGCGCCCATCGCGGTGAACTCGCGGTGCCCCACGGCCACGACGATGGCGTCGTAGGTGCCGGGGCGCGGTGACTCCACCGGGGCAATGCCGTATTCATGGATGGCCTCATCGGCGCGCACCCAGGGGTCGTGCACATCTACCGTTACGCCGTAGGCGTGCAGGGCGGCGACGATATCGACCACGCGGGTGTTGCGCAGATCGGGGCAGTTTTCCTTGAAGGCCAGGCCGAGCATCAGCACACGAGCGCATACCGGGTTGATGCCCTTGCGCACCATCAGCCGTACCAGCTCGCTGGCGATATACGGGCCCATGCTGTCGTTGGTACGGCGCCCCGCCAGGATCACATCCGGGTGGTGGCCTACCTGCTGGGCCTTATGTGTCAGGTAATACGGATCGACGCTGATGCAATGCCCGCCGACCAGGCCGGGCCGGAACGGCAGGAAGTTCCATTTGGTGCCAGCGGCCTCGAGGACTTCGAGCGTATCGATGCCCAGCTTGTTGAACAGGATGGCCAGGTCATTCACCAGCGCGATATTCAGGTCACGCTGCGTGTTTTCGATCACTTTGGCGGCTTCTGCCACTTTTAACGAACTGGCACGGTGCGTTCCGGCGGTAATCACCGAGCGGTACAAGGCATCCACAAAATCGGCCGCTTCAGGGGTCGATCCGGAGGTAACTTTGAGAATTCCCGTAACGCGATGCGTTTTATCGCCCGGATTGATTCGCTCGGGGCTATAGCCGGCGAAGAAATCCTGATTAAAAGTGAGACCTGATTCGCGTTCAAGAATGGGCACGCAAACCTCTTCGGTGCAGCCCGGATACACGGTCGATTCGTAAATGACGACATCGCCGTGTTTGAGAACTTTGCCCAAAGTCTCACTCGCGCGGATCAGTGGTGTGAGATCGGGTCGGCGTGCATCGTCGATCGGTGTAGGCACCGTCACGATGTACACATCGCACTCGGCCAGGTCATGCATACCGGATGAAAAGCGCAGGCGTTGCGCACCGGCAAGTTCATGCGCATCCACTTCCAGGGTGGCATCGTGGCCCGAGCGCAGCTCGGTGATGCGTCGGGAATTGATGTCGAATCCTAGGGTTGCGTATTTCTTGCCGAATTCCACGGCGAGCGGCAGGCCCACGTAACCCAGGCCTACGATGCCCAGGCGTACCGTATCTAGTGAGTGCGGAACAAAGGCCGCAGGCGCCGTATAGGGGCGCGCGGCGCTCCCCGGTTCGTGCGCGGCATCATCGCCCGCTTGGCGGCTTTCGGTATCCATCCTCGCGTTCACCCCTGGCCTGGCTATGAGAAGCCCGGAAACCCGGGCGGCCAAAGCGTAGCAATGCGGCCGGTAGTTCTCTGTATGGCTTACGGGGTCCAACGAATGGCCGATGGTGCGGGCCTGAACGGAAGGCCATCCCGCTGCGCCGCCACCCATGGAAACGGCGTTTACAAGCGCTGGGGCCCGCGATAAGGTTCCGGCCGCCAACCCCTGGGTGGTCAGGCATATGTCTAGTTACAGAGATCCGGTCCACTAATGTCCTCGCGAACCTATATAGGGTCTGTGCGCGTGGCCTTGCTGGACGACCACGCACTCGTCCTGAAAGGGCTGGTCGCGCACCTGAAGACCTACCCATCGCTTGTCGTGGTCGGCAGCTCGCCCAACAGCCAGCATTTTCGCTCGCTGCTGGCCCATATGCCGGCGGATGTGGCGTTGATCGATTACTCCCTTGCCGCCGATGATCCGGATGGCCTCAGCCTCGTGCGTTCGTTGCGCGCGGCGTTCCCACGCATGAAGCTGGTGGTCGTATCGGCGTACGAAGATGCGCCGCTGGTCAGGCGCATCCTCGCCGCGGGCGCACATGGTTTCGTGGCCAAGAGCCAGGACCCGGATGAAGTGGTGCGTGCGATCGATGCGGCGATGACCGATCGTGTCTACGTGCCGCCGGGCCTGGAGAGCGCGTTGGAGACCGGCGATACGCCAAAACTCTCGCCGAAGGAAACCGACGTGATCCGCTGCCTGCTCGATGGCATGACGGTGACCCAGATCGCCTCCAAGTTCGGGCGCAGCCTGAAGACGATCAGCGCCCAGAAATCCTCGGCCTATCGCAAGCTCGGCATCGAAAGCGATGTGCAGTTGTTCAACATGCGCGAGCATGTGGTCGCCGTGGGCGGTGCGCAAGAGTGAGGCGGTGGTTCATAGCCGTGGCCCTGGCATGCCTGGCGTGGTTCGCGTGCCCTGCGCTTGCCGCGAGCGATGCGGCGGCGCTTAAGCAGTGGGTGGCGGCGCACCCGGTGGTGCGCATCGCCATCGATGACCAGCAGGGTGGCCGCATTGGCGGGGCCACCTCCAATCCGCTCGTCACCCAGTACCTGGCCCTGGCGCAGGAGAAGACGGGCCTGCGTTTCGTGGTGGTGCATACCGGCTCATGGGAAGAGTCGGTAAAGGCATTCCGCGAGCGTCGTGTTGATCTGCTGCCCTCGCTCACCGACCGGCTGGTCAGCGATCTGGGCAACGACGCGCTGTTGTCGCGGCCGTTCTACGTGGGCCGCACGCTGATCATCACCCGCACGGTGGGGCCATCGAAGGCGACGCTGGCCGACTTCGATGGGCGCACCATCGCCTTCAAGGGTGGTGGCGAGTACGACAGCTGGCTGCGCCGCGAACATCCCTCCATGCACCGCCTGCCGCTGGCCGATGTGCACCAGGTGCTGGCCGCCGTGGAGAGCGGCATTGCCGATATAGCGGTAGGCGTGGATGTCACCTACCACCCGATCGTTCGCCGCGACTACGCATTAAGCCTGCGCGTGGCCGGTGATGTGCCCGAGATGCCCGTGACCGTGCGCGTGGCGGTGCATAAGGATTCCCCCGAGCTGCTTCAGCTCATTGATGAAAGCCTCGGCCGCATCAGCGTCGATGAGAACGAGGCGGTGATCGAGCGTTGGCTCGAAACCGCGTACCTGCGCGCACCCACGGTCGCGCACATCGTTTCCGTGTACCGCGTAGAAATTGGCCTGGGCATCGCGCTGGCCATCGTGTTGGTGTTCGCGCTGTGGCAGATGCGCCGCGCCCAGCTCGCTTCGCGGCGTGGCGAGCAGCAGAAAACGATGCTGCTGGCCGTCATGAGCCATGAGGTGCGCAACGCGGTGAACGCCGTGGTGTCATCCATCGATCTGATGGCGCGCAGCCCCATGGACCCGGCGCAGCGCGACCTGATGGCTATTGCGCAATCGAGCTCGCGCAACCTGCAAGGCCTGCTGCGCAGTGCGCTGGATTACACCCGTACGGAGACCGAAGGGTTTACGCCTGATCTGGTCTCCTGCGATGCCCTTGCCGTGGCCCGGGATGCGATGCAGGCCCAGGCCGCCGAGGCGGAGAAGAAAGGTGTCGCCATGCGCCTGGATCTTCCCATGGGCCCCATGCCCTGGCTGCTGCTGGATGAGCTGCGGCTGCGCCAGGTACTGGAGAACCTGCTCTCGAACGCGGTGAAGTTCACGGAGAAGGGCCATGTCGGTGTCGCCATGTGGCAGTCCGTGGGCGCTGATGACACTCGCCGCCTGTTCCTCGAAGTGTTCGACACCGGCGTAGGCATACCGCGCGAGCGGCAGCGCGAACTGTTTCGCCCGTTTGCGCAGGCCCATGGCGCGCGTTCGCGCCGGCTGGGCGGCACGGGGCTTGGTTTGGGCATTTGCCGCGAGATCGTCATGCACCTGGGTGGCCGCTTTGTGCTGACCAGTGACGAAGGCGTAGGTACCTCGGTGCGAGTGGAACTGCCGACGAGCCTGGTGCCTGCCGCACCCGCCGCTGCGCCCTCGCCGGACAGCGACACCCAGCTAACCGGGGGCACCGTGCTGCTGGTGGAAGACCACCCGGCGAATCGGCAGATCATCGCAGCCCAGCTCCGCTTCCTCGGCTTTGATACGTTTGCGGCGGATCACGGCCAGGCCGCGATGGATGCCTTCGAGCCGGGTCGTTTTGCCGCGGTCCTGCTCGATTGCGAGCTGCCGGATATGCAGGGTTACGACATCGCCGCTGAGTTGCGTGCGCATGAAGCGCGTACGGGCGGCCCGCGTACGCCGTTCGTCGCTATCTCCGCTAACCAGGGTGAGGATCATGTCCGCCGTTGCAACGACAGCGGCATCGACGTGGTGATGGGTAAGCCGCTTTCCCTCGACCGGTTGCGCGATGTGCTTGCACCGCCCGCCCGCGATGATGATGTATTCGCCGTGTTTCGTGCAGAGGGCTTGCGCGACCTGGATGCCGCCGTCGCGGCTATGCGGCAGGGCGATGTGGCGGCGGCGCGGCTATCGATCCACCGCCTGCATGGCGCTGCGCTGGTCTTGCGGCTGGAGGGCCTGGAGCACGCTATTACCGGTGTTGATAATGCGCTGGCGGGCGATGCCGAGGCATGGCTCGCGGCGACAACGGCACTGCGCTCGGCGTTGGCTCAAGTGGGTTTCACGCCAGTTTCACAAAGCGAGCGTTAATCGGCTTTCAGGCGGCAAAGCCGTCGCCCGCACCCAAGGGCCGGACACCCTGGTACGGGAAGCAACCCCTGGCGACAAGGAATGTCGTGGAACCAGTGCGCGTGCACTTTTAGGACAACACCCAATGGCGACGCGGCGGCGCGGCTGCTGGAATAACCAGCATCCCATTGCACTGCCGCCTGTCCCCCGGGTTTTCCTGGCGGTCGCGCGCGCCTCTTGTCCAAGGAAATACCCGCCATGCGTACTTCACGTCCCATTTGTGCCCGCCGGGCCGTCCTGTGTCATGCCATTGCCCTTGCGCTGGCCGTGCCTGCATTCACTACGCATGCTCGCGTGCTCAATCCCGGTGAGCAGTACATCGTCCGTGCGGTAGATCCGAAGGAAAGCTGGGTGGTGAGTGGGAACGGCGTGCTAACGCTCAATCCCGGCGCAAGTACCTTGGGCATTACGCTCACCACATCCACCCTGAACGCGACGGATGCTTCCATCCGGACCACGGGCGGTACGAACTTTGATCTTGCGCTGTCGGTCGCCAATGGATCGGTCGCGACCATCCAGGGTGGCGAAATCCGCTCGGAGATGGGCATCGGCCTCGGCGTGACGGGCAACGGTGGCAGCGAGGGCGATGATCGGCCGGCGAGTACCACGGTGATCGGTACGGCTATCTCTGGCGGTAGCCGCGGCGCCTCAATCGGCAATGGCGGCACGCTCACCGCGTCCAGTGCGCAGATCGCCGGGACGGGGAGCAATAGCGCGGGTATCGAGGTGGACAGTGGCACCGCAAAGCTGCGGAACGGTACCTTTGTAACGGGCGGGACCAACGGCGCCGTGCTTTTCGGTGATTCGCGTGGCGGTAGCGTGCCTGATCCGGGCCGCTTCCTCATCGTCGATAGCTCCACGGTGCAGGGCCTGACCGGCGCGGCCGTGGCCGTGCGTTACGGGATTCCCACCGATACGACGGCCAACATTTCGGTCATCAATGGCGGGCGGCTCATCGGTGGCAATGGGGTAGCCATTGATGTGGGCACCCGCATGCACGCGGATATCGGGGTCGTTAACAGCAGCGTCGTGGGAGATATCACGGCGGCGAACCTCGCAAGCGCCAACGTCAACCTCGGCAGCAAGGGCACCCTGGTGGGTAACGTCGGCGGCCAGGGCAGTGTCGCGATGGGCATCGACGCGACCGGCGCCTGGCAACTCACCGGAGACGCAACGGTCGCCTCGCTGCGGCTCGAGGGTGATACATCGTTCGCCAGCGCCGGCGGCTATAAAACCCTGAACGTGAACGGTGATGTCACTGGCACGGGCGGCAGCATGACGTTCAATACGCTGATGAACGCGGGCGGCGCCGAGGGACAGTTCACCGATCGCCTGCTGGTCCACGGCAACGTGGATACAACCAGCAAGACGGTTATTTCGGTGGTCCCCACGGGTGAGGGGGCACTGACCGACACGAACCGCAACGGCGCGGTGGATAACAACGAAGGTATCTCCCTCATCCAGGTGGCCGGTACATCGCATGCGGATGCGTTCGTGCTGTCCGGCAACTACGTTGCCGCCGGCCCGTGGCAGTACACGCTGCACGCGTTCGGCCCCGGCCAGGTCGATCCTTCGCAGAGTGAACTCGGCGGCGGCGATTTCCAGTGGGATTACCGTTTGGGCAACCGGTATGTCAGCGATTGCAAGGACGATTGCCATCCTGTGGATCCCGTTGACCCGGTGAATCCCGTTGATCCGGTCGATCCGGCACCGCCCGGCGAGCCCGGCCCCGTGGATCGCGTCGCGGTGGTGCCGCAGCTGCCTTCCTACATGCTTGCGCCCATGGCCCTGCAGAACTACGGCAACACCCTCAGCGACGGTTTGCACCAGCGCCTGGGCGAAATTCGCGATAGCGCCTACGGTGCGAATGCCGGTGGCGAAGTGTTCGCCCGCGCCATCGGCAGCCAGCTGAACTATTCGCGCAACCTTTCGTTCCAGCGTTACGGGTACGACTTCGATCAGCAGATCAACGCACTGCAAGTGGGTGGTGGCATCGTTGCCGTCGATAGCGACCAGGGCTCGGTGCGTGCCGGTTGGGCACTGGATCACGGCACGACCCGCGTGACCCCAAGCGCCGCCGATGGCAACAGCCGTGCGAAGTACTTCGCCAACGGCGGCAGCATCTGGGTCACCTACCAGCACGGCAGCGGCCTGTGGGTGGATGGCGTACTCGGCGTCAGGCGCTTCCAGGGCGATGTGAGCACGGATCTGCGCGGTGAAGACGTGGGCCGTCTGCGCGCACAGGGCTGGGCCATGTCGGTGGAGGTCGGCAAGCCGCTGCCGCTGGGCGGCGACTGGACGGTGGAGCCGCAGTTCCAGTTCCGCGTGCAGCAGCTGAACTTCCGCGATTTCCGCGACAAGGATGGCCTCGATATCCGCCTGGGCAATAGCGTGCAGAGCACCTCGCGCCTTGGCATCCAGATCGGTCGCACGGCCAACCCGGTGCTGGCCCCGTACGGTCGGCTTGATCTCATCCACACCAGCAACGGCAACCCCACGCTGAGCGCATCGAGCGAGGCCTGGAATGCGGGCGATACGTTCCAGACTGGCAATACGGGTAATTCGTACCGGGTGGCCGCCGGCGCCACCAGCCAGCTCACCGATCACGTGCAGCTGTACGGCGAGGGCACGTGGCAGCACTACGTGGGCAGCTATGGTCTGAAGGGCTGGTCGGCCAACGTGGGCCTGCGCGTCACGTTCTGATCGAAGGTTCTTTCGCCCACTTTAAACAAGACAACGCGTACCAATGTCGATGGAGTTGATTTCCTTCCACACCCATGGAGTCCATCGATGGCAAGCATCAACGCGGCAGCGAGCGGTACGTTCAAGATCGGCGGCGACCTCGAGGTGAACCGCCTCGGGTTCGGCGCCATGCGGATCACCGGCGACGGGATCTGGGGTGAGCCCAAGGACCGTAACAAGGCCCTCGCCGTACTTAAGAAATTACCCGAGGTTGGGGTGAATTTCATCGATACGGCAGATAGTTACGGCCCCTATGTGAGCGAGGATCTGATTGCCGAGGCCCTGCACCCGTACAAGGGTCTCGTGGTCGCCACCAAGTCCGGCCTCACCCGGCATGGCCCCAATATCTGGGCGCCGGTGGGCCGCCCGGAATACCTGCGCCAGGGTGTGCTCATGAGCCTGCGCCGGCTCAAGGTCGAGCGGATTGATCTGTGGCAGTTGCACCGGGTTGACGAAAAGGTGCCGGCCGATGAGCAGTTCGATGTGATCAAGCAGATGCAAAAGGAAGGCCTGATCCGCCACGCCGGCCTGTCCGAAGTAAACGTCGAGCAGATCGAAGCCGCGCAGAAGTTCTTCAAGGTCGCGACCGTGCAGAACCTCTACAACCTGGGCAACCGCCAGAGCGAGGCCGTGCTCGATTACTGCGACAAGCACAATATCGGCTTCATCCCCTGGTTCCCGCTGGCCGCCGGCGAGCTGGCGAAGGAAGGCTCGGTGCTGTCGAAGATCGCCCAGAAACTCGGCGCCACCAATGGCCAGGTCGCCATTGCATGGCTGCTCGAGCGCTCCAAGGTCATGCTGCCGATCCCCGGCACGGGCGACCCGGAGCACCTGGAGGAAAACGTGAAGGGCGCTTCGCTGAAGCTTTCGAAGGAAGACTTCGAAGCCCTGGAGCACGCTGTCAAGTGATGTGACCGCGCTCTGCCTGGCGTCGTGCATACGCACCTGCACCACGCCCTGTAGGAGCGGGGGGGGGGGGGGGGGGGGGGGGGCGGGGGGCGGGGGGGGGGGGGGGGGGGGGGCCGGCGCAGCCGGGGGGGGGGGGGGGGGCGGGGGGGGGGGGGGGGGCGGTGGGGGGGGGTGGAAGGGCGGGCGCGG
>NZ_JBNDKI010000032.1:0-37551 GCF_050435445.1 Luteibacter sp. 621 | reverse complement strand
TGACACCCCCCGCTTTTCCTTTAATTCCTAACCCAACCATATAGCTTGTTTTTTGTGATTAAAAAAAACCCCCACCCGGGGGGGGGGGGGGGGGGGCGCCCCCCCCCCCGGCCCCCCCCCCCCCCCCCCCCCCCCCCGCTCCTACACGAAGCCGTCCAGGACCACCTTGCCGATGGTCGTTCCGCTCTCCAGCAACTGGTGGGCATGGCGTAGGTTCGCCGCGTCGATCTTGCCCAGGTTCTGGCGCAACGTGGTACGGATGACGCCTGCATCCACGAGGTTCGCGACCTCGTCGAGGATGTGCCCCTGCTCGCCCATGTCATCGGTGTGGAACGCCGAGCGGGTGAACATGGATTCCCAATGCAGTGCGATGCTCTTCACCTTGAGCAGGCGCACATCGATCGGCTCGGCCGGATCATCAATCAGCCCAATGGCGCCCTGTGGTTTCATGAGCTTCGGGAACGCGGCGAAGTGCTGCTCCGTCTTGGTCAGGCTTAGCACGTAGTCGACGCCATCCGGCGCGACGGCAAGGACTTCGGCGTCGAGTGGCCTGGAATGGTCCACCACGTGGTGCGCACCCATCGCCTTCACCCATTCCCGCGTTTCTCCGCGCGAGGCCGTACCAATCACGGTAAGGCCGGTGAGGCGCCGGGCCAATTGCACGGCCATCGAACCCACGCCACCCGCCGCGCCCACCACCAACAAGGTCGCAGGTTTACCCTGCGTGCCGTGCGGGATGCCCATGCGATCGAACATCAGCTCCCACGCCGTAATCGTGGTGAGTGGCAGCGCTGCCGCCTCCGCCATCTCCAGGGTGGAAGGCTTGCGGCCCACCAGCCGCTCATCTACGACGTGGAACTCGCTGTTGGCGCCCGCGCGGTTGCGATCGCCGGCGTACCACACGGCGTCGCCTACCTTGAAGCGGCGTACTTCCGGGCCGACCGCCGTCACCGTGCCTGCGACGTCCCAGCCGAGTACGTTATCGGCGCCGTTCGGATCGACCCGCTGGCGAACCTTGGTATCCACCGGGTTGACCGAGATCGCCTCGACCTTCACAAGCAGGTCGCGGCCTGTCGCCTCCGGCCTGGGCAGCTCGACATCGACAAGGCTTTGCGGGTCATCGATGGGCAACGCTTTGCGGTAGGCGACAGCTTTCATGGGCGCGGCTCCGGCAGGGGAATCAGACGCACTCGGTAGCGATACCCACGGGGCGGCGGCGCTCCAGTGCAACGCTGGCCATCGTAGCAACCAGGCCCGCCACCGTCACAGCCGCACCGGCCAGGCTTACCACCGGCATACCGTAGCCCGCCGCGATCACCGCACCACCCAGCCACGCACCACCGGCGTTACCGAGGTTGAAGGCGGCAATGTTGAGGGTGGAGGCCAGGTTCGGCGCATCGCCGGCCACGTGCACCACGCGGGACTGCAGCGGGGCGACGGTAGCGAACGACGCGATGCCCCACACAAACACCGTAACAATCGAGGCCACAGTGCTATGCATGGTCCAGGCAAAGGCGGCCATCAACAGCGCCAGCACCACCAGGATACCCATCAGCGAGGGCATCAGGCGCCAATCGGCAAGGCGGCCGCCCAGCATGTTGCCGATCGTGGTGCCCAGGCCGAACAGCACCAGCACGGCACCGGTCCAGTGTGGGCTCACGCCCGAAACGTCCTGCAGGATCGGTGCGATGTAAGTAAACACGGTGAACACGCCACCGAAGCCAAGTACCGTCATGCCAAGCGCGATAAGCACCTGCGGCTCACGCAGCACGCGCAGCTCCGTACCCATGTGCGGCGCCTTCAGGTTCGGCAGGGCCGGTACAAAGCGCGCGACAGCGGCCGCGGCGACAACGCCAAGCACCGTCACGGCCCAGAACGTGGAGCGCCAGCCAGCCCACTGGCCAAGGAACGTACCGAACGGGACACCGAGCACGTTGGCCAGGGTGAGGCCGGCGAACATCAGGGCGATAGCACGGGCGCGTTGGTTGGCCGGGACCAGGTGCGCGGCCACCACGGCGCCAATGCCGAAGAACGAGCCGTGACAGAAGGCGGCGACGACACGGGCCACCATCAGCACGTCATAGTTCCAGGCGACGGCGCACAAGGCATTGCCGATGATGAAGAAGCCCATGAGCAGAAGAAGCGCCCGTTTGCGCTCCAGCTTGGCGGTGAGGGCGGCCAGCAACGGTGCGCCCACGGCCACGCCCAGCGCGTAGCCGGATACCAGCATGCCCGCGGCAGGGATACCCACGTGCAGGTCGGCCGCGACCTCGGGCAGCAGGCCCATGATCACGAACTCGGTGGTGCCGATGGCAAAGGCTGCCACGGCAAGTGCCAGCAAGGGCAGACGGGAGGATGACGAACCCATAGGATAGGCTCCGAAGAAGGAGAGAATGCGTGCATTTTCCTGCCCTGCCCGCCCGGCAGAAACGCCCCGGCGCGACAAAGACTCTTGCCGCAAACTTGAATATCGGAGCGCCCAAGGCATGATCGCCACCCTTATCGCCATCGCGGCCCTGGCCCTGCATGCCGCCGGCGTGCTGGCGGCCATGCATGCGGTGATGAACACGCGCACCGCCCAAGGCGCCTTTGCCTGGGTGCTGGGGCTGGTCCTGGTGCCCTACGTCACCCTGGTGCCCTACCTGTTCCTGGGCGCCAGCCGGTTTGGCGGCTATGTGGATCTGCACCGCCAGCGCCAGGCTCGTTTCTTCATGCTGCACGCCGAGGCCGAACATGCGGCCCGCCCCGGCGTAGCGCCACTCCCTCAGCCGGTGCACGATCCGCGCTACAGCGCGATCGGCCACATGCTGAAGACTCCCATGCACGCCGGCAACAACCTGTCGCTGCATATCGACGGCGAAGCGGCGTTCGAGGCGATGTTCGCTGCCATGGCGCGCGCCGAACACTACGTGCTTGTGCAGTTTTTCATCATTCATGACGATGGCCTAGGCGGACGCCTGCGCGACGCGTTGCTGGCCTGCGCCGCGCGCGGGGTACAGGTATGCCTGCTGTACGACAGCATTGGCAGCCACGCCCTGCCAGATTCATACGTGGAAACCCTGCGCAAGGGCGGCGTGGATGTGCGCCGCTTCGCCACGCGCCGCTTCCGCAACCGCTTCCAGCTGAATTTCCGCAACCACCGCAAGGTGGTGGTCGTGGATGGCGAGCGCGGCTTCGTCGGTGGCCTTAACGCGGGCGATGAGTACCTCGGCCTGAAGCCGCCGCTCGCGCCCTGGCGCGATACGCACATGCAGATCGAAGGGCCCGCGGTCGCTGACCTTCAACGCGTCTTCGGAGAAGACTGGTACTGGGTATCCGGCGAGCGGCCTCCCTCCATGCCCCCGCCGGAACGTTGCGGGCGCGCAAACACCATGATCGTGGCCACGGGCCCCGCCGATCGGCAGGAAAGCTGTTCACTGTTCTTCACCCAGGCCATCCACGCCGCGAAGAAACGCGTATGGATCACCAGTCCGTACTTCGTGCCGGACCAGGCCGTGTTCGGCGCGTTACGCCTGGCGGTCTTCCGTGGCGTCGATGTGCGCATCCTCATTCCATCCCGCCCGGACCACCGCACGGTGTTCGCCGCCTCGACCCTGTATGCCCATGAAGCCACCGTGGCCGGCATTCGCATGTTCCGCTACCTGCCCGGCTTCATCCACCAGAAGGTCATGCTGATCGATAGCGATACGGCCGTGGTGGGCAGCATGAACCTGGATAACCGCAGCTTCCGCCTGAACTTCGAGATCTCGGCGTTGAATGTGGATGCGGGGTTCGCCACGGAGGTGGAGACCATGCTGAAGGATGACTTCGCCCAGGCTGATGAAGTGAACCCGAACGATTACCGGCGCTTGCCGTATCTGCGGCGGGTGGCGCTGCACGTGGCGCGGCTGTTCGATCCGGTGCTGTAAAGCCCTTGCTGTAACGGCATTACTGCGCTCCACTGCCGATCTACGGGCACCACCCTGCGTGCCCCGCGCCCTGTAGGAGCGCGCTTGCGCGCGATCGAATCTCGCCGCGAGCACCCATCGCGCGCAAGCGCGCTCCTACAACAGTCCTGGGAGATCCTGTCGCATGCTCCGTACCCTCGCCTTCCTTACCGCCGCCGTCGTCGGCACCGCTTCGGCCGCGCCGGCACAGTTCGCCGAACGCTCGGTGGACGTGCACGGCAAGACCTACCGCTACCAGGTGTTCATCCCCGCCGACGTAAAGAAACAGCCGGCCGTCGTGCTGTTCCTGCATGGCAGCGGCGAGCGCGGCAGCGACAACCAGAAGCAGATGTCCCAGGGCCTGCCGCCGTGGCTGAAGGAACACATGGATTTCCCCGCCGTGGTCGTGATCCCGCAAGCACCGGATGACACCGAGTGGACGGATAAAGCAGACGCCGACATGGCGATGGCCGCGCTCGAAAAGAGCGTCAAGGAGTTCGATGGTGACCGCAAGCGCCTTTACGTCACCGGCCTTTCCATGGGCGGCTACGGTTCATGGCAGCTCGCCGTCGATCACCCTGATACCTTTGCCGCGGCGACGATCATCTGCGGCGGCATCACCCCGCTACCCGATCCGGAAGGCCGCCAGCTATTCGTGCACGGTGTGCCCAAGGGCCAGGATCCGTATACCTGGGTGGCGCAGAAGATCGGCAAGACGCCGGTCTGGATCTTCCACGGCGGCGACGACAACGTGGTGCCGACCGAACAATCGCGGAAGATGAATGCGGCACTGACCCAGCGCGGCGCCGAGGTGAAGTACACCGAGTTCCCGGGCGTGAACCACGGTTCGTGGATGAAGGCTTACGCCACCCCGGACCTGTGGGACTGGATGTTCGCGCACACGCGTTAAAGTTATGGGTTGCGAATGTGGTGGATGAGGTCTTTAAGGCCACCTGAAAACGCGGCCCAACCAACGCTCGCACCCACCAGGGCGCCGAGCATCTCGAACAACACCCGCAGCCCCATCGAGTCCGGGTCGTGTACCGCGGCCAGCTTCACCCGCAGCAGCTGCGGCGACTGGATGGGCACGAAGTTGAAGTAGAACGAGTTCCAGATGTCCTCGCCGCCGGCGAGGAAGAAGGCGAGCAGCACCGCCACGGTGAGCTCCATGCCGGTACTCCAGCCATTGGCCTTGCCGAGCAGATGGACCAGCAGGTAAATGACGATGCCGGCCAGCAGCGCAATGCCGCCTACTTCCAGGGCACCTTCCATGCCGTAACCCATCCAGCTGCGATCAAAGGGCATGGTGCCGACTCGTGAGGGATCAGGCGGGCATTATGCCCGCGCGTCGGCGGTTTCGGTGCGCGGCGGGCGGCCATGGCGCATATACAGCGCGAAGGAGAGGAACACCGCCGCCAGCGAAGCACCGCTGGCCAGCAGGAAAATGGCGGGGTAATCGTAAAGTCCCGCGATCCAGCCACCCACCGGGCCGGTGAGGCCAAGCGCCACGTCCAGAAACACGGAGTACGCGCCCAGCGCCGCGCCACGGTTGTGGTTGCTCACGCGGCTGACCGCTTCCACACCCAGCGCGGGGAACACCAGGGCGAAGCCCGAGCCGGTGAGCGCAGCGCCCGCCAGCGACGCGTGCGGTGTCGTGCCGAACCACAGCAACAGCAGCCCCAGGCACTCCACCGCCAGCGAGACGATCGCTACGCGGTAGCCGCCGAACTTATCGATGGCATTGCCGAAAATCAGGCGAATACCGATGAAGCAGCCGCCAAACAGCGAAAGCGATAGCGCGGCGTCCTGCCAGCCACGGCTGGCGTAATACAGCGCCACGAACGTAGACAGGGAACCGAAGCCGATGGAGCCAAGGGCGAGGCCAATACCGTAGGCCGAAACCCGCGAGAGCACGCTCTTGAACGGCAGGCGCTCACCATGGCTGGGCACCACCCGGGCTTTCATCATGGCGAACGGCAGCGCCACGGCACCGAGCAGGAAACCCACGACGCCAAGCGACAGGAACCCGAAGTGATGCGACAACGCCACGCCCAGCGGCGCGCCGAGGGCGATACCGCCGTAGGTCGCAATGCCGTTCCAGGAGATCACCCGGGCGGTGTGCTCACCACCGATACCGCCGATGCCCCAGGTGATGGCGCCGGTACTCACCCAGCTTTCGGCGAAGCCCAGGCCCAGGCGGCTCATGAGGATCAGCGCCAGCGAAAGCACCGGCATGCGGGGCGCGAGTGCACCCAGTGCCAGGAACAATCCGGAAAGGGCCAGCACGATCAGGCCCGCCACGACGGTGCGCTTCGGGCCCATCGCATCCGCCATGCGCCCCGCGTGGGGTCGGCTCAGCAGGGTCGCAAGATACTGCGCACTGACCGCCAGGCCGGCGAGGACGGTGGAGTAGCCGAGGTCGTTATGCACATAGCCCGGCAGCACCGCCAACGGGATACCGATGCTGAGGCAGCAAAGGAACGAGAAGACGACCGCGGAAAGAATCCGCGCGGTGACGGCATAACGCCGTCCGCGGTGGGGAACGAGGGATGGGAGCGACATGGCGGCCTCATTATAGGGGCTAATGCTGCGCTGCGGCATCGCACCGCATGAAGCCTTTTTCATCCGGAAGGACGCGGGCCCTGTAGGAGCGCGCTTGCGCGCGATGGGTGCTTGCGACGGGCTCGACTCGCGCGCAAGCGCGCTCCTACACGAGCCGGTTTAGTCCAGCAGGACCGGTTGGCCAGATTGCTGCGATTCGCGCAGGGCGATGGCAATCCGAGTGGCCTCTACCGCATCGTCCATGGTCAGGTCGAACGGGGTGTCATCGAGTACCGCATCCACGAAGTGCCTGGCCTGGGTCACGAAGGCCGGGGCGAAGCGCTCGTAGAACGATGGCAGCACGGTGTTGCGCACCCCGGCGGCATCGGCGATCTCCACGCGATCGGCGCGTGGGTTGCGGCCGATGCTCACCTTGCCGGCCGTACCGGTCACGTCGGTTTGCGTGTCGTGCCCATGTGCCTGCGTGCGCGAGGCGTAGAACATCGCCATCTGTCCACCTTCGAACTCGACAATGGCAATGCCGTTGTCCACGTCCTTGATGTCCTCCAGCGGGGGATACATCGCGACGGTGCCGGTGGCGTAGACCTTCTTCGCCTTCGGCCGGCCCAGCAGCCAGCGCGCCAGATCCACGTCGTGCACGCTGCAATCGAGGAAGATGCCTCCGCTGGTCGGGGCGAATTTCAGGAAGGCCCCAGTGGGATCGGCCAGGTCCGTCGTTTGCGAGTACACGAGGAAGGGGCGACCGATACCGCCCGCCTCGATGTGCATGAACGCGTGGCGGTAGCTCTCGTCGAAGCGGCGCACGAAACCGACCATCGCACGCTTCGGTGCGTTCGCCGCGTGCGCGGCCGCGCGACGGCAATCCTCCAGTTCCAGCGAAAGCGGCTTCTCACAGAAGACGTGCTTGCCGGCATCCAGCGCCTGTTCGATCTGTGTGGCGTGCAGTGATGTGGGCGTCACCAGCACCACCGCATCGATGCCCGGGTCGGCAAGCATCTGCTCGTACGTTTCGTGGATCGTGGGCACACCCAGCGTATCGCGCGCCCAGGCGCGCTCACTTTCCACCGGGCTGCACACCGCCACCAGTTCCGCCCGGGGCACTGCCCGGGCGAGGTTTTCGGCGTAGCGCTGGCCGAGCCGGCCCAGGCCGGCCAGGCCGATACGAAGCTTGGTCATGGCGTGGCCTCCTTTAGATAGTCACGGCCACGGCCTGGCCCTCGCGCCACGAACGCGCGGCAGCTTCGGCCAGTTCCAGCGCCTTGATGCCATCGGCGATCGTCGTACGCACCGGCGTACCCGCCGCCAACGCATCGAAGAAATGCGCGATCTCCGCCGCATAAGCCTCGCGGTAGCGTTCGAGGAAGAAATGCTCAGGCAGATCGTGCGCAATGTTCTTCGCGGTATGCGACACCACCTGCGTAGGCGTCACGTTGCCGGCCTGGAGCATGCCCTTGCTACCCAGTACTTCAAAACGCTGGTCGTAGCCGTAGGCCGCGCGACGCGACGTGTTGATCTGGCAAAGCTTGCCGCTTTTCGTACGGATCGTGACGGCCGTCGTATCGATATCGCCCGCACCTTCGATCGCCGGATCGGTCAGGCAGCTGCCCGCCGCGTGGACGCTGACGGCTTCTTCGCCGAGGATCCAGCGGAAGATATCGAAGTCATGGATCAACATGTCCTTGAACACGCCGCCCGAGCTCTTGATGTAGTTCACCGGCGGTGCGCCAGGATCGCGGCTGGTCACGATCAACACTTCCGGCGTACCCACCTCGCCATCATCCAGCCGCTTCTTCAGCGACGAGAACGTGGGATCGAAGCGGCGCTGGAACGCGATCATGCAGACCACGCCGGCCTCTTCGACCGCGGCCTGGCACGAGCGAGCGCGCTCGACATCCAGATCCACCGGCTTCTCGCAGAAGATCGCCTTGCCGGCGGCCGCGGCACGGTGGATCAGGTCGGCATGCGTATCGGTGCTGGAACCGATCACGACTGCGCCCACGGCGGGATCATTCAGCGCTTCCTCGACACTGGCGACCTTCGCGCCATGTTTCTCCGCCAGCTCCTTTGCCGACGGTTCGTGCACATCCACCACATAGCGCAGGCGCGCCTCCGGGTGGCGGGCGACATTGCCCGCGTGAATCTTGCCGATGCGACCGGCACCAAAGATCGCGACTTCAATCATCGTATTCTCCTCGGGGAAGCGTTTCTTCGACGGTTAGTTCGAGCTTGTAGGCGAGCGCGACAAACAGCGCCTGGCACAGGCACATGGTGCTGGTGAGGCCGCGGAAGGCGAACGCACTGCCCTCCTTCACCTTCAGCAGCACATCGGAGTGCCGGGCCAGCGGGCCCAGGTCGCTTTCGGTAATGGCCAGCACCTTCGCGTGGTGTTGCTGCGCGACGCGCATGGCGTAAAGGGTTTCCTTGCCGAACGGCGGGAAGCTGATGGCGATGAGCGCATCGCCCTTGCCCATGCTGCGCAGCTGCTCGCGGAACATGCCGCCCAGCCCGCTCACCAGGTGCACGCGCTTCTGCGTGTGCTGCAGGGCGTAGGCGATGTACGTGGCGATGGCGAAGGAACGGCGCACGCCCATCACGTAGATGTTCTCGGCGGCCGCCAGGGTATCCACCGCTTTCTGGAAGCGCGTTTCATCGATCTCCGCCGCCAGCTCATCCAGGCCCATGCGGCTGGCATCGATGAATCGCGAGGCGATCTCCACCGCGGGCATGGCGCTCGAACGGTTCTCGATGACCGTGCGGATGCGCTGCTGGTAGCTGCGCGACGGCGAGGCCTGCGCGGTGAACGCGTCGCGGAACACGGCCTGCATCTCGCTGAAGCCGGAATAGCCGAAGCGCTGGGCAAAACGGACCACCGCCGATGCATGCACGCCCGCGCCCTCGGCAATCTCACCGACGCGCTGGACCATGATCGAACTGCGATGTTCCTCAAGGTAACGAGCCACCCCCTGCAACTGGCGCGGCAGGGACTCGAATTCCTCGGCGATGCGGTTCATCAGGGCATCGGCTTCGCTGCGTTTGGCCATCGTTGGCTCCGGGAAGGGTCCGGCGGCATTGAAGCACCCATGGAATAGATTTTCCATTTATTTCGATGTTGCAATGCAAGTTGCAACCGTGGAACTGGCGGTCCATGCTCGGTCCGCTTTCGGCAAAACAGCGGCCGCAAGGCCGTTATCGCTTCGTTAGTCACCCATCCCGGCCGGGGGATCCCGGTCACAAGTGGAGGCAATATGCGATTCAAACCGTTCCACGCCACGCTGGCAGCCGCCCTCGCCCTTGGCCTCGGGCTTGCCGCCCCCGCCTCCCAGGCGGCCCCCGGCGACCGCTACGTCCTTGTCACCCATGCCGCCGACTCCGATTCCTGGTGGAACACCATCAAGAACTCGATCAAGCAGGCAGGCGAAGACTTTGGCGTCGCTGTCGATTACCGCGGCTCGGGCAATGGCGACCTGGCCGAAATGGCCCGCCAGCTCGAATCCGCCGCTGCCCGCAACTACAAGGGCGTGGCGTTCGATATCGCCAACTACGACCAGTTGAAAGATCCTGCGGCCAAGGTCGCGGCCAAGGGCATCCCCATCGTGACGATCAACTCCGGCACCCCGGAGGAGAGCAAGAAGATCGGCGCGATCATGCACGTAGGCCAGGGTGAGTACGATGCGGGCAAAGCCGCGGGCGATCGCGCCAAGGCGGCCGGTATCAAGAGCTTCGTGTGCGTGAACCACTACGCCACGAACAACGCCTCGTTCGAGCGTTGCCAGGGCTTTGCCGATGCGATCGGAGTGAAGGACTGGCGCTCCACCTCCATGATCGATACCGGCATGGACCCCACGGTGGTCTCCTCCAAGCTCACCGCTTACCTGCGCGCCCACCCGAAGACCCAGGCCATCCTGGCCCTGGGTCCGAATGCCGCCGAACCGGCTATCAAGGTCGTCGAGGACCTGCACCTGAAGGGCGCCATCAACTTCGGCACGTTCGATCTGTCGCCCGCGATTATTGCCGGCATCAAGTCCGGCACCATCCAGTACGCCATCGACCAGCAGCCCTACCTGCAAGGCTACATGGGCATCGCCGCGCTGGTGATCGCGCATGACAAGAACACCAAGGATCCGGCCACGATCATTGCGGCGCTCAAGGCCAACCCGAAGTTCCAGGCGCGCCTTAAGGAATACGACCTCAAGCCCATCTACACGGCCAACGGCGTGAGCTCGGGCCCGGCCTTCGTCACGAAGGAAAACGTCGCCACTGTCGAGAAGTACGCCGGCCAGTACCGCTGACCGACGGGAGAACCCCATGAGCGCCATCAACGAGAGCGTTACCAACATGATCCAGCGTCAGCGCGAGAATGCGCAGGAAGCACCGAAACCCACGGATGAACGCGTGCGGAAGATCTCCCCGTGGCGCGTACTGCTCGATCGGCCCGAACTGGGCTCAATCGCCGGCACCATTCTGGTCTTTGTGTTCTTCGCCATTACCGCAGGTGATTCGGGCATGTTTGCGCTCGATGGCGTCATCAACTGGGCGAAGGTGGCGGCGTACCTGGGCATTTTGGCCGTGGGCGCCTGCCTGCTGATGATCGCCGGCGAGTTCGATCTTTCCATCGGTTCCATGATCGGATTCGCCGGTGTGGTCGTCGCCATCCCGCCCATGTACATGGGTTGGCCCCTGTGGGCCTCCGTGATCGCCGCGTTCGGGGTGTGCATGGCGTTGGGCTGGCTCAACGGCTACCTGGTCATGCGCACCAAGCTGCCATCGTTCATCGTCACCCTGGCCTTCATGTTCGTGCTCCGCGGCCTGACGCTGGTGCTTTCCACCACGTTCGCCAACAGCACCATCGTGAGCGGCGTGGGCAGCAAGTTCGACGAATCACCGGTGGTCTCGGCCCTGTTCTCCGGCACCACGCTGCACGGTGTATTCACGTTCCTCGCCTCGCACGGGATCATCGAATCGTTCCCGAATGGCGAGCCGGTCGTCGGCGGCATCCCGAAGGTGCTGCTGTGGTGGATTGCCCTGGCCGTGGTCGCGGGCTTCGTCCTGGCCCGCACCCGCTTCGGCAACTGGATCTACACCGTGGGTGGCGATGCCAACGCGGCGAAGAACGTGGGCGTGCCGGTGCGCCGGGTGAAGATCTCGCTGTTCGTCCTCACCGCGTTCTGCGCCTGCCTGTTCGGCGTGCTCCAGGTAGCCGAGTTCGGCTCCGCCGCATCCGATCGCGGCCTGCAGAAGGAGTTCGAGGCGATCATCGCCGTGGTGATCGGCGGCACCCTGCTTACCGGTGGCTTCGGGTCGGTCATTGGTGCCTGCTTCGGCGCGATCATCTTTGGCGTGGTGCAGATCGGCATCTCCTATACCAACATCGATTCGGATTGGTACCGCGTGTTCCTAGGCGGCATGCTGCTGATCGCGGTGCTGTTCAACCACTACATCCGCAGCCGTGCTGCGAGCACGAAGTGAGGACCCAGGCCATGGCTAGCGATTACATCCTTGAGCTGGACAACGTCAGCAAGTTCTTCGGCACGGTGATCGCCCTGCAGGGCGTCACGCTCAGGCTGAAGCGTGGCGAGGTCCACTGCCTGCTTGGCGATAACGGCGCCGGCAAATCCACGCTGATCAAGACCCTGGCTGGTGTGCACCAGCCCAGCCAGGGTGAGTACCGCGTGGATGGCGAAGCGGTGAAATTCGGCTCGCCGCGCGAAGCGCTGGACCGCGGCATCGCCACGGTTTACCAGGATCTCGCGCTCGTGCCCCTGATGAGCGTAGCCCGCAACTTCTTTGCCGGGCGCGAGCCGCGCCGCCGCATGTTCGGCGTCATCAATGTGCTGGATATGCGCTACGCGAACGAAACGGCGCGCGAGAAGCTGGCCGAGATGGGCATCCACGTACGCGATGCCAGCCAGCCGGTGGGCACCATGTCCGGTGGCGAGCGGCAATGCCTTGCTATCGCCCGCGCCATTCACTTCGGCGCGAAGGTGCTGATCCTGGATGAGCCGACCGCGGCGCTTGGCGTAAAACAGAGCTGCAACGTGCTCAAGCTAATCCACAAGGCGCGCGAGCGCGGCATCTCGGTGATCTTCATCACCCATAACGTGCACCACGCCTATCCCATCGCGGATAGCTTCACGCTGCTCAACCGCGGCCAGTCGATGGGCACGTTTGCCAAGAGCGATATCACGAAGGAGGAGGTGCTCGACATGATGGCTGGCGGCACCGAGATCCAGAGCCTGGTCGATGAACTGGAAGGCCGTGCGGCCTGAAGAACGAACATACCTATGCGCAGTCCCCTCCCCCGTTCCAACTCCCGCCCCATCGACGTGGCCTGCCTTGGCCGGCTTGCGGTGGATCTCTACGCCCAGCAGATCGGCGCCCGCCTGGAAGACGTGACCAGCTTCGCCAAGTACCTTGGCGGCTCCTCGGCCAATGTCGCGTTCGGCACCGCACGCCTTGGCCTGCATTCGGCCATGCTTTCGCGCGTGGGCGACGACCAGATGGGCACGTTCCTGCTCGAGACGCTGGCGAAAGAAGGCTGTGACATCAGCCAGGTAAAGGTCGATACCGACCGGCTCACCGCCCTGGCCATTCTGGGCATCAAGGACAGCACCAGCTTCCCGCTGCTGTTCTACCGCGAGAACTGCGCGGACATGGCACTGCAGCCGGAAGATATCGACGAGGCCTTTATCGGCCGCTGCCGCGCCCTGGCGATTACCGGTACGCACCTGTCGCAGCCCGGCGTCCTTGCGGCAAGCCAGCGTGCGCTGGAACTCGCCCGCAAGCACGACGTGCGCACGGTGCTCGATATCGACTACCGCCCCGTACTGTGGGGCCTGACCGGCCGCGGCAATGGCGAACAGCGCTTCGTCGCTGCCGACCATGTCACGAAGCACCTGCAGGCCATCCTGCCCTCCTTCGACCTGATCGTGGGTACGGAAGAAGAGTTCCACATCGCGGGCGGAAGCGAGGACCTCATGGCCGCGCTGCATGCCGTGCGCGGCGTGACTGACGCGACGCTGGTGGTGAAACGTGGCCCGCTGGGTTGCTCGATTGTCGACGGGCCGATCCCGGCACACATCGATGACGCGCCTACCTATCGCGGTGCGCGCGTCGAAGTCTTGAATGTGCTCGGCGCGGGCGATGCGTTCCTTTCCGGCTTTCTCACCGGCTGGCTGAGTGGCGAATCGATCGAACGCGCCTGTGCCTGGGCCAACGCGTGCGGCGCTATCGTGGTATCGCGGCACGCTTGCGCGCCAGCCATGCCCGGGCGTGCAGAGCTTGATGCGTTCCTGTCCCGCGAAGGCGGTATCCCGCGGCCCGACCTGGATGCGGAGCTCTCGCACCTGCACCGCACCGCCGTGCCGCGCAAGGCATGGAACGAGCTGTATGTGTTCGCCTTCGATCACCGCACGCCGTTCTTTGAGCTCGCACGCGAAGCCGGTGCCGACGAATCGCGGATTCCCAGGCTGAAGACGCTGCTCGTGGAAGCCGTGGCGGCTACCGAGCGCGCCAACCAGCTGCAAGGTCACGTTGGCCTGCTGCTCGATGACCGTTACGGCCAGGATGCGCTTAACGCCGCTACGGGCCGCGGCTGGTGGATCGGCCGCCCGGTGGAAGTACCCGGCTCCAACCCGCTGGAATTCGAACGTGGCCGTTCCATCGGCAGCCAGCTGGTCAGCTGGCCCCGCGAGCACGTGATCAAGTGCCTCGTGCAGTTCGATCCGGATGCGGATCCCCTGCACCGCGTGGAGCAGGAAACCCAGCTGCTCGCCCTCTACGATGCCGCGCGCCTCAGCGGCCATGAACTCCTGCTGGAGGTCATTCCCCCCGGCTGCACCAGCCCGGCCCAGCGCGATGAGCGCGTCCTCCGCTCGCTCAAGCGTATCTACAACCTGGGCATTCGCCCCGACTGGTGGAAGCTGTGCCCGCCAGGCCGTGATGCCTGGGCTGCCATCGATGCGCTGATCGAAGAGCGCGATCCGCTCTGCCGCGGCGTGCTGCTGCTTGGCCTTAACGCACCGGCGGAATCCCTCGCCGCCGGCTTTGCGGATGCGGCCAGCAGCAGCACGTGCCGTGGTTTCGCCGTGGGCCGCACGCTGTTCAGCGAGCCCGCCAAGGCGTGGCTGGCGGGACGGATTGATGATGCGGCGCTGATCGATCAGGCGAAATCCGCATTCGAGGCCATGATTCGCGCGTGGCAGCAAGGTGTCCGCCGCGCTCCCGTTCGCCCCGTCACGGAAGGCGCTGCCGCATGAGCGAGACGATCCGGCTAACCACCGCGCAGGCGCTGGTCCGCTACCTGCAGGCACTTTACGCACGCGATGCGGATTCGGAGGAAGCCGAACCGCTGTTCGGCGGCGTCTTCGCCATCTTCGGCCACGGCAACGTGGCGGGCCTGGGTGAAGCACTGTACGAAGCGCGCGATACGTTCCCCACGTTCCGCGCGCACAACGAGCAGGCCATGGCACATGCCGCCATCGCGTATGCAAAAGCGAACATGCGCCGCAGCATGATGGCGGTGACCACCTCGATCGGCCCCGGTGCGACGAACCTGGTGACTGCCGCCGCCCTGGCCCATGTGAACCGCCTGCCCGTGTTGCTTCTGCCCGGCGATATCTTCGTATCGCGCGCGCCAGACCCCGTGCTGCAACAGCTGGAGGACTTCAGCGACGGCACGGTATCGGTCAACGATTGCTTCCGCCCCGTCTCGCGCTACTTCGATCGGATCGTGCGACCGGAACAATTGCTTACGGCGCTCCCCCGGGCGGTGCGGGCGCTAACGGATCCGGCGTTGTGCGGCCCGGTGACGCTTGCACTGCCGCAGGATGTGCAGGCCGAGGCCTATGACTTCCCGCTGTCGTTCTTCGAACCCCGCGAAATCGTGTTCCGTGCGCCGCAGCCCACCGATGACGAACTGATGGTGGCTCTCGATGCGATTGAAGCCTCGGAGCGCCCCGTGATCATCGCTGGCGGCGGCGCGCTCTACGCGAAGGCCACGCCCGAACTGCTGGCGTTCGCCGACAAGCACGGCGTGCCCGTGTGCGAGACGCAGGCGGGCAAGGGCGCCATGCCCTGGAATCACCCGTTGCAACTGGGGCCTGCGGGCGTCTGCGGCTCCACCGCGGCGAATGCGCTGCTGCGCGAGGCAGACCTCATCATCGCCGTCGGCACGCGCCTGCAGGACTTCACGACCGGCTCCAACGCGCTGTTCCGGCACATCCCCATCCTGTCGGTCAACGTCAACAGCTTCGATGCGCTAAAAGGCAATGGCCTCGAAGTGATCGGCGACGCGGCGCAGGTGCTCGACGACCTGAGCTTCGGCCTGGAAGAGTGGGCCGCGCCGGAAGGCTGGACCACGCGCGCCCGCGACGCCGCCATGGCATGGGTCGACATCGTGTCCCGTATCACCGGCCAGCGCAGCCCGCCATCCGGCCGCCTGCCCTATGACGGTGAGGTCATCGGTGCCGTTCAGCGCTCCTCCACCAGCTCGGCGCGCAGCGACATCGTGGTCTGCGCCGCCGGCACCCTGCCTGCGGAGCTGGAAAAGCTGTGGCGCACCGAGACCGCCGGTGGCTACCACATGGAGTACGGCTACTCCTGCATGGGTTACGAGATCGCCGGCGGCCTGGGCGTGAAGATGGCCCAGCCCGACCGCGAGGTGATCGTCATGGTCGGCGATGGCAGTTACCTCATGATGAACTCCGAGATCGCCACCTCGGTGATGCTCGATGCGAAGCTCATCATCGTGCTGCTCGATAACCGCGGCTACGGCTGCATTAACCGCCTTCAACAGGCAACGGGCAGCGCACCGTTCAACAACATGTTCGACGACTGCGTGCAGGGGAGCCATGGCGCGCCCCGCATTGATTTCGCCGCGCATGCACGCGCCCTGGGTGCCATCGCCGAGCACGTGGCCGATATCGCGGGGCTGGAAGCCGCGATGGAACGCGCCCGTGCCGCTGATCGTACCTATCTCATCAGCATCGATACGGACCACACACGCACCACCGATGAAGGCGGCGTATGGTGGGATGTGGCGGTGCCGGAAGTCTCCACGCGGGAAGCCGTGCGCGATGCGCGCGCCGGCTATGAAACCGCCATCGTGGGCCGCAAGGCCGGGAACACGCCAGCATGAAGAACGATCCCATCCGCATCGGCATCAACCCGATCTCGTGGAGCAACGACGACCTGCCCTCCCTGGGCGGTGAGACGCCTTTGTCTACCGCGCTCAGCGAGGGCAAAGCCATCGGCTACGAAGGCTTCGAGCTCGGCAACAAGTTTCCGAAAGATCCTGCGGAACTGCGCAACCTCATGGCGGGCTACGGCCTGGACGTGGTCAGCGGCTGGTACTCGGGCCGCGCAGCGGCGCGCCCCGCCAGCGAGGAGATCGTTGCCGTAGGCAAGCATCTTCGCCTGCTGGCCGAGAACGGCTGCAAGGTCATGGTTTATGGCGAAGTCGCCGATGCCATCCAGGGCGAGCCGCAGCCACTCTACAAGCGCCCCCGCTTCCGCACACCCGACGAGTGGAAGCGCTACGGCGATAACCTCACGGAGTTCGCAAAGTTCACGCTCTCGCACGGCGTGCGCCTTGCCTACCACCACCATATGGGTGCCTATGTGGAATCCCCGGATGACGTGGATCACCTCATGGCGAACACCGGTGATGAAGTAGGCCTGCTGTTCGATAGCGGCCATACCTACTTCGGCGGCGGTGACCCCGTAGCCGTGTTGGAAAAGCACATCGACCGGATCTGCCACGTCCATTGCAAGGATGTGCGGCCAGGCGTGGTCCGGCTGGCGCGCAACCGGCATTGGACGTTCCTCGAATCGGTGCTCAACGGCGCATTCACCGTGCCAGGCGATGGCGTGATCGATTTCGCTGGCATCATCGCGCGGCTCAAGGCTCACGACTACAAGGGCTGGCTGGTGGTCGAGGCGGAACAGGATCCCTCGGTGGCGCCGAGCTACGCGTACGCAGAGAAAGGCTACCAGACGCTGCGCTCGCTGCTCGACCGCCAGCCGGTGAAGGAGGTCGCATGAGCCTTCTTGTGAAGGCTTCCGCCCAGGGCGAAGCCATCGTCAAGGTCACACCCGAGTCTGCCCACTGGAAACACGTAGGCTTCGAAGCTCGCCGGCTGAACGCTGGCGAGACCACCACCATTACGCTGCCGGCAGATCGCGAGGGATGCCTGGTCGTACTCACCGGCAGCGTGGATATCAGCGTTGCCGGACAGGCCTGGCAAGGCCTTGGTGGCCGCGCCAGCGTGTTTGACGAGCGCTCGCCTCACGCGGTGTATGCCCCACCCTCTTCGACATACACGGTCACGGCGCGAGACGATGCAGAACTCGCGCTAGCGTCGGCACCGGCGACCGGCCGCTTCGACGCGCGACTGATTGAACCGGCAACCATGAAACGATCGGTTCGCGGCACGGGTGCGAACACACGCTACGTCTGCGACATCCTCCCGCAGACCGAGCCCGCCGAGTCCCTGCTCGTCGTCGAAGTACTCACGCCAGCCGGTCATTCCTCCAGCTACCCGCCGCACAAGCACGACACCGATAACCTCCCGGAAGAAAGCGTGCTTGAGGAAACCTACTACCACCGCATCGACCCGCCGCAAGGATTTGCGTTTCAACGGGTGTATACCGATGAACGCGATATCGATGAATCGATGGCCGTGGGCGACCACGATGTGGTGATGGTGCCGCGTGGCTACCACCCTGTCGTCATGCCGCACGGCTACCGCGGTTATTACCTGAATGTCATGGCGGGCCCACGCCGCGAGTGGCACTTCCGCAACGATCCCGCCCACGAATGGATGATCGCGCGCTGAGGCGCGCGACCGGAGAAGCACGCATCATGTCCGCACAACCCGAATCCCACGTCCCGTACCGCATTGGCCACTACATCGGCGGCAAGCCGCACGCGGGCACACCTGTTGGCACCGCGCCGGTGTACAACCCCGCCAGTGGCCGCGTCGCCGCCGAAGTTGACCTTGCCTCGGTACAGGATGTCGACACCGCCGTGCAATCCGCCAACGCTGCGTTCCGCGCATGGTCGGAAACACCGCCGCTCAAGCGCGCGCGGGTCATGTTCCGCTTCAAGGAACTGATCGAACGCGACATGGATAAGCTCGCCCGCATCATCGTGGCCGAACATGGCAAGGTGTTGTCGGACGCGAAGGGCGAGATTATCCGCGGCCTCGAGGTCGTCGAGTACGCCTGTGGCATCCCCGAACTGCTCAAGGGCGAGTACACCGAACAGATCGCCAACGGCATCGATGCATGGACCATGCGCCAGGCCATCGGCGTATGCGCAGGTATCACGCCGTTCAATTTCCCGGCGATGGTGCCCATGTGGATGTTCCCCATGGCGATCGCTTGCGGCAATACATTCGTGCTCAAGCCCTCCGAGCGCGATCCATCGCTCGCGGTGGAGCTTGCCATCCTGCTGAAGGAAGCCGGCCTGCCCGATGGCGTCTTCAATGTCGTGCACGGCGACAAGACGGCGGTGGATGCACTGCTGGATCACCCGCTTGTGCGCGCCATCAGCTTCGTGGGTTCCACCCCCATCGCTGAATACATCTATGCGCGCGGTACCGCCAAGGGCAAGCGCGTACAAGCCTTGGGTGGGGCCAAGAATCATATGATCGTCATGCCCGACGCCGACCTGGACAAGACTGCAGATGCATTGATGGGCGCTGGCTACGGTGCGGCAGGCGAACGCTGCATGGCCATTTCCGTGGCGGTAGCGGTGGGCGAAGCGACGGCAGATACGCTGGTGGCCAAGCTCAAGCCGCGCGTCGAAGCGCTGCGCATTGGCCAGGGCCTTGATGAATCCGTTGAGATGGGTCCCGTCGTGACGGGCGCACATCGCGATCGCATTACGGGCTATATCGATGACGGCGAAGCTGCGGGTGCAGAGCTTGTCGTGGACGGCCGCGGCTACCAGGTGGCCGGCTGCGAGCAAGGATTTTTTGTCGGCGGCACCTTGTTCGATCGTGTCACGCCAGCGATGCGAATCTACAAGGAAGAGATCTTCGGACCGGTTCTTTGCGTGGTTCGTGTACCCGACTTTGCAAGCGCGCTGAAGCTTGTCGATGAGCATGAATATGGCAATGGCACGGCCATCTTCACGCGGGATGGACAGGTCGCGCGCGAATTTGCGCATCGGGTTCAGGTCGGGATGATCGGCATCAACGTGCCAATTCCTGTACCGATGGCCTTCCACAGCTTTGGTGGCTGGAAGAAGAGTCTCATGGGCGATCACCACGCCCATGGCCCTGAATCCGTACGTTTCTACACCCGACAGAAGGCCGTAACCCAGCGTTGGCTGAACCACGACGAAAGCGCTGGCGCAGAATTCGCAATGCCCACCCATTAGTACGACAAAACGTATATGCTTCGCCGGTTGTGGGTACCGAAAACATGGTGCGCCGCAACTGAGATAAACAAAAACGAAGTACGAAAAAGCTTAATTTTTTTTCAGGGAGAAAGGTTCATGCTTACGAATCTTATCAAGCGTCCTCTCGCCGGCATCATGCTGGCGGGTCTCGCGTTCGCCGGCACTGCCCATGCCGATGACGCAGCAAGTGCCGACTCCAGCAGCCTGGCTACCAGCAAATATCTCTTCGGCGATTGGGGCGGGGAGCGCTCGCGTCTGGCCGACAAGGGCGTCACGTTCGATTTCGGCTACGGCTTTGAAGCCGCGCACAACTACTCCGGCGGCACGAAAAACATCACGCGCTATACCGATCAGTGGAAGTTCGGCGCTGCGTTCGACCTTGAGAAGCTCTGGGGTTGGGATGGCGCGAAGTTCAACATCATGGTGACCGATCGTAACGGCCGCGATATCGGTGCCGATGCGCACATCGGCAACAACCAGCTCATCCAGGAAGTCTACGGTCGTGGCCAGACCTGGCACCTGACCATCTTCGCGCTCGAACAGAAGTTTTTCGATGGCATGCTCACGTGGAAACTCGGCCGCCTGCCGGTCGGTGAAGACGTGAACTCGTTCTCGTGCGATTTCCAGAACCTGAACTTCTGCGGCGCGCAGCCCGGCAACATTGTGGGCGATTACTGGGTTAACTGGCCGACGAGCCAGTGGGCCACGGTGCTCAAGCTCAACACAAGCAGCGACACCTGGGTGCAGCTCGCCGCGTACCAGATGAATCCGAAGTACGTGGATGACAGCTACGCACGCCGCAACGGCTGGAAGCCGGGCTTCCCGAGCGGCACCACCGGTGCACTCATTCCGCTGGAATTTGGCTGGAAGCCGACGATCAACGGCCTGCCGGGCTCGTATCGCGCAGGCGTCTGGTACAACACCTCCAATGGCGATGATCTCTACCTCAACGCGCAGCACCAGCCGCTCGCGGAATACGGTGGCGAGCCGCTGCAGCACGATTCGCGCCGTGGTGCGTGGATCACGTTCCAGCAGCAGGTCACCGGGGACGCCGGCGGCAAGGGCGCGACCGTGTTCCTGAACTACACCGCGGCCGATCACGCCACCTCGGCGACGAACAATCAGTACGCTGTCGGCATGGAGTACAAGGGCATGTTCGATCGCCCGAACGACTTCATCGGCGTCGCGTTCGGTGGTTCGCATGCCAACGGTTACGCTGCGAAGAACCAGCGCCTGATCAATGCGCTGAACCCGGATGTCACTCCGGGCATCGTTAACGATGGCTACGAGCGTGTGACTGAAGTGTTCTATAGCTGGTCGCCGATTCCCTCGATCGCGATCCGCCCGAACCTGCAGTACATCAAGGATCCAGGTGGCAGCAAGCAGAACGATGATGCGTTCGTGCTGGGCCTGAAGACCAGCGTGGCGTTCTAAGGAGAAAGGCCCGGGAGACCGGGCCTTTTTTTGGTTCATCGCACGCATTTCCGGGGTCGCTGGCGCAGCGGGCTCTTTTGAAGCGGTTCATTCGCTGTGCGAATGCGTGTATCTAGCGGCTTACGCCGCCTCCGGCTTGCCGGGTTGACGAAGGCGCGGGTGGTCAGGCCCTTGGGTCCGCCAGTCGCGGACCTTCGGACCGGGCCGTAGGCACCCTTATCGCGAAACGCGAATCGCCAGGCGGCCCTCCGCTCATGTCGGCCCCAAGGGCCTGGCCACCCGCGCACCCCACGATGAGGTCGCTTGCCGGAGAGCGCGCAGCCTAACGCCGATGTATGCGTTAAGCCCTGTAGGAGCGCGCTTGCGCGCGAAAAGCCAACGAAGCGGTGACGCCGTTCCAGCCGTTAGCTCGGCACACCGAATCACGAGACATCCGCCGCAGCGGTTGCTGGCGATGATCGCGTCGTGGGGTGAACCCTCGCTGCCATCGTCGGTTCGGGCCGGGGCGCCCTGCATCTGCGAGGGGCGCGGCATCACCGCCTTGTTGGCTGATCGCGCGCAAGCGCGCTCCTACAGGGCGCCGGGCTACGGGGTGCGGGCTTGTGCGGCACGAAACGCGCCGTGGGGACTCGGGGGTGGGCAGGCCCTTGGGGCCGACATGAGCGGAGGGCCGCGCTACGCATCGATGGTAGCGATGAGGGTTCCTACGGCCCGGTCCGAAGGTCCGCGACTGGCGGCACCAAGGGCCTGCCCACCCCCGACCTTTACACCCCACCAGCCTAAGGCGGCGTGAGCCGCATGAAAACACGCATTCGCGTCAGCGAATGAACCGATAACGATGCCCAACGCAAAAAATGCCTCGGAATTGGCGCAGCTTCGTCGCGCTCAACCGTCGTTTTCGGCCGTCGCCGTGAGGTCGAAGGAGTCATCGCCCTCATCGACGACCAGCCGCATCACGATCGGGCGGCAGCACACCTGGCAGTCTTCGGTGTACGTCTGGCTGCCGGCCGAGGTATCGACCGCCACTTCGATGGTTTCCCCACAATAGGGGCAGGAGATATCAGTGAATTCGTACATAGCGCTATCCTAGCGCGGTACGTTCCACGAGATACCCCCATGATCGAACTGATCGGCTTTGACGGCGACGATACCCTCTGGCACAGCCAGGAATTCTACGACCGGGCGCAGGATGCCTTCGAAGCCATCCTCGGCAAGTACATCGACCTGGATAGTGGCGGCCTGCGCGATAGCCTGCTGGCTACCGAGCGCGGCAATATCGCCCTGTTCGGCTACGGCGCCAAGGGCATGGCCCTGTCCATGATCGAATCAGCCATCGAGCTGACCGACGGCCGGATCGAGGCCCGCGATATCCACCGGATCGTGAAGCTGGGCAAGGAAGTGCTGGCCCACCCCGTCGAACTGCTGCCGGGCATCCGCGACGCCGTCCAGCAGGTGGCTGAGACGCACCGGGTGGTGCTGATCACCAAGGGCGACCTTTTCCACCAGGAATACAAGGTCGCCCGGTGCGGCCTGGCCGATGTGTTCCACCGGATCGAGATCGTTTCCGAAAAGGACCCGGCCGCCTACGAGCGCCTGTTCCGGGAGTTCGAGGTCAGCCCCGACCGGTTCGCGATGGTGGGCAACTCGCTGAAATCCGATATTGCCCCGGTCGTGGAACTGGGTGGCTGGGGCGTTTACATGCCCTACCACAGCACCTGGGCCCACGAGGTGGTCACCGGGTTCAGCATGACCGACCGGGTCATCGAGGTCCATGGCGCCGATGGCATTCCTTCGGCCATCGAACGCATGGACCTCGCGGCCTGAAGCCAGGCCTGGCGGGGGGCTTACGGCTCCCCGCCCGCCTTGATCGTGGCCTGGTTAATGGCCCGCACCTGCGTCTCGTCCACCTTCTCGACCTTGCGATCGTAGGTATAGAGCCCGTTGTGCTCGCCTTCCACGTCGGTGATCTGGGTATACACGCTGCCCGAGACGCCGATGCCGGGGCCCTTGTCGCGTAGCACGGCCGTGTTCTTCACGTAGCCCGCGTTCAGGGCGGCGTTGTCCTTGACCTCGCCATACGGGTTGATGGGCGTATTCGGCCAGACATGGCCCGGTACGCCGAGGGTCAGGCCGCCGTGTTCGCCATCCATCGCCGCACGGGTGGCATCAGGTGCCGGCAGGCCGGGGCCCTGGTAGTCGTGCACGTCGATGATGTCGCCCGCATGGACATCGCCCTTGGTATCGCAGCAGTTGTAGCCACTACGCGCGTTGACCAGGCGCGACGGGTCCAGCTGCTTGATCTGGGTGGCCAGTTCGCCAGCCGCCGGGATACTCCACTGGCCCCAGCCTTCGTTGAACGGGATCCAGCCGATGATCGAGGTTTCGCCCTTCAGCTGCTCCACGATGGCCGTGACGTCCTTACGGAAGTTGGCCTTGGCCTCCTCGCTGAGCTTCTCGTTGTGGCCGTTCGGCAGCGCCGGCATGTCCTGCCACACCATCAGGCCGATCCGGTCGGCCCAGTAGTACCAGCGCGCCGGTTCCACCTTGATGTGTTTGCGGATGGTGTTGAAGCCCAGGTCCTTGGTCTTCTGGATATCGAACTTCAGCGCCGCATCCGTGGGTGCCGTGTGGATGCCATCGGGCCAGTAGCCCTGGTCCAGCGTGGCCAGCAGGAAGGTGGTCTTACCGTTCAGCGTGATGCGGTTGAGCCCACCCACCTTCTTGATCCCGATCGTGCGCAGGCCCGCGTAGCTGGTCACTTCATCGCGCTGGCCGCCCTGTTCGAGCGTCGCCTTGAAGGTGTAGAGGAACGGATCGTCCGGGCTCCACGTATGCGGATGGCTGATCTTGAGCTGGAGCGGCTGCCCGGCCGGACCGGTCGCCTCGCCCGCGGGTTTCCCGTTGGCAAACGCGGTGACATGCAGCGTCGCGCCATCGGCGGTGCCCTGCACCTTCGCATTCACGGTAAAGGCATCCAGGCTCGCAGCCGGCGTGAACTGCAGCTGTGCCAGGCTGGTCGCCGCGACGGGCTCGATCCATACCGACTGCCAGATACCCGAGGCAGCCGTGTAGAAGATGCCCTCGGGCTTCAAGCGCTGCTTGCCGACCATCACATCCACGCTATCCACCGGTGCATGCACGGCGACGACGATTTCCTGTGGGCCCTTTGCCTGCAGGGCGGGCGTTATGTCAGCGCTGAACGAGGTGTAGCCGCCGGTGTGACGTGCCACTTCCTTGCCATTGACGTACACGGTGGCGTCCTGGGCCACCGCGCCGAAGTTCAGCATGACGTGCTGGCCCTTCGCGGTGAATGCCGCGGGGACATCCACAAGGCGGCGGTAGAACATGTCATCGGCATGCTTCTGCACCCCCGACAGCACGGACTCGATCGGGTACGGCACCAGCACCTTCTCATCCAGCGTCTTGCCGAACGGTGGGGCGCCCTTCCCGTCCGCGACAGCGAACTGCCACAGGCCGTTGAGATTCAGCCACTGCGGGTGCTCGAGCGACGGGCGCGCGAGCTGCGGGCGCGGGTATTCGGGCAAGGCATGGGCAGGCGATACCTGCGCGGTCCACGGCGTGGCCAGCGGGGGCGTCTTGCCATTCCAGGTGGCGGCCTTTTCGGTCGCGGCCATGGCGGTGGAGGTGAAGGCAGCAGCCAGCGCCAGGGTGATCGTCGCGCGGCGCAGGGTTACGTTGTGGATCATTGCGGGTCCTTTTTGAGCGTGTGTCGCAAGCCTTATCGCGCGCAAGCGCGCTCCTACAGGGCTGGGCGCACCAGGGGGCGGGGCGGGCCGTGGTATGTGCACGGCCCGCGCGGGTCAGGGCTTCGTCATGGAGGG
This sequence comes from Luteibacter sp. 621, assembly GCF_050435445.1. Taxonomy (NCBI): domain Bacteria; kingdom Pseudomonadati; phylum Pseudomonadota; class Gammaproteobacteria; order Lysobacterales; family Rhodanobacteraceae; genus Luteibacter; species Luteibacter sp. 621. The sequence goes on along the minus strand of NZ_JBNDKI010000032.1, from coordinate 12,382 downwards.
GGGCGCGTCGTTGGGGTTGGTGCCCCAGGTCTTGCTGGGCTCGGGGCCCATGATGAGCTCCAGGGTCGCGCCGTTCGCGATATCGGCGTGGCTGAACCACGGCTTGGTCCAGGGCTTGCCGTTAAGCGTGGCGGACTGGATGTACTGGTTCTTCGCCGAGTTGTTGCGGGCGACGATCTCGAACAGCTTGCCGTTCGGGAGGCGCAGGCGCACGTGGTCGAAGATCGGGCTGCCGATGATGTACTCGGGGCGCGACGGGTCCACGGGGTAGAAGCCCATGGCGCTGAGCGCATACCAGGACGAGGTCGAACCCTGATCGTCCATGCCGGGGTAGCCGTAGCCCGTGGCGTCGCTGCCATACAGGTCGGCGAGGATCCGGCGGGTCAGCGCCTGCGTTTTCCACGGCTGGCCGCTCCATGCGTACAGGTAAGCAGCCTGCTGGTCCGGCTGGTTACCCTGCACGTACTGGCCGATCAGGCCGGTGCAGTCGCGGCAGATACCCTTCGCGGTGTACGGCGTGGAGAAGAACGCATCGAGCTTTGCGTTGAACGCATCGCGGCCACCGAGCAGGTTCATCAGGCCCTGCACGTCATGCGGCACCAGCCACAGCGTGGACCAGCCCGAGCCTTCCTTCATCATGAAGTTGTAATACGGCTCGCCCGGATCGAACGGTGAAATCCACATACCGTCTTCGGTGCGGCCGCGGAAGAAGCCAACCGACTTATCGAACACGTTGCGGTAGTTGCCCGCGCGGCGCTCGAACATGTCGGCGTCTTCGGTCTTGCCAAGCCGACGGGCGAAGTCCGCCAGCGCGTGGTCATCCCATGCGTATTCCAGCGTGGTCGCGACACCCGCCTTGCCACCGGCATACGGCGGGCTCGGGTTGCCATCCGGCACGATATCGGAGATCCAGCCCTGTTTGTCGTACTCGGCCAGGTAGCCGCGTGGCCCCTTCGGATCGGTGGCGTTCTTGCGTAGCACGTCGTACACGGCGGCGTAATCGAAATCGATACCACGCTGCCACGCGCCGTCATACAGGAACACGGCGTGGTCGCCATGGAACGAGGTATTCATGTAACCGCGTTCGTGCGCACGGTCCATCTCCGAACGCATGATGTCCTTCACCACTTCCGGCTGAAGCAGCATCAGCAGCGCGATCTGGTTGCGGCCGGTATCCCAGTACGGCACCGGGCCATAATGGTCGTATTCGGCGACCTGATCCTTGCCGTCGCTATCGGTGTAGTGCTCGCCCTTGCGGGCGATCATGCGCGGGCTGGCGAACGAGTGGTAAAGCGTCGAGTAAAACAGCATGCGCTGCTTCGGCGTGCCGCCGGTGACCTGGATCCGGTCGAACAGCTCGGCCCACTTCGCGCGTGCCTTTGCATGCACGCTGTCGAAGTCCGGGTCGCTATCCTGCGCCTTCAGGCGCTGATCGGCCTCCGCGGCGCTATGGCCGTGGGCGATGCGTACGACGACCTTGTCGCCCGCCTTCGTATTGAAGGTGAGGTAGGCACCTGCGTAGTCACCCGATATTTTGCGTCGGCCGGCCTGGATATCCTCATGGCCGAGGCCTTCGCCTTTTTCGGTGACCTCGGAATGGAACGTGCCAAAGCTCGCAAACGGTCGCGAGAACTCTGCAACAAAGAAGGGGCCATCCGTATCGCGATCGCGGCGGCCCGTCTGGGCGACACCACGCACCGTATGGTCATCCACCACTTCCACATCGCCGCCCGCGCGGCGCAGGTTGATCACCACGTTCGAGCGGTGGCTTTCCGGGAAGGTAAAGCGCATCAGGCTGGTCCACTGCGTCGCGGTCAGCTCGACCTTGGTGTGGAACGTCGCGAGATCCACCGCGTAGTAGCCGGGCGAAGCCTTTTCCGTGGCCTTGTCGTAATACGAAGTCATGTAATCCGGCGGCACCGTCCAGTCACCGACAACGGGCATGACGATCGGCGCGCCACGCGCACCATAGGTCGAACCACCACCGGAGAAGCCGATCATCGCTGGCCGGCGGTAGTCATAGGCGACCGGAACGCCCGTGGCGAAGCTGAGGTCGGCATTGATATTGACCGGTGCGGCTTCGGTCGCACTTTCTGGCAGGCTTGCTCCCGGCGTGGTCATGCCGGTGTAGAGCGGCTCGCCGGGCGGCGGCGAGTTGCCGATGAATTCCTGCTTATCCAGCGGGGCCGTGCCGACCAGCGGGTTCGCTTCGTCGACCGAGGACTTCGCCGGGGCGGCGGGTTTCGTATCTTTCGCATAGCCCGCGCCGATGGAACCGACGGCGATCAGCGAAAGCGCAATCACGAGAGCACGGCGGGGAACACGTGCCATGGATGAATTCATGAGGGGTTTCCTGGACGGAGTGGGGACGCATCCGTTGAAACGAAGACGGGGCCAGGCGATGTGCCTGGCCCCGTCGGTTTTTTTACTTAGCTTCCGGACCACCGAACTTGTAGGTCACGCCCACGTAGTACTGACGGCCCGGGTACAGCAGCTGGACCAGTCGTGCACGGGTGTCGCCACCCAGGTACGTGTGCGGGGTTGCCTTGTTAAAGTTGATGATCGACGCGGTCACCATGAAGTGCTTGTTGAATTCATAGTCGCCATTGAGGTCGATCTGGTGGTACGGCTGTGCGTAGATCGGCAGGCCCGAGGCCAGGCCGGTCATCGTACGGCCGGTCCAGTTATCGCTGGCACGCAGCAGCAGGCCATTCTTTTCATAGAACAGCGAGACGTTGGCGGCGTACTTGGCGCTGCCGATCAGCTCGGCCTTGCCCACCTGCGTATCACCCAGCGACACCGCGGTTTCGTTGGTGTGGTTGAGCGTGTAGTTCAGGATGTAGCCGAAGCCCGAATCCCAGGTGTGCTGGTTGTAGATTTCCACACCCTTCGACGTACCCGAACGACCGTTGGCGTTGGTGCTGTACTGCAGGAAGTTGGTCTGCGTGCCACCCACGTCAACATTGATGTTGTTGACCGTGACCGGGACGACGAAGTTCTTGACCTTCTTCTGGAACAGATCGACGCCGACGACCGAATGCGGGCCGTAGTACCACTCACCGGCCAGGTCGAACTGCGTGGCCGTGAACGGCTTCAGGTCGGCGTTGGCACCGGAACCGTACCAGCCCGGCAGCGGGGCGCCGAACTGCTTGCGGTCGTTGTAGTACTCCTGCGTGTTATTGGTCAGCTGACCCAGCTGGGCCAGGTCGGTGTAGTTCGCGCGAGCCATGGCCTGCGAGCCGGCGGCACGCAGGATGAAGTCATCGGCGATCGTCCACGCGATGTTGAAGCTGGGCAGGAACTTGTTGTAACGCTTCTGCGTCGTCGAGTTGGTGAAGTTCTCGATGACCGACACTTCGCGCGGCAGGTACTGGAAATCACCCGGGGCGCACGCACCGCCACCCGCGTTCACGCCCGAGGCCGGGCAGATCAGGATGTTGCCCTGCGGATCGTGGTAGTACACCGCGTTGTTGGTCGTGACCTGGTTGGCGACCGTGAGGTCCTGCTTCGTGGTCACGAAACGCACGCCGACGTTACCGCGGATGGTGCCGGTATCGAAGTTCGCCTGCACGTAGGCCGCAGCGATCTTCTCGCCGATCGACGACTTGTTCTGCGGCTTGTTGTACAGCACGCGGTCGTAGGTCGAGTTCAGGTAGTTGTAGTACGCCGGGAAGTTGATCGCCGGGAAGATGTCATCGCCGTAGGCGTGGTTTACGCCATTCAGGTTGTTCGCCAGCAGGAAGCCGGCCGGCAGCTGGCCTGCGTTTGGATCGCAGGTCTGGAACTGCAGCTCGGTGCCCTTGCAGTACCAGCGCACTTCGTTGCTCTGCTGTTCGGCGTTGGCATCGGTGTACTTGCCACCAAACTGGATCGACTGCAGCCAGGTGGAATCGAGCGACCAGGTGAAATCGGCCTGCGCGAAGTTCTGCGAGTTCGAGGTGTTGACCATGTTCGAACCGGTGGAACCCAGGTCGACCTGGCCGGCACCGTTGATCATGTTCTGCAGCACGCCCTGCTCGGCGCTGATGCCCGGCTTGCTGCTGACATCGCTGCCAGACGTCGTCCACGAGGCGCCGTTGCTGCCGTCCACCCACTGGCCGTTCACGAAGTTACGCGGCTTGGCAGCCATGCCCAGCTCGACCGAGGGGCCACCCTTGGCCCAGGTGCGGCCCACGTTGAACGAACCGCTCAGCGAACCGCCGTTGTCCCACTCGCCTTCCAGGTTGAGGGTCTGCGAGGTGGCCTTCTCGACGGAGTAGTTACCGTTGAGCCAGGGGATTTCGGTGGAGCACACGTCCACGGCCTGGCGAGCCGCGCCGGTCACCGGGTTGGTGGCCGAGTTACAACCGACGCCAGCGGCCGGGAGCTGGTAGTTCGCGCCGGTCACGATGGTGTGTGACGGATCGAAGGTCAGGCCGTTCGGTGCCAGCAGGCGGCCGTTCTGGTCCGCATAGTTGGAGTTGTTCGGCAGGCCCCACTCCGGGATTTCCAGCGTGTTGGTGATCTGGGTCTGCTGGCGCTCGAAGCGGAAGTAGTTACCCGTCAGCAGGAAGTGGTCGCTCGGCTTGAACTGCATCGTGGCCTGGGCACCCTTGGTCTTCAGGGTCAGGTCGTTGCGGCTAGTGGCGAACTGCTGCGGCATCCAGAAGCCGTTGGAGACGTTGCCGGCCTGGTCGACCACGCCGTTGCCCCACAGGTCGATATTGTTATTGACCGCGGAATCGTACGGGTTGCCGTGGATATCCACCGGTGCCTGGGTACAGGTCGTGTGGTCCTTGCAGTTATCCGACCACCAGTGCCAGCTCGAGGCATCGGCTTCATAGGTGGTTGCCTGGCGCTTCTGGTACGAACCGGCAACGAGTACGCCGAAGGTCTCGTCCTTGTTCTTCCACGACCACAGCGCCGAGCCCTGCGGTTCGGTCTTGGAACTGGTATCGGAGCTTGCGGCGGTGCCGGTCACGAAGCCTTCGTTGGCTTCCATTTCGAGCGGACGGCGCGTGCGCAGGTCGACGTTGCCGCCGATGCCGCCTTCATCCAGGCGCGCTTCAAGGCTCTTGTAGAGCTTGATGTCCGAGAACATGTTCGCCGGGAACAGGGTGTAGTTGAACGAACGGGTGAGGCCGGCCGACGTATCGGCCGAGGCGACGTAGTTGCCGTTCAGTTCGGTGTAGGTGAGTTCCGGCGCGAGGCCGCGGATGCTCACGGTCTTGCCTTCGCCGGATTCGCGGCTGATCACCACGCCAGGCACGTGGGCCAGTGCGTCAGCGATGTTCTTGGCCGGGAACTGCGCGATGTTCTGCGCGTTGATCACTTCGACAATGGAGTTCGCTTCGCGCTTGTCGGTCACGTTCTGGTCGATCGACTGGCGGTAGCTCGTCACAACCACGGTATCGAGGTTGATCGGGCTCTGTTCCTTCTTGTCCTTATCTGCCTTCTTGGCATCCTTCTTCGCCTGGGCATCATCGGTCGACTGCGCCTGCGGAGCGGGTGAGGGTGCGGCCGCAGGTGCGGCGGCGGCGGGTGAAGGCGTCTCCGCGAAGGCGGCGGCGGGCACCCCGATGAAACCAGCGACGGACAAGGTCGCCGTGGCGAGCGCGGCGTACAGCGGCTTGCGCTTAAGCATGTTTGGCAGATAAGTCATTGTTCTTTACTTCCCTCAGTAATGTGCGCGCCTGCTGCGCTGGCGCGTTGATCCCCCGTTTCATCACTGCTGCTACGGCGCTAGTGCTGCACGGCCCCTCCTTCCCCTGAACTTGGATCGATCTAAATTTTTAGGTACCAAAGGCCCCCCGGCCCGTTGGCGCTCAGTACTTACGTGAAACTGGTGGTTCCCGCGTCCCGGCTGGCGCGGGGAGAGCAGCTGCGCTCAGGCAGGCTGCTGGTGACGATCCTCACGCACGCGGATACACGCGCGGCGCAAAGGCCGGCTTGACTGGAATTCGGGCGCTTGTTGGTTTCATGTCTCAGCTTCCCATCCCCTCAGCGATCTGGCGGGTGGCAGCGTTACCCTGGGCCGCGCTTTCCGCACGTGCCCCTGCCCTCCCAACCCGGTTTAAGCCCCCAGGACCCGCAGGCACGATGTGACCCGGATCCCGCTTGACTTGAATCGATCTAACTCCCCGGGGCGAATTAAGACGCCGAAGTGACAAGCTGTCACGCTGCGGTGCAAAAACTACGTTTTTTTCGCGACTTACCCCTCACCCTGTCCCTCGTCCGGACGTAAGGAGCCCCCGTGGATCGCAGGATCAATCTCGGCTTGCAGGTGGTGAAGACCACCGCGAAAGGTTTTAGCGACGACGAGCTGATGACCCGGGCGGCCGCCCTGGCCTTCTACTCGGCCCTCTCGTTCGCGCCCCTGCTGGTACTGCTGCTGTGGGTGGTGGCCTCGCTCCGCCCGGAATGGCAGGCCCAGCTTGTCGACGGGCTGAACGGCCTGGTGGGCTCGCGGGCTTCCGATGCCGTGAAGCTGGTGATCGAGAACGCCAAGCAACGCCCGAGCGTGGGCAGCATGGCCGGCCTTATCGGCCTTGGGGTCACGCTGATCGGCGCCTCGGCGGTCTTTGCCCAGCTGCAGGGCGCATTGAACCGCGTTTGGAGCCTGCAGCCCCGCCCCGGCAATACCAGCCGCGCCATCCTCGGCTGGCTGCGCGCCCGGCTGCATGCACTGGGCCTGCTGCTTTCCCTCGCCTTCCTGCTCGTCATTTCCTTCTCGGCCAGCGCACTTATCGCCGTGTTTGTGCGGGGCGGCACGCTGGGTTGGCACGCGCTCGAAATGGTGATCTCGTTCGGCGTGTTCATCCTGATTTTCGGGGCGATCTACAAGGTGCTGCCCGATGCCATCATCGCGTGGCGCGATGCGTTCATTGGCGCCTCGCTCACCGCCCTGCTCTTCGTCATCGGCAAATACGCCATTGGCATTTATCTCGAGCGCAGTAATGTCGGTGGCCCCTATGGGCCCGCCGGCGGCGTGGTCGTGCTGCTGGTATGGGTGTACTACTCCGCGCTCATCCTGTTGCTGGGTGCGGAGCTCACCGAGGCGGTCGCCGAGGCGCGAGGCACGCCAATTAAACCGCGGCCATACGCCATGTCGATCCGGCACACGAAAACGGTGCCTGTTGACCCCTCCATCACGACGGCGGCGGTATCCCTGAAACCTGTCGATAAGGAGGACCCGTCATGAAGAAGCCGCTTATTGCCCTGGCCACGCTCGCTGTCGCGCTGGGCGCCGCGGCCCCGGCCATGGCCCGTCACCAGGTCTGCGAGGACGTGCAGGTCAAACAAATCAATTCGAAGGATGACAACCGCCTGATTGGCACCGGCGTAGGCGCCGTCGCGGGCGGCGTGCTCGGCCACCAGGTGGGCGGCGGTAAGGGCAAGACCCTGGCGACCGTGGGCGGCGCCGTGGCCGGCGGTTACGTGGGCAACCAGGTGCAGAAGAACCACCAGGATAAGAACGCCACGTATACGACCGAGCGTCGGTGCCACTGGGTGGATGATTGAGACCGCGTAAGGCTTGAGGTGTTTGGCCGGTCTGGTTGGAAGGGCGCCGCCTGGCGCCCTTTTTCCGCTTCCGGAGGTCCCATGCGTACCGATCCTGATCGCCGCCGCTTCCTTGCCGTTTTCGCGGCCACGGCCGCCGCGTCGGTCTCCCTGCCCTTCATCTTCAAGGCCACCCAGCCGGCCATGGCTGCCGAGGCGCCCAAGCCGCTACAGCCGGGCAACGTCACCCTGGATTGCTTCGCGCCAGACAAGAAGCCGCTAGGGCAATGCGTAGAACCGAAGGTGGTACTTACCGATGACCAGTGGCGGGCGAAACTGGATTCGCGCTCGTACTACGTCACCCGCCACGAAGGCACCGAGCCGCCCTATACCGGTCCCGGCTGGAACCGCCACGACAACGGGCTCTACCGCTGCATCGGCTGCGATACGGCACTGTTCGATTCGGCGACGAAGTTTGATTCGGGCACGGGCTGGCCGAGCTTCTGGCAGCCGCTTTCCAAGCGGAACATCGTGCAGACCGATGACAAGAGCCTGATGGAAGACCGTACGGCGGTCAGCTGCGCCCGTTGCGGTGCGCACCTGGGCCATGTGTTCGATGATGGCCCGGACCCGACCGGGCTGCGCTACTGCATGAACGCGGTGGCGATGCACTTTGTGCCGGTGCCCGGCGTGCATATCACGCTTTCCTGATCACCGAAAACATGTAGGAGCGCGCTTGCGCGCGATGGGAGCTTGCGGCTAGACCCATCGCGCGCGAGCGCGCTCCTACAAAAAGCCGCGTTATGCGTGCAAAGAAAACTGGCCGCGCGCGTGACGCGCGGCCTTGGTGTTTATCGGTTCATATCCAGCGGGGTGAGCTTGAATTCCTTCGGCGGGGTTTCACCCTTCAGGTAACGCACGAAGTAATCCCAGCGGCGGCGCGTCATGTACTGCGTGGCAGCGCCGTAGCCGTGGTGGGCATTGGGGATCATGACCAGGTCGAAATCCTTGTTGGCCTTGATCAGCGCATCCACCACCAGCAGGGTTTCGTACGGCGGCACGTTATCGTCCGAGGTGCCGTGCGCCATCATCAGGTGGCCCTTCAGGCCATCCACCCACTTCTGGTTCGCCTGGTCGTCGTAGTTGGACCTGCCGTCCTTGTCCGTGACGAGCAGGCCCTGCCACTTCTCCGCCCAGTCGTCTTCGTAATTGCGGTTATCGTGGTTGCCCGATTCGGAGATGCCCACCTTGAACGTATCGGCGTAGCGGAACATGGCCGTGGCCGTGGCATTGCCGCCGCCGGAGTGGCCCCAGATGCCCACGCGGTCGCCATCGATCCACGTGTTCTGCTTCACCAGCTGCTTCACCGCCGCGACCTGGTCGGGCAGCGTGTTGTCGCCGATGTTCTGGAAGTAGGCATCGTGGAACGCCTTCGAGCGCAGCGGCGTACCCATGCCATCGACAGCGACGACGACGAAGCCGAGCTCTGCCAGCGCCTGGTTGTCACCATGCGACGGCGCAAAGCTGCGCGTGCGCACCGAACCCACCTGCGGACCCGGGTAGATGTACACGACCAGCGGGTACTTCTTCGATGCATCGAAGTGCGACGGCTTGAACATCTGGCCGTACAGGTCGGTCTTGCCATCGCGCGCCTTGACGGTGAACGAAGTTGGCGCGACCCAGCCCGCGGCCTTCAGGCGGGAGATATCGGCGCGGGCGAATTCCTTCACCGTGGCGCCGGTGGCGGCATTGCGCACGACAGCGACGGGCGGCGTATCGATCGTGGAATACGAATCGACGAAGTACGTGCCGTCCTTCGACATCGAAACCGTGTGGTCGGCGTTTTCCGGGGTGAGCAGGGTCAGGCCCTTGCCATCGAACCCAACCTTGTAGAACTGCTGGTAATAGGGGTTCACGCCCTTCTCGCGGCCGACGCCACGGAACCAGATGGTCTTGGTCTTGGGATCCACATGCAGCACCTGGGTGACGTTCCAGTCGCCCTTGGTAATCTCGTGCTCGAGCTTGCCGGTCTTCAGGCTGTACATGTACAGGTGGCCCCAGTTGCTCCGCTCGGAGAACCAGATCACCTCATCGGTTTCGGGAACGTACTGCCAGTTGGCATTCTCGAAACCGCCTTCGAAATAGGTCTTGGCCTTTTCATCGAACACGGTACGCACATCACCCGTTTCCGGGTTGGCGATGCGCACCCACTCATGGGTGTGGTCACGCGCCGTGGAGACAAAGGCGATGCTCTTGCCATCGGCGGACCAGCGCACGTCATCCCACACGCCCGGGCTGCACGACACGTCATCGCACACCGTGGAGCGGTGCTGGTCGGGCTGCATCTTGAAGCGGACCATCTTCTTCGACGGCACGTCGATCACGACGCGCTCGATCATGGTCACGTCCTTGTCGCCCGGCAGCGGGTACTTCCACGTATCCACCTTGGGGTGGCCGACGTTGACGCTGACCAGGGTCATTTCACCGGTCTTGCGCTGGTCCTGCTGGAACGTGGCTACTTTCGTCGAGTCCGGCGACCACACGAGGATCGCGTCATCGGTGTGCTTCCAGCCGGCGTTATCGGTCGCGTAGCCGTAATCCTTGATGCCATCGGTGGTCAGCTGCGTTTCCGCACCCGTGGCCACGTCGCGCACCCACAGGTTCCAGTCGCGCACGAACGCTTCGGACTTGCCATCGGGCGATTTCAGACCCGGCTCGGTACCGTAGGCCTTGCCACTGGCATCCTTCTTCACCGCGGCCAGTTCGCACTTGTCCGCCGCCTTGTCGCAGATGTAGTGCTTGCCACCCGAGGTCAGGTCCAGGCCGCCATCGGCGCGCACCGTGAAGTCGCTGACCGGCACCTTGGCCGGATCAACCTTCTTGCCAGTGGCATCGGAGAGGGCCTTGGCCACCTTGTCGCGATCGAACGCGCGCGTGGCCTGGCCCGTGGCCGCATCCACGGTAAGGAACTGGTCGCCACCCTTGTCGTGGTCGCGATACCAGAAGTGGCCGTCGTCGATCCACTTCACGCGCTGGACGGCATGATCCACCAGCGGCATGGTGTTATTCGCCAGCATGGCATCAGCGCGGCGGTAATCGTCGACGCTGACCGTCTGGGCGGAAGCGGCCCCGGCAAGGCCGAGGAGGATGGCACCGGCCAGGGCCGGGTAATGCTTGGACATGGGGAACCCCTTGGCGGAACGTGTCGGCACCGGGAGGCGCCGCGAACCGGACGAGGCTAGCCCCCGGCACCGCTACGGGCGTATGCCAGAGGTCATGGTCACCCCTGGGGCCCCGCCGCAGCCGCGCCATGGACCCGGAACCGCCGGCCTTGCCGCTCAGTCAGCTTCAGGCCCACGCTATCGGGCAGCAGCTTGAACAGGGCCTTGATCACGCGGTTCACCCGGCCGTTCACGTACACGGCGGTCCCGGCTTCCACGGCATCGACGCCCTGCCGCGCCACCGTCGCCGCATCCATCCACATGAAGGCGGGCATCTTCGAAACCAGCGGGCGGGCCCCGTTCACGTCGTGGAACTCCGAGTAGGTGAACCCCGGGCACAGCGCCGTGACGTGCACACCCGTGCCTTTGGTCTCCAGCGCAAGTGACTGGGAGAATTTGATGAGGTACGCCTTGGAGGCGGCGTACAGCGTGTGGCCTGCCGACCCCGGCACGTGCCCCGCGAGCGAGGCTACGTTGATGATCCGGCCGTAGCCGCGCGCCTTCATGCCGGGGAGCAGGCGCCAGGCCAGCTCGGTCGGCGCGGTCATCAGCACCTGGATGAAGGCGGCATGGGCGTCCCACGGCTGCTCGTCCAGGTACCCGGTAAGCCCATAGCCGGCGTTGTTCACCAGCATATCGATATGCAGGCCCTGGTCGGCAAGCGCCCCGACCAGGGCCTGCGGTGCATCCGCGCGGGCGAGATCCAGCGGCGCGACGATCGCTTCGATCGCATGGCGTTCGCGCAGCTCGGTCGCGAGCGCTTCGAGACGCTCGGTACGCCGCGCGGTGAGCACCACGTCGAAGCCCCGGCGCGCCAGTTCACGCGCGAATGCCTCGCCAATGCCAGCGGATGCGCCCGTGATCAGTGCACGGCGGTTGGATGCCATGGCCCGTTCTCCTGCGATGAAACGTGATGACCGAGTATGCCTGCGCCGAGGATGAACGCACGCTTCGTGTCGTGATGGACCCAACGCGATGTTCACGGAATGAAGCCGCCCCGGAACGCGATGCTGGCCCTCCCCAAGAAGGAGCCACGCCCATGACCGCAACTACCGAACATGACATCAAGATCCTCAACAACCTGATCGAGACCACCATCGACAGCGCCGAGGGTTATGGCGAAGCGGCCAAGGATGCCCACAACACCCGCTATGCCGCCTCGTTCCAGCAGCGCGCTTCGGAGCGCCGCCAGGTGGCGCAGCGCCTGCAGCAGCAGGTGCGCTCGCTGGGCGGCAACCCCGAGGATGATGGCACCGTGCTGGCCAAGGCCCACCGCATGTTCGTCGAACTGCGCGCCAAGATGAGCTCGAAGGATGACACCGCGATCGTCGACGAAGTCGAACGCGGCGAAGATCACATCAAGGCGAAGTACGAGGATGCGCTGAAGGATAGCGATGTGACCGCTGGCACCCGTTCGCTGATCAACGAAGCGTTTGTTTCGGTGAAGAGCGGCCATGACCAGATGCGTGACCTGAAGCATGCGCTGCATGGTACGCATTAAGCATATCGCCTGAAACGAAAAGGCCCCGGTGCAGAACACCGGGGCCTTTTGCTGTGTGTAGGAGCGGGGGTGGGGGGGGGGGGGGGGGGGCCGCCCACCCCACCCCCCCGCCCCCCGCAACGAATTGTTGTTTTTTATTTTGTTGGATTAGTTGTAGGGGGGAAGCGGGTTGTTGTTGTGA
>NZ_JBNDKI010000031.1:0-39895 GCF_050435445.1 Luteibacter sp. 621 | reverse complement strand
CCCCGCCCCCCGCTCCCTCCCCTCTCTCGCGCGGGCCCCCCCCCCCCCGCGGGCGGCCCCCCCCCCCCCCCCCCCCCCCCGCGGGGGGGCCCCCCCCCCCCCCCCCACGCCCCCCCCCCCCCCCCCCCCCCCCCCCCCCCCCCCGCTCCTACATGGCGTCGGCCAACGCTGATGGGCCTGCCCGCAATCCCCTACGTTCAGCCAGTGTGAAGGCCGACTCAGTCCCCCTCCCGGGCCCTGCTATCATGCGGGCCTGACTGATTAAGTACCCTTGGGGTTCACGTGCTCGAGATCCTTCTTGCCGGCGGTTGGGCGCTCCTGCCCATCCTCATCTGCTCCCTTGTCGCGCTTGCGATCGTGCTGGAACGCTTCTGGGCCCTGCGCCGTGCGGCGGTCCTGCCGCCGGGCCTGGGCGCGGAAGTACGCGAATGGGCGCGCTCCTCGCAGCTCGATGCGGCCCACCTGGCCGCCCTGGAAAAGGGTTCGCCGCTCGGTGAGCTGTTCGCCGGCGCCCTGGCCGTGCGTGACCGTCCGCGCGACATCATCAAGGAACGGATCGAGGATACCGGCCGCCATGTGGTTCACCGCATGGAGCGTTACCTCAACACGCTGGGCACCGTTGCCCTCATCGGGCCGCTGCTTGGCCTGCTTGGCACGGTCATCGGCCTCATTCGCATGTTCATGAACGTCATGGCCGGCGGTATCGGCGACCCGACCAAGATGGCCGGCGGTATCGGCGAAGCCCTCATCTGCACGGCGTTCGGCCTTATCGTTTCCATCCCCGCCTACGTGCTGCACCGCTACTTCCGTTCGAAGGTGAGCGGCTACGTGGTGCAGATGGAAAAGGAGGCCACCGCGCTACTCGATGATCTCTCCGCTCGCGCACCCGCGCCGCGCCGCCGTGCCACCGATGCGCAAGCCCCGGCGCAGGTTGGCTGATCCATGCGTATCGGTGCCCGTCGTGAGGACGATTTCGAGATCAACGTCATCTCGCTGATCGACGTCCTGCTTACCCTGCTCATGTTTTTCGTGCTCAGCACTACGTTTGTCGAACACTCCCGGCTCAAGGTGAACCTGCCCAAGGCCGATGCCGAGGCGCGTGAGTCCACTGATAACGCACTCACCGTCGTCGTGGATCGCGACGGCCACTACTCCGTCGGCAGCGACGAAGTGATGGGCGAGGGCATCGATCCGCTCAAGAGCGCGATCGAGCGCGTGGGTGGCGACAACCACGATCGCCTGGTGGTGATTCGCGCCGATGCGCTCACGCCGCACCAGAACGTGGTGCGCGCGATGGATGCGCTGGGCCAGCTTGGCTTCACCCGGCTTTCCATTGCCACCACGCCGGCCGAGACGGCGGGCGCGAAGTGAGCGCCCCCTCCAAGAAGGTACGGGTCTGGGATGCCCGGACCTGGGCGACCTATAAGCGCCTGCTGACCTATACGCGACGTTTCCGCACGGCCGGCTATATCGCCATCATCGGCATGATCATCGATCCGGTCTGTCTGTCGGTGTTCACCGGCTCGCTCAAGCCGATGATCGACAACCTGTTCGTCGACAAGAATCCGGAAACGATTTTCTGGATGCCGATCTGGATCATCGGCATCTTCCTGGTGCGTGGCGTCGCCTCGTACATCACCGATTACGGCATCGCCTATGTGGGCCGCAACGTGGTGCAGGCCATGCGCATCGACGTGTTTGCCGCTTACCTGCGCCTGCCGTCGGCGTTCTTCGCCCGCGAGCCGTCCGGCCAGCAGATATCGCGCGTGACGTACACCAGCGAACAGGTGGCCGCGGCATCGGCTGATTCGCTGAAAGTGGCCATTACCGAAGGCTTCACGGTCATCGGCATGCTGTGCGTCATGCTGTACTACAGCCCGTACCTCACCATGGCGTTGCTGGTGCTGGTGCCGTGCGTGGTGGCGCTGGTGACGGTCATCAGCCGCCGCTACCGCAAGATCAGCAAGCGCATCCAGGGCAACATGGGCACGGTCACCAGCGCGGTGGAAGAGGCCGTGGCCGCGAACCGCGAAGTGCGCATCTACGGCGGGCAGACACGTGAAGCGGAACGCTTCGGCGAAGTCGCCGAGCGCCAGCGCCGCCTGAACCTGAAAGTCTCCGCTACCAGCGCCGCCTCCAGCGCCACTATCCAGACCGTGGGCGCCATGGCCCTGGCCATGCTGGTGTTCCTGGCCACGCGGCCGGACATTCTCGACCACATCTCGCCCGGCATCTTCACCGCGGTGCTCACCGCCATGGGCGCCATGATGCCGTCCTTGAAGCGGCTCGCCGGCATCCAGGCCAGCCTGCAGAAGGGCGTCACGGCGGCCGAGGATCTGTTCGAGATCATGGATCAGCCGGCTGAAGTCGATACTGGTACCGAAGTGCTCGAGCGCACGAAGGGTGATATCCGCTTCGAAGACATCCACCTCGTGTACGAGCGCAACGAGCACGTCGCGCTGCGCGGCGTTACGCTGGCCTGCGCCCCCGGCACGGTCACGGCGCTGGTCGGGCGTTCGGGTAGCGGCAAATCCAGCCTGGTGAGCCTGCTGCCGCGCTTCTACGAGCCGACTAAGGGCCACATCCTGATCGATGGCCGCGATTACACGCATTACACGCTGCCGTCATTGCGCAAGCAGATTGCGTGGGTCGGCCAGCACGTGGTGCTGTTCGACGATACGGTTGCCGCCAATATCGCGTATGGCGAAATGGCCGATGCGACCGAGGCCGAGATCACGGCGGCGGCGAAGGCCGCCAATGCCATGGAATTCATCGAGCGCCTGCCCGAAGGGCTCAACACCCGTATCGGCCAGGGCGGTAACTCGCTTTCCGGTGGCCAGCGCCAGCGCATCGCCATCGCCCGGGCCATCCTGAAGAACGCGCCCATCCTGGTGTTGGATGAAGCCACCAGCGCGCTGGATACCGAGTCGGAACGCCTGATCCAGGATGCGCTGACCCGGCTCATGCGCGATCGCACCACGCTGGTTATCGCACACCGCCTGTCCACCATCGAACACGCCGACCAGATCGCTGTCATGGAGCAGGGCCGGGTCGTGGAGCTGGGCACGCATCGTGAACTGCTCGACATGGGCGGCCAGTACGCCGCCCTGCATCGCATGCAGTTCCACGAACAGGTCGCGGCGAGCTGAGCATGGCCCTGGGCGGGTCGTTACAACGGCGCTGGTATGGCGTGGGTCACCCACCGTGGTGGGCGCGGCCGCTCGAGGCGCTGTATGCGAACGTCGTGCGCCGCCGCGAGGAGGCCTTTCGTGCCGATCCGTCGAAAGTTGTCCGGCTACCGGTGCCTGTCATCGTCGTCGGTAACATCACCGTCGGGGGCACCGGTAAGACACCACTCATCATCGCCCTGGCCCAGGCCATGGCGGAACGGGGGTTCCGGCCTGGCGTGGTCAGCCGCGGCTACGGCGGTACCGAGCGCGGACCGTACCTGATCAAGGAGACGGACGCCCCGGCGATGGTCGGCGACGAGCCCTCGCTCATTCGCCAGTACGACATTCCTGTCGCGATCGGCCGGGAACGACCGGAGGCAGCGCAGCTGCTTATCGATGCGGGCTGTGACCTGGTGCTCGCCGACGATGGCCTGCAGCACCATCGCCTGGGTCGTGACGTGGAGATCTGCGTCATCGATGGCGAACGCCGCCTCGGCAATGGCCATTTGTTGCCGGCAGGGCCGCTGCGCGAGCCTGCGGCCCGTCTGGGTTCGGTGGATTTCATCGTGGTCAACGGTGGTACGCCGCAAGCCCACGAAGTGCCGATGCGGCTGGAAGGCGGCCTGGCGGTGAACCTGGATGACCCGACCCTCTCGGCGCCACTGTCCGATTTCGCCGGCCGCCCGGCGCATGCGGTCGCGGGCATCGGGAATCCATCGCGCTTCTTCGCCAGCCTTGCCGCGCATGGCATCGCCGTGGATGGCCATCCGTTCTCGGACCACCATGCTTTTACGAGCGGGGATTTTACCTTCGCGGATGGGTGCCCGGTGTTGATGACAGACAAGGATGCCGTGAAATGCCTGCCGTTCGCGCGGGCGAACTGGTGGCGTGTACCGGTGCGGGCGGTGGTGCCCGAGGCCTTTTGGGATGCCGTTGCCGCGAAGGTTCGCGCGGTGCGTTAAGTCAGTGACTCTCCCGAGCCATCGGTTTCTCAGACGAAAAAAAGGCCGCGAGTGATCGCGGCCTTTTTTGTCGCAAACGTGGGCCGCTTACTGCACGCGCTGCACGTTGCCCTGGTCGTCGACCACCACGGTATCGCCCTCGCGGATGCCCGAGGCATCCTTGACCGTGACGTTGGTGTAGCGGCCGTTGCCCATCTTGATGCTCAGGGTGTAGTTCTCGCCACCACCGCCCTTGCCGATCGCGTTGCCGGCAAAGCCGCCGCCGACCGCGCCGCCGACCGTGGCGAGGGTCTTGCCCTTGCCCTTGCCGACCTGGTTACCGAGCACGCCACCGGCGATCGCGCCGATCACGGCGCCCGCGGTGCCGTGGTCACGGCCCTGGGTGATGTTGGTATCGATGCGCTGCACCACGCCGCACTGGTCGCAGCGCACGTAGATGCCATCGGGGCGGGTCAGGGTCACCGCCGCCGCCGGCGTAGCGACCGCAGCGGCGAGCAGGGCGGCCATGGGGATGCCGAGGATGGTCTTGAGGTTCATGAGGATCTCCTTTTCGCGGGGCCAGGCAGGGAAAGGGACCGCGCGTACGCACAGTCTAAGCATTCAATCTGAATAGAAAGGGATCGGCATTCGCATTTCACGAACAGCGTGGATACTACGCCGATGACTACCGCTATCGTCTGGTTCCGCCGCGACCTTCGTCTTGCAGATAATCCCGCCCTGGTGGCGGCCGTTGAAGGCCATGACAGGGTTATTCCACTCTACGTCCATGCCCCGGATGAGGAAGGGGAGTGGGCGCCGGGTGCGGCTAGCCGGTGGTGGCTGCACCACTCGCTGGCGGCGTTGGATAAGGGGTTGCGACGGCACCGGGGTGCGCTGCAGATCGTTATCGCGCGCAAGCGAGCAAATACAGGGGGCGGGGGCACGCTGGGGGCGTTGCGCGAGGCCATCAAGGCCACGGGCGCGACGGCTGTTTACTTCAATCTTCTCTACGACCCGGCGATTCGCAAGCGGGATGCCCAGGTGCGCAAGGCGCTCGAGGCGGATGGCATCGATGTGGCCTCGTTCAATGCGAACCTTTGGTGCGATCCGTGGGAGATCGCCACGAAGGAGGATGAGCCATACCGGGTGTTTACCCCGTTCTGGCGCAACCTGCGCACGCGGATCGATGCGCAGGGACCGCTGGAGGAGCCCTCGCCGCTGCGCCTGGAGGCGCTGGCGACGTCGGCCGCGCTGGACGATCTCGCGCTTTTGCCGACGCTGGACTGGGCTAAAGGGTTCGACGAGTGGACGCCGGGCGAGGAGGGCGCGCACGACATGCTCAGCCTGTTTGCCGATGACGCGGTGGGCCATTACACCAGTGGGCGCGACCTGCCGGCGCGGCACGGTACCTCACGGCTCTCCCCGCACCTGCATTTCGGTGAGATCTCGCCGCGCCAGGTCGCCGAGCGCCTGCGCGCGCATTTCGCACGGCGCAAGAACGTGCCCGACCTGGAGCCGTACCTGCGTCAGCTTGGCTGGCGCGAATTCGGCCACCACCTGCTATGGCACTTCCCCGATACGCCGAAAAAGAACTTCAACACGAAGTTCGATGCGTTCCGCTGGGAGAAGCGTGACGCCCATGCGCTGCGCCGCTGGAAGCAGGGCAAGACCGGCATTCCGATCGTCGATGCCGGCATGCGTGAGCTCTGGGCAACGGGCTGGATGCATAACCGCGTACGCATGCTGGTTGCCAGCCTGCTGACGAAGAACCTGCGCCAGCACTGGCTGCTGGGGGAGAAGTGGTTCTGGGACACCCTGGTCGATGCCGACCTGGCCAACAACGCGATGGGCTGGCAGTGGGTGGCGGGCAGTGGCGCGGATGCCGCGCCGTATTTCCGCATCTTCAATCCGGTGACCCAGTCGGAGAAGTTCGACCCCGATGGGGCGTACATCCGGCGCTGGGTGCCTGAGTTGCGCGATGCCCCGGGACGCCTCGTGCACGCCCCCTGGGAAGACGAGAAGTACTTGAAGGCATCCGGCTACCCGCCGCCGATCGTGGACCTCAAGGCCAGCCGCGAAGATGCGCTCCTGGCCTACCAGCACTCAAAGTCTGTGTAGGAGCGCGCAAGCGCGCTCCTACAACGGTTATGCGGGCTTTTTGAGCAGCAACGCGAGAATGGGCGGTGTCACCATGGCGGTGAGCAGCGACATGGCCACGATCACCGCGTAGATCGTTTCATCGAACACGCCGGCGGCCAGCCCCAGGCTGGCGATCACCACGCCCACCTCGCCACGCGGCACCATGCCGAAGCCGACGATGGTGGCTCCGCGCTTGCCCAGCTTCAGGGCGCCGAGAAAGCCGCCTGCCAGCTTCGAGATGATGGCGATCAGGGTCACGACGAGCAGTGCGAGCAGGGCACTGGCGTTGCCCAGCGCCGCCAGGTTTACCTTCGCGCCGGTCACTACAAAGAAGAACGGGGTGAGGAAGGCCAGCAGCGGCGCCGTCTGCTCCTCGAGCTGGTGCCGCTGGCGGGTCTCCGAGGCGATCATGCCGGCGAGGAAGGCACCGATGATGGCGGCCAGGTGGAAACGCATGGAGAGGTAGGCCAGGCCCAGGCACAGCGCCAACACGATGGCCAGCACGGACATGGGGTTCGAAGGCTTCTCCAGCCATCCCGATCCGCGCCGCATCACCCGCGTGCCGCCCCAGCCGATGACAGCGACGAAGCCAATGGCGCCAAGCAGCGTGCCCGCCAGGCTGCCGATATCCACGTTGCCCCCCCCCTGCAGCGACGACACGACGCCGAGCAGCAACATGGCCAGGATGTCGTCGATGACCGCGGCGCCCAGGATGATCCGCGCCTCCTGCCGTTGCAGCACGCCCAGTTCCTGCAGCACGCGTGCGGTGATGCCTGCCGACGTGGCGACGAATGCCGCGGCGACGAACATGGAGCGGATCCAGTCGAAGCCCGAGCCATGCGCCCATAGCGCGCCCAAGGCGAAGGGAATAAACACGCCCAGTACGCCGACGAGGAAGGCACTGGCACCGACCTTCTTCAGGTCATCCAGCCGTGTTTCCAGGCCAACTGAGAAAAGGAGCAGGATCACACCGATTTCGGCGAGCACATCCAGGGGCGTTCCGACCGCGATATCGGGCAGGGTGACCCAGCCCAGCGCACTCGGGCCGATGGCGCAGCCGGCCGCAATCTCGCCGACAACCGAAGGTAATTTAAGGCGTTGCGCGATCTCGCCGCCGATCTGCGCGGCAACGAAGATGATGAAAAGGGTAAGCAGGATGCCTGCCGAGTCGTGCATGGTGATCGTTCCTGATCCGACGCCGCCGGGGAGCGCGGCCTCCCGAGGGTAGCCGTTATTCGTCGGCGGTGGCGAGCTTTGCCTCGGTGGCTGTGCGCGGTACGCGCGTATCGCGCAACCGGCTGAACACCCAGCTCGCGGCCAGGGTGATCAGGCCCAGCACGATCACCGACCAGCGGAACGCCCACACGTACGGATGCTTGTCCGACGAACCCAGGAAGCCGGCCATCAGCAGCGTGGCCAGTGCGATGCCAAAGCTCATCGAAAGGTACTGCGCCGTTGACGCCATGGACGAGGCCATCGAAGCCTGCTTCACGTCGACATCCACGTAAGCCAGCGTGTTCATCGAGGTGTATTGCACCGACATCACCGCACCGTAGACGTACACGAACGAGGCGATGATCCAGGTTGGCGTATCGGTATCGAGCAGGGCGAACGAGCACAGCACCAGGCTCACCAGGATGGTGTTGCCCAGCAGCAGGCGGCGGTACCCGAACGCCGTGATCAGGCGATGGATGAAGGGTTTCACGGTGATCGAGCCAAGCGCCTGCGGCACCATCATCAGGCCCGCCACCAACGGCGACCAGCCACAGCCGATCTGCAGGAACAGCACCAGCAGCAGGTACATGCCCGATACGCCAAGGCGGGTGAACAGGTTGCCTGCCAGCGATACCCACACGCTGCGCACCTTCAGCAGCGACAGGTCGCTGACCGGGAATGCCACGCGGCGGCTGTGCCGCACATACAGGGTGCCCAGCACGGCGGCACCGGCGGCGCACGCCGCGATCCACATCGCTTCACCGTGGCCGCCCAGGGTTTCGGCGACCAGCAGGCATAGCGCCGATGTGCCAGCGAACAGCAGGAAGCCCAGCGTATCGAACGGGTTAGCCTGGTCCAGGCGGAACTCGGGCATCTCGCGCCGGTTCAGCCACAGGCCCACCAGGCCCACGGGCACGTTGATCAGGAAGATCAGGCGCCAGTGGGTGAATTCAACGATGGCGCCGCCAAGCAGTGGCCCAAACACTGAGCCGAGCAGGCCAAACGTCGCGACCGTGCTCATGGCGCTCACGAACTCGCGCCGGTCAATGCTGCGCACCAGGACGTAGCGCCCCACCGGCATCAGGGCGGCGCCGCCCAGGCCCTGGACGATGCGCGCCGCCACGAGTTGCGGCAGCGATTGCGCGATGCCGCACAGCAGCGAGCCCAGCGCAAAGACCAGGATGGCACCGCCATAGACCTTGCGCGTGCCGAAGCGATCGCACAGCCAGGGGCTCATGGGGATGAAGATCGCCAGCGTGAGCACGTAGCTGGTGAGCGCCGTGCGCATGCTAAGCGGCGTGACCTCCAAAGCATTGGCAATGGAAGGCACCGCCGTGTTCACGATGGTGGAATCCAGCGCCTGCATGAAGAACCCGGCGGCCACGAGCCAGATCAGGCCACGGTAGCGGGCCTTGCTGGAGGGCCCGGCCGGTGCCAGGGCGGGCGTGTCGGTGGGCAGGGCGTGGACGTCGGCGGCTTTGGGGTTATCGATGACGTCGTCGGCAGGCATGGCCAAGCCATTATAGCGGAACGGGGATATTGCTTTTGGCGCGTCTTCGGCCGACCCTTTAAGGTCGCGTCCGCCCGCGCATTCATCACGGACCCTGCACATGCCCCAAGCCATCGCCCCCATCGACGCCGCCGAGCGTGCCGCTGACCTTCGCCGCCGCATCGAGGACGCGAATTACCGGTACCACGTGCTGGATGATCCGGATATCGCCGACGCCGAGTACGACAAGCTCATGCGTGAGCTCGAGGCGCTGGAAAACCAGTACACCGACCTGGCCAGCGAAGATTCGCCCACGCGGCGTGTCGGGGCGCGGGCGCACGGTGGTTTTGCTGAAGTGACCCACGCAGTGCCCATGCTTTCGCTGGGTAACGCGTTCGAGACCGAAGGCGACACCGATCGCGAAAAATATCGCGAGGTCGCCGATTTCGAGCGCCGCATCGAGCAGACCCTGGGCCGCAGCAGGCCGGTGTTCTCGGTAGAGCCCAAGCTGGATGGCCTGGCTATCAGCCTGCGCTACGAGAACGGGGTATTCGTGCAGGGCGCGACGCGCGGCGATGGTGCCGTGGGCGAGGATGTCACGGCCAACCTGCGTACGGTGAAGGCCATCCCCTTGCGCTTGCGTGGCGAGGGCTGGCCACGCGTCCTTGAGGTGCGTGGCGAGGTGATCATGCCGCGCGCGGGCTTCGAGGCGTTCAATGAGCGCGCTCGCGCGGCCGGTGAAAAGCCGCTGGCCAATCCGCGCAACGGCGCAGCCGGCTCACTGCGCCAGTTGGATCCGGGTATCACCGCAAAGCGGCCACTGGCATTTTTCGCGTATGCCGTGGGCCGCGTGGAAGACGGTGAGTTGCCGGACACGCATTCGGCTACGCTGCAAAAGCTGCGCGAGTGGGGCTTTCCCGTGTCGCCTGAAGTCTCGACGGCCGCGGGCTTCGAGGGCCTCATCACCTACTTCCGCAAGATCGGCGCCAAGCGCGACAGCCTGCCGTACGACATCGATGGCGTGGTCTACAAGCTGGATGACTACGAAGGCCAGCACGACATGGGCTTCGTCTCGCGCGCGCCGCGCTGGGCCATCGCGCACAAGTACCCTGCGCAGGAACAGATGACCACGGTGGAGGGCATCGAGATCCAGATCGGCCGTACCGGCGCGGCGACTCCGGTCGCCCGACTTACGCCGGTGCAGGTGGGTGGCGTGACGGTCACCAATGCCACGCTGCACAACGCCGACCAGATCGCACGCCTTGATGTGCGCGTGGGCGATACCGTGATCGTGCGCCGTGCTGGCGATGTGATCCCCGAAGTAGCCCGTGTCGTCGAAGACCGCCGCCCGGAAGGCACGGTGCCCTGGCACATGCCGGCCACGTGCCCGGTGTGCAACTCGGAACTCATCCGCGAAGAAGGTGCGGCGGCGTATCGCTGCTCGGGCGGCCTGATCTGCGCCGCGCAGCGCAAGGAAGCCCTGATCCACTTCGCCTCGCGCCGTGCCATGGACATCGACGGCCTGGGCGATCGCTTCGTCGATGCGCTGGTCGAGTTCGACATGGTGAAGACCCCAGCCGATCTGTATAGCCTCACCGTGGAACGCTT
The DNA here is from genome assembly GCF_050435445.1 of Luteibacter sp. 621. Lineage (NCBI taxonomy): Bacteria > Pseudomonadati > Pseudomonadota > Gammaproteobacteria > Lysobacterales > Rhodanobacteraceae > Luteibacter > Luteibacter sp. 621. Next base: position 29,333 of record NZ_JBNDKI010000031.1, on the reverse strand, counting down.
CATCGACATGAAGCGCCGCGCCGACGAGCGTGACGGCACCACGCCGGAGACGGTGAAGCAGGGCAAGGTCGCGACCAAGTGGGCCGAGAACCTGGTCGAATCGATCGAGGCCAGCAAGACGTCCACGTTGCCGCGGTTCCTGTTTGGCCTGGGCATCATGCATATCGGCGAAAGCACGGCGAAGACGCTGGCGCTGTGGCTTGGTTCGCTGGCGGTGGTAAGGCGCACCCCGGCCCCCGTGCTGCGCGTGCTGCCGGATATCGGCGACGAGGTCGCGACATCCATCGCCACCTTCTTCGAGCAGGAAGGCAACGAGAAGGTCGTCGATGCGCTGCTGGCGGCCGGCATCACCTTTGCCGACGAAGGCGCGCCATCGCCCAAGCTGCGCGACCGCCTGGGCCTGGATGTGCTGCTGGATTCGGCGAAGATCCCGAAGCTGGGCCCGAAGAGTACGGCACTGCTTGGCAAGCAGTACGCCTCGCTGGAGGCGCTGGTGAAGGCCAGCGAACACCAGTGGATTGTGGCGGGCGTGCCGCAGGCCGCCGCATCGAACCTTACGGCGTACCTGGCCGATCCCAAGAACGCCGAAGCACTCGCCCGCAATGACTGGGCGATGCGCGCGCTGCTCGAGGCGCTGCCGGCGAAATCTGCCGCCGCGTTGCCGCTGGAGGGCCACACGTACGTGATTACCGGCACCATGGAAACGCTCAAGCGGGATGACGCCACCGAGCGGCTTGAGTCTCTCGGCGCCAAAGTCGCCGGTTCGGTATCGAAGAAAACCACGGGTGTCTTCGCTGGCGAGGCCGCCGGTTCCAAGCTGGACAAGGCCAACGAGTTGGGCATCCCGGTGCACACCGAGGCCGACCTGATCGCGCTGCTCACTGAGCACGGGGTGGGGCCGTGAGCCGCGACATGAAGCACCTGCGCTTGCGTGCGGCCACGTACGCGCGCATCCGCGCGTTCTTCGCCGAGCGTGGCGTGCTGGAGGTGGAGACGCCCATGCTCTCCGCGGCCGGCAATACCGATCCGAACATCCAGAGCTTCCACACCCGCTTCAGCGGGCATGTGGATGCCGGCCCGGCGCAACGCTGGCTGCGCACCTCGCCGGAGTTCCCTTTGAAACGCCTGCTCGCCGCGGGCCTGGGCGATTGCTACGAGCTGGGGCGTGTGTTCCGCGATGGCGAGGCCGGTGGGCGGCACAACCCCGAGTTCAGCATGCTGGAGTGGTATCGCGTGGGCTGGGACCATAGCCAACTGGCGCGCGAGGTCCTGGACTTGCTTGAAAAGTTGCTGCTCGAAGCGGGGCGCAATTTCGAGATCGTGGAAACGACCTATCGGGGCCTGTTCCACGATGCGCTGGGGGTGGATGCGCTTACCGATCCGGTGGAGACGCTGCGCGCCGCCCTCGGTGATGTGCACATCAATGGCGAGGGCCTGACCCGGGACGACTGGCTCGACCTGCTGATGACCCATCGCATCCAGCCGACGTTCCCCCGCGACCGCGTTACCGTCGTTTCGGATTTCCCGGCCTCGCAGTGTGCATTGGCGCGCATCCGCAAGGTCGAACCGCCCGTCGCTGAGCGTTTCGAGGTGTACGTGGGCCCGTACGAGGTGGCCAACGGTTACCACGAACTCAACGATCCGAAGGAACAGCGCGGACGTTTCGAGCGGGACAACGCCGTGCGGCGCGAGCGCGGGCAGCACGAGGTGCCGCTGGATGAGAAACTGCTGGCGGTCCTGGGCAAGATGCCCGATTGCGCCGGCGTGGCGTTGGGCGTGGAGCGTTTGCTGATGGTACTGGCTGACACCGACCGCATCGCCGATGTGCTCGCCTTTCCGTTCCACGAGGCATGAGCACGATGCTGAAAGCGATCCACCACGTGGCGATTATCTGCTCGGATTACCCGCGTTCGAAGGCGTTCTACACGGACGTGCTTGGGCTGAAAGTGATCCACGAGGTGTACCGCGAGGCGCGCGATTCGTGGAAGCTGGATCTGGAAGTGAGCCCTGGGGTGCAGATCGAGCTGTTCTCGTTCCCGTCACCCCCGCCGCGCGTATCGCGGCCGGAGGCCCAGGGCCTCCGGCATATCGCGTTCGCGGTGGATGATCTCGATGCCGCAGTGGCGCGGATCGAGGCGCACGGTGTGGTGTGCGAGCCGATCCGGGTGGATGAGTACACCGGTAAGCGGTTTACGTTCTTCGCCGATCCCGATGACCTGCCGGTGGAGCTTTACGAGGGGTAGCTCGTCCGCGCACCGACTTCAGGCTTCGGTTAGAACTCGAGTTCCTGCGCCGCGCACAGGTAATCCACCATCGGCGCCAGACGCTTGAAGCTGTCGACCACGAACGGCAGAAGCTCGGTGGAGCAGGCCATGGCTTCGTCGAAATCCTGTCCGGCGGCGAAGTTTTTCCGCTTCAGGTCTTCGATCAACTCGTGGTTTGCATCGAACCCACGCGGCGGCCGGGTAAGGCTCTCGCCCCACCACGAGTAACGGTCCTGGAACGCCTTGCTGCGGGTCGCACGCTTCCAGGCATCCGGGTTATCCGAAAGGAACTCACGGAGCTTCTTCAGTACCGGCGGTTCCGGATGCCACATGCCGCCACCGACGAAGCACTCGCCCGGCTGGATGTGCAGGTAGAAGCCAGGGGCCTGGATCTCGTGGCGGCGCTCGTGGAAGAAGCGCGAGCCCTGCCAGTTCTTGTACGGCTGCTTGTCATTGGCAAAGCGCGTATCGCGGTGGATGCGGTACAGCGAGCCGCCGACCTTGCGCGGATCCGCGCGGAAGTGCGGGCTGATCTTCGCCAGCGGTGCCTGCATATCGGTGATCAGCGCGGTGAACGGCTCGCGCACGTGGCGCTCGTAGTCGTCCTTGTGCGCCTGGAACCATTCGCGGCTGTTGTTACGGGCCAGCGCCTTGAAGAATTTGAAGGTGGCGGGCGTGAAATAGGCGGTATGCGGCATGGGTGCAGAGGGCTCAGAGCAGGGATTCGCCCCATGCGTCCAGCTCATCGAGCAGGGGCAGGGGTGCGCCGGGCATCAGGCGCAGGGTGGCCAGTTCGGTGGTGTAGTCGGCAAGGGTCAGCGTGGTGAGCGGGCCATGCCGGGTGAGGCGATCGACGCGGAAGGCCTCCCAGCGGGCGTACTCATCCACGGTGAGCGTATCGGGCCAGTTGCGGGCGCGGTAACGGAACAGCAGCTCGCCATAGCGCGGATCGCGGAAGGTGAAGCGGCCACTGCCCAGCTGGTCGGGCGGCGTGGCGCGCACCTCGGCCAGCAGGCGGCGATCAGCGTCGGGCAGGAAACCGCCATACAAGGCGAGCTCAGGGTCGCCGGCCGGGGGCATGTCAGCGGCGTGGCCGTAAACGCGGCGCAGCTTCTCCGCGAGGCCTGGTGCTTCGCGCAGCATCGCAAGGTGCGTCTCGACCCGCGCCATGTCCAGGCCAAGGCGGCCGTGGTCCACGCCCTTCAGCACGGAGAGTGGGGCGAGTGCCGGCGCGTGGTTCGCGCGCACGGTGCGCAGCGCGATCCGCTCCACGCCTTCGGGCAGGTCCGCCCGCGACGTGAAGACGCGGTCCGCCACATCGCCATCGTCCAGGCTCAGCAGGTCGGTGGGGTCTGCCGTGAGGTCGTACACGATCACCTCGCCGGCGCGCGATGGATGCGCGGCCAGGGGGGCGATGACCGTGAGGCATTGCCGGCTGGCGGGGTAGCGCGAGGAGACGTGCACCACCGGCGTCATGGCGGCCACATCGAGCAGTTCAAAGACGCGCTGCTTGCGGCGCAGGCCGAAGTACCAGTCCCACAGCTTCGGCTGGTGGGTGCGGATCAGCCGAGCCAGGCCAATCAGCGCCTCCACGTCGGAGAGCGCATCGTGGGCGCGGTCCTGCTTCAGGTGGTTGGCGGTGGCCAGGTGCTCCAGCTTGAAGCTGGGCGTGCCGTCGTCACGCGTGGGCCAGGTAATGCCCTCCGGGCGCAGGGCCTGGCACAGGCGCACCAGATCGATCAGGTCCCAGCGTGAATTGCCGTTCTCCCACTCGCGGGCGTACGGCTCGTAGAAATTGCGATACAGCAGGTGACGGGTGAACTCATCATCGAAGCGCAGGGAGTTGTAGCCCACGCCGCAGGTGCCGGGCATGCCCAGCTGCTCGTGCACCACGGCGGCAAAATCCGCTTCGGACAGGCCTTCACGCTCGGTAAGCTGGGGGGCGATGCCGGTGATCAGGCAGGCGGCCGGCTGCGGCGGCATATCGCGCGGCGGCCTGCAGTACACCATCACCGGCTCGCCCACGATCGCCAGGTTGGCGTCGGTACGGATGCCGGCAAACTGGCTGGGGCGGTCCCGCCGCGGGTCGGCGCCGAAGGTCTCGTAGTCGTGCCAGAAGAAGGTCGGTTCGGCCATCACGCCATCATCGCATGCAGGGGGAGGCGAGGGCGAGGTAGACTGCCTGATACAAAGGAGCTCCCATGACGCTAGCGCACGACGACAACCTCATCTGGATCGACCTGGAAATGACCGGGCTGGACACGGATAACGACTCCATCCTGGAGATCGCGACCGTTGTGACGGACAAGGATCTGAACGTGCTAGCCGAGGGGCCGGTGTACGCCATCAGCCACGCGGATGCCCGCCTGCAGCAGATGGATGCGTGGAACCGCAACCAGCACCAGCGCTCGGGCCTGTGGGGCCGGGCGGTGGAATCGGATGCCTCGCCCGAAGAGGCCGAGGCCGCGACCATCGCGTTCCTGCAGAAGTGGGTGCCGGCAGGCAAGTCGCCCATGTGCGGCAATTCCATCTGCCAGGATCGCCGCTTCCTGCACCGCGAGATGCCGAAGCTGGAGCGCTTCTTCCACTACCGCAACCTCGATGTGTCCACGCTCAAGGAGCTGTCGCGCCGCTGGTCGCCGGAGATCGCCAAGGGCTTCTCGAAAGATTCCGCGCATACGGCGCTGTCCGATATCCGCGATTCCATCGACGAGCTGCGTTACTACCGCCGCTTCATGGGTGCCATCGGCGGCACCCAGCCGGGCTGAGCGCATGGATCTCTTCGCCACCTCGCTGGACTGCAACGGCCGTGCCCTGGTGCTGGATCGCCCTCGCATCGCCGGCATCGTCAACGTCACCCCGGATTCGTTCTCCGACGGTGGCCAGCACAACACGCTGGAAGCGGCCTATGCGCACGCCATGCGCCTGGCGGAAGAGGGCGCCGACCTGCTCGACGTGGGCGGTGAATCCACCCGCCCGGGTGCCGAGGATGTCTCCGCCGAAGAGGAAATCCGTCGCGTGGTGCCGCTCATCGAGCGGTTGGCCGCGGCGACCACGCTGCCCATCTCGATCGATACCTCCAAGCCCGAGGTCATGCGTGCCGCGGTGGGCGCGGGCGCAGGCCTGATCAACGATGTATTCGCCCTGCGCCGCGAAGGCGCGCTGGATGCAGCCGCTGAGCTGCGCATGCCGGTATGCCTCATGCACATGCAGGGCGAGCCGCGCAGCATGCAGGCCGATCCGCAGTACGACGATGTGGTGGGCGAAGTGCACCGCTTCCTCACCGATCGCCTGTTCGCCTGCGAGCTGGCCGGCATCGACCGGCGCAAGGTGCTGGTGGATCCGGGGTTCGGCTTCGGCAAGAACCTGGAACACAACCTGGCCCTGTTGCGCGCCACGGCCCGCTTCGCCGAACTGGGCGCCGGCGTATTCATTGGCCTGTCCCGCAAGAGCATGATCGGCCAGATCACCGGCCGCTCCGAACCCGCCGCCCGTGCCGCCGGCTCCGTCGCCGCGGCACTCATCGCGGCGCAGCGCGGCGCGGTCATTCTCCGCGTGCACGACGTGGCCCCCACTGTGGATGCCCTCGCCGTTTGGCACGCCGTGAAGGCCGGCGATACCGCCCCGCGCGTGGATAAGCCCGCCATGCCCCGCTGGCCCGACGACGAGTAAGCCGCCAGGCCTCCTACACCATCCGGCCTGTGCGATGGCCGGGCTTTCGCTTCACCGGAGGAGGGGTATCATCCCCGTCCCAGGAAGGAGTTAGAGCCATGAGCGAACGTAAATACTTCGGAACCGACGGCATCCGGGGCCAGGTGGGCAGCTACCCGATCAGCGCCGACTTCATCCTGCGCCTGGGCCGTGCCGCTGGCGCCGTGCTGGCGCGCCGCCGCGCCGCCGACAAACGCCCGTCCGGCGCCGGGCCCGATCGCCGCGACCACTCGCGCAAGGTCATGGTCGTGATCGGCAAGGACACACGCGTTTCCGGCTATATGTTCGAGTCAGCCCTGGAAGCCGGCCTGGTGGCCTCCGGCGCCGATGTACGCCTGCTCGGCCCCATGCCCACCCCGGGCGTGGCCTACCTGACCCGCTCCCTGCGCGCCGATGCGGGCATCGTGATCAGCGCCTCGCACAACCCGCACCAGGACAACGGCATCAAGTTCTTCTCCGGCCAGGGCGAGAAGCTGGATGACGAGCTGGAGGCCGAGATCGAGGCTGAGCTCGAGGCGGACTTCGCCACGGTGCCCTCGGAGGCCCTGGGCAAGGCGAAGCGCGTGGATGACGCGGTCACCCGTTACGCCGAATTCTGCAAGTCCACCGTGTCGGATGATTTTTCGCTGGCCGGCATGCACATCGTGCTGGATTGCGCCCATGGCGCCACCTACCAGGTCGCGCCCATGGTCTTCACCGACCTGGGCGCCACGGTGACCACCATCGGCGCCGAGCCCGATGGCCTGAACATCAACCGCGGCGTCGGTTCCACCTCGCCCGAAGCGCTTGCCCGCGCCGTCGTGGAGAAGGGCGCCGACCTGGGTATCGCGTTTGATGGCGATGGCGACCGCGTCCGCGTCGTCGACAAGGACGGCACGGTGACCGATGGCGACGACATGCTCTATGTCATCGCCCGCCACTGGAAGAAGAAGGCTTCACTGCCTGGCCCGGTGGTCGGCACGCTCATGAGCAACTACGGCCTGCAGCGCGCGCTGAAGCAGATGGAGATCCCGTTCATCCGCGCCAACGTCGGCGATCGCTACGTTTTGCAGCAGTTGAAGGAACATGGCGGCGTCCTCGGCGGCGAAACGTCCGGCCATGTGCTGTGCCTGGACCGCTTCACCACCGGCGATGGCATCGTCGCCGCGCTGGCCCTGCTGGAGACACTGGCCGAAGCGGGCGAGACCTTCGCCGATGCCCGCGCCGGGCTCGTCAAATTGCCGCAGACGATGGTCAACGTACGCGTGGAAGGCGCCAAGGCGGCCCTGGGTTCCGATACGGTCCGGCAGGCCCTCGCCGAGGTGGAATCCGCCCTGGAGGGCCGCGGCCGCGTGGTGCTGCGTGCCTCGGGCACCGAACCCCTGGTGCGGGTCACGATCGAGGCTGCCGATGCCGCGGAAGTGGAACGGCTGGCGGGGCAGCTGGCTAACGCCGTAAAATCAGCAGCCCAGGCCGTCGCCTGAGCCCAATTGACGCCTCCGGCCGGCGCGGTTACCCCGCGCCGGCTTTTTCATGCCCGAAAGCAGGTCACACCATGAAGCAGGTTCCTACCCTCGATATCCGCCGTTTTGAGACCGACCGTGAGGCGTTCGTCGCCGAACTGGGCGCGGCCTACCGCGAATTCGGTTTCTGCTGCATCAGCGGCCATGGCATCCCCAAGGAAGCCATCGATGGCGCCTACGATGCCTTCAAGGCCTTTTTTGCCCTGCCCGATGACGTGAAGCGCAAGTACCACATCCCCGGTGGTGGTGGCGCCCGCGGCTACACCCCGTTCAAGGTGGAAACCGCCAAGGATTCGAAGTTCGCCGACCTGAAGGAGTTCTTCCATATCGGCCGCGAGATTCCGCGCGACTCGAAGTACGCCGATGTGATGCCGCCGAACGTGTGGCCGGAAGAGGTGCCCACCTTCAAGGCGCAGGGCTACGGTATCTACCAGGCGCTGGACCAGCTCGGCAGCCGCGTCCTGCGCGCCCTGGCCCTGCACATCGACCTGCCGGAGACCTTCTTCGAGGACAAGGTGAACTCGGGCAACTCCATCCTTCGCCCGATCCACTACCCGCCGATTACCCAGACCGATGTGCCGAACGTGCGCGCTGGCGCCCATGAGGACATCAACTTCATCACCCTGCTGGTCGGTGCCAGCACCGCGGGCCTCGAAGTGCTCACGCGCGAGGGCGAATGGCTGCCTATCACCAGCGAAGGCGACGCCATCGTGGTGAACATCGGTGACATGCTGCAGCGTCTCACCAACCATGTGTACCCCTCGACCACGCACCGCGTGACCAACCCGGCCGGCGATGCCGCCCGCAAGCCGCGTTACTCGGTGCCGTTCTTCCTGCACCCGAACCCGGATGTGGTGCTGGATGTGCTGCCGTCGTGCGTGACGCCGGATAACCCGAAGCGTTACCCGGAGCCGATCACGGCCCACGAGTACCTTCAGGAACGTCTGCGCGAAATCAAACTTATCTGACACCCCCTTAGCGGGTTTTTCACCGGGAGGGCCGCACAGTCGGCTCTCCCGGCCGTCGTTCCCCCGGAGATTCCCGCCATGCCTTCCCGCCCGCGCCCGCAGGCCAAGCGTTCGTCACCCCGTAAAAAGGGTTCAGGCCGGTCCTCGGCCCAGCGTGCGCGCCGTGCCCGCACCATGAAAGCCCGCGGCCGCGCGTAAGCGCGACCGCGAGTGCAAGGCAGGCCCGGGTAACGGCTGCGCCGCATCGCGCGCAAGCGCGCTTCTACAGGTGCAGGGCAGGTCTTATGTAGGAGCGAGCTTGCTCGCGATTCACGGCGCCACAAGGTCCGAAGCCTCGGCCCGTTCCCCCTTATGCAGGAACGGATGCGCAAACACCGCGCCCAGGATCACCGCCACGCCAAGGTAAAACGCCCAGCCCAGCTCGCGCTGTTCGCCCAGCAGGGGAATGGCCAGCAGGATCGCGTACACCGGCTCCAGGTTCGTCACCATCTGCGTAGCGAAAGCCGAGAGATGGCGCAGCGCGGATAGCGCCAGCGCGAACGGTAGCAACGTGCAGCCAAAGGCCAGTACCACCATGAGCGCCGCATCGTGCCCATTAGGCAGCACGAAGGAGGGGCCCGGCATGAACGGCGCGGCTAGCGTAAGAAACAGCGTGCCTGCGCCCAACTCCACGCAAGTCACGGTCAGCGAATCCGCATGCTCGATATAGCGCTTGTTCAATGCCCCGAAGAAGGCGACGAACAGGGCAGAGAGCACGCCCACCGCCAGACCCAGGCGCATATCGCCTGGAAGCCCGCCAGCGACCAGCGCGACGCCTGGAATCACCGCAGCGCCGAGCATCAGTTCCCTGGGTTCAAACGGACGCCTGGCGATCCACGGTTCGACGATGGCCAGGAACGCCGGGCACATGGCAATGCAGGTGGCCGCCACCGATGCATTGGCCAGCTTGATGGCGCCGTAGAAAGTAAGCCAGTGCAGTGCGACGACCACCCCGATCCCTGCGTAGATCAGCAACAGGCGCGGCGGTGTCGCACGCAAACCGCGCCACACCCGTGGCACGCAGAGCAGCGCGGCCGAGACCAGCAACATGCGCCACCACACCAACGGCAGGGCGGCCAGGGTAATGAGCTTGCCGAGGATGGCCGTGAAGCCCCAGAGCAGGACGCAGAAGTGGATCTGGAAGAGGGCTTTTCGGGTCGGCAGCATGCGCGCACTTTACCCGTTGGACGGCCATCTGCGTCATCGCCGTGTTACTTCGCGTTGGTCTTCCCCGGCGGCGGGGCCTTGGGTGGGGCGCTCTTCAGGTCATCCAGCAACGGCTGGCAGGTCACGGCGTTGGCCTTGCCGCTCTCCGGCACCATCAGCGGGGCGAGCGCTGCCACCGGGGCGGCAAAGAACAAGGCCACCGCGCCACCGCCGCGCAGGATCAGCGGGCCGGCATGCACGCCCGGCGATGGATTGGCGAACGTGCCATGCACGTACAGCGGCGAGCGCAGCGAGAAGACGCGGAAGCCCTTGGTGTGCGGCACGATATCCAGGTTCAGCTTCTCGTCCTTGAAGTTGATATCGCCGTTGACGTTGATCAGGGCCTTTTCGGTATCCAGCGCAAACACCTTCGATTCCATCACGCCATTGGTGGCGACCAGATCGGCCGCCATGCAGTTGATCTTCACCACGTCATCGCCGAAGAAACGGTTCACGACATAGCTGCCGACGTTGAGGCCCGCCAGCTCGAGCAGCGACGAACTCACGGCACCGTCGTTGATCAGCAACTTCAGTTCACCATTGGACGAACCGAGCAGGGCGGCCGGCGAGTTGCCCACGGCGGTGAACGAGGCATCGCCATTCATTTCGCCGAAGCTGGTCTGCATGGGGGCGAAGGTGGGGAACAGTTCCTTCAGCTTGAGGTGGCGGGCGCCGAGGTTGAGGCGGCCCTTCAGCGGTTCGGCCGAGCCATCGAGGCGAAGATTGCTGCCCACCGTGCCACCGGCAACACCGAACTTCAGAGGATCCAGCGTAAGTACCGCATCCTTCATGATCAGGTGGGTTTCGACGTTGCTGATCGGCAGGCGTTCGCCATGCACGATCTTCGCGCCCACGAAATGCACATCGGCATCCATGGCGTTCCAGCGGTCCGTCTTGAACGGCTCGACCGGGAGCACCTTGTCTGAAGGCTGCTTCTTCACGTCACCGCGTTCGGCCTTCTCGGCATCCGAGCCACCGCCGACCAGCGGCGCCAGGTCGCTGAAGAGCAGCTGGTTGGATTTGAGGTTACCCACCAAGCTCGGGCGCGCGCCGCCCGTGTTGAAGGTGAGCGTGCCGCCCAGGTCGCTGCCGCCGACCTTGCCGGTGAAGTTTTCATAGACGAAGGTGCTGTTGTTCTTCTTCAGGTTCGCCTTGAGGTGGCCTTCGGTCGCAAAGGGCGGGGTATCGGGCAGGGTGACACCGGTAAGGTCGTACAGGTGCGACATGCTGGTGCCGGAGAACCACAGGCGGATATCCAGCGCGCCCATGTTGATCGGATCGGTAAGTGTGCCCACGAAGGCCACATGGGTATCGCCAAAACGTGCATCGGCCTGGACCGGGAAGGGACGGTTGGCATCACGTAGTGCGAGCACGCCGCCGGTGCGCGCCTTCGCCTCCACGGTGGATTTCTTGTAGGTGCCCTTGGCATCCCAGGCAAACAGGTACACCTGCTTCTTCTTGGTCTCGTCCTGGCGGTCCTTCTCGTCGGCGTCGCTCTTCGCCATTTGCTTCGAGGTCGCGCCGGTGGTCTTGTTCGCCTGCGCGCGCGAATCCTTCTCCTGCTGCGCCATGATCTCGTCGAACGGGATGCCCTTGCCCAGCGGCGTCACGTCGATGCCCATGTTGATCTGCATCTGCGCATCGTTGAAATCGATGTGGCCCTTGTCGAAGGCGATGGCATTGAGCTCAAGCTGCCACTCGGACGGGCCGCTGCTCTCGGGGAGCTTGAAGGTCCAGGTGTTCGTCCCGTCCTTGCGCCGCTCCAGCGCGATCGCTGGCTGGCCCAGGCGGATCTCGGGCACGACGATGCGGTGGCTGATGAGCGGGAAGGGCGCCAGGCGGAAATCGAGGGTATCGAGGTGGGCGAAGCGGCCGTTCTTCGCCCAGCTGGGGTTGGTCACGACGATGTCCCGAGCGGTGAAGTGCGGCCAGGGGATCAGGCTTACCAGGCCACCCTCGCCGGGCTCGCGTGCCCAGTGCGCGGTGATGTCACCCTGGATGGCGAACGGCCGGCCGATGGCCTCGGAGACCTTTTCGTTGATCGTGGGCTTCAGCCGGTTCCAGTCGAAGAAAGCGACGAACAGGATGATCGCGATGATCAGCAGCAGGAAGATGCCCATCACCCACGCCAGGATTTTCCTGCCTCGCCGCATCATCGCCACTCCGCATTAGTACATACGGGACCGTTGGTAACCCGATAGACGGCAAGGTTATGTGTTTTTGACGCGCGTCGATTAAGCAACGTGTGTGCCGTGTGAGGAGGGCCTGACGGCATTCTTGCCTTATTCGCCTAGTCCACTGCCTTATTCGTGCAGTCCCGCCGTGTAGCCGCTGCCTAAGCTGCCATGGAAACCACCATGGACATGGCAGGGGTGAATAAAATGAGCAAGCGCGCCGCGACCGTACGTACTCTTCCACGCCGCAAAGGTATCTACCTCGCGCTGGCCTCGCTTATAAGCGCTTCGTTCCTCCCCAGTACCGCATTCGCCGACTGCACACAGATCACGACCACGGTCACGTGCTCTGGTTTTTCGGCCATTTCTTACTCGATCCCGACCAATGGCGTCGTGGTCAACATCGGTGGCGACGGGCAGCTTTCCGCACCGTTGCTAGGCGGCCCGATCCTTACCCTTACCGGCAACGGCATCACGGTAAACAACCAGGGCACGATCGATCCGAACCTGGGCGGCGCCCTAAGCATCGTTTCCGGCGGCCTGGTGGTTGGCAATACAGGCGCCAACATCATCAATATCAACAACCTCCCGGCAAGCGGCCCCACGGCGGCCGGGACCATCAAGGGGCTCGTCAACCTGGGTTCCCTGCTGGGTGTCGGCGGCCAGGCTATCCTCGCCCAGAACGGTACGGGGGGTACCACCAACATCACCAACAACGGCACGATCGACATGAACGTGCTTGGCATTGGCCTGCTCAACACGTCCGATGCGCCGGCCGTCGTCTCCTACGGCGGCGCGCGGACGAACATGACCAATACGGGCTATATCCGCGGCCGTATTGGTTTCGCGCCGTCACTGACGGCCGGGCAAGGCAACACGTTCATCAATGCAGGCACCATCAGCGGTAGCGTCAACCTGGGCGACACAGCTACGGGCAACACCTTTACCGCTGTATCGGGATCCAGTGTCCTTGCCGAAGGCCTTTCGCTAAACGTCCTGAACCTGGTTACCGTCAGCGTGAACCTTAGCGGCAAGGGCATTGTCGATGGCGGTTCGGGCACGGGCCTCAACAACTTCCTCGTGCTGCAAAACGATGTCCTTACACCAGGCTCGGGCACGACCGGTACGCCCACCACGATCGATGCCGCGCAATACATCCACTTCCAGCACCTGCGGGTGAACAGCGGTACGTGGAACCTGCTCGGTGCGGTCGCGCTGGCCGACACCACGATCAACGATGGCCTGGTCAACTTCAATAATGCCGGTGCATTCGGCCCGGGCACGCTGAATGCCAATGGTGGCGCTATCGCGGCATCGGCGGGTGGCCTTACGCTGGCGAACAACGTTTCCTTGAATACCGGCCGCCTTACGCTGGGCGGTACAACGGCGTTCGGGATGAACGGCGTCATCACCGGAGCAGGCGGCCTTACCGTAACCAATACGGGCATCGTGACGCTTGGCGGCAGCAATCTGTTCAGCGGTGGTGTGAACCTCAACGCAGGCGGCCTACTGCTCAGCAATGCGGGCGGCCTGGGCTCGGGCACGCTGACTGTGGGTGCCACGGCATCGCTCGATACCACGGCGCCGTTTAGCCTTGCCAACAATGTGGTCGTGAATGCGGGCACGCTTAACTTGCTCGGTAGCCAGGCGCTGACACTCAACGGATCGCTTTCGGGCGCCGGTAGCGTGGTGAAGAGCGGCGCAGGCACGCTTACGCTCAACGGTGCCAGCACACTCACCGGCTCTCTTGGCGTCACGGGCGGCGCGCTCGCCGTTGGCGCTGGCGGCTCGCTGTCGCCCACGGGTGCGATCTCGCTGGGCGCGGGTACCAGCATGGATCTGTCGGCGGCGGCGAACCAGACGATCGGTTCACTCGCGGGGGCGGGCAACGTCAACCTTGGCACCCATACGCTAACGCTTAACGGCATCGGCAACACATTCTATTCCGGGGTGATCGCAGGCACCGGCGGCCTTGTGAAGCAAGGCACCGGCGTGCAGACACTGGCGGGCGCCAACCTCTTTACCGGCGGCGTTGCGCTCAATGGTGGCGGCCTGCTGCTGGGTAACAACGGTGCGCTGGGTGCAGGCGCGCTCTCGGTGGGCGCCTCCGGCGTCACCCTGGATGGGACCGCGGGGCTCACGCTCACCAATGCGGTGAACCTGGGCACCGGTGCCTCCCTGAACCTGCTCGGCGGCCAGCCCCTGGTGTTTAACGGCGTGATCGGCGGTGCCGGCGCGTTGATCAAAAATGGCGCATCGCAGCTCACCCTCAATGGTGCGAACACCTTCGGCGGTGGCGTCACCCTTAATGCCGGTGGCCTGCTGCTGGGTAACGATGTCGCACTGGGGGCGGGCACGCTTACCGTCAATGGTGCCGGGACCATCGACGGCAGTGCCGCGCGCACGCTCACGAACAACGTGGCGCTCAATGGCGGCGCATCGCTGAATGTGCTGGGCGGCCAGCCGCTCACGTTTAACGGCGTGATTTCTGGCACGGGCGGCCTTGTGAAGAATGGCGCCTCCACGCTCACGCTCAACGGCGTGAACACGTTCACCGGCGGCCTCAATGTGGCGGCGGGAACCCTGGCCATCGGTGCCGGTGGCCGTCTTGCCGCGAGCAATGCGGTCACGCTCAGTGGCGTGGGCAGCGTGTTCGATATTTCCGCGGCGGGCAACCAGATGATCGGGGCGCTTTCGGGCGTCGCCGGTACCACGGTGGCCCTGGGTGGCAATGTCCTCACCTTCGGTGACACCACCAACCAGACCGTGGCCAGCACCATCACCGGCACGGCCACCGGCGGCCTGGTGAAGGCTGGCTCCGGCACCACCACGCTCACCGGCGCGAATACGTTCGGCGGCGGTGTCAATCTCAGCGCCGGTGGCCTTGTACTCGGCAACGCGGGTGCATTGGGCACCGGCACGTTGACGGTCAGTGGTGCAGGAACGCTCGATACCTCCGCCGCCTATACCCTGGCGAACAACGTCAACCTGGGGGCCAATCTCACCCTGCCGGGCAGCAACAACCTGACGCTGGGTGGCACGATCGGCGGCACGGGCAGCCTGACGAAGGACGGTGCCAATACGCTCGCGCTCACGGGCACCAATACCTTCAGCGGTGGCGTGAACCTCAACGCGGGCACGCTTAGCCTTGGCAACAGCAACGCACTTGGCACCGGCGCGCTCAACGTGGGCGGCAATGCCACCCTCGCGTCGAGCAGCGCGCTCAATCTGGCCAACAACGTAAACCTGGGCGCCGGGAACACGCTTACCCTGCCAGGCGCGCCGAACCTCACGCTGGGGGGTGTGATCGCCGGTAGCGGCGCACTCACCAAGAACGGCGCCTCGCTGCTTACGCTCAACGGCGCCAACACCTTCAGCGGCGGTGTGAATCTCGCGGGTGGCGGCCTGTTGCTCGGCAACAACAACGCGCTCGGTACCGGTGCGCTCACGGTCAACGGCGCAGTCACGCTGGATAACAGTGCCGCGCTCAACGTCGGTAACGCGGTGAACGTGCTGGGTGGCGGCACGCTCAGTGTCGCCGGGAACCAGGCCCTGGCGCTCGGTGGCACGATCGCCGGCACCGGTAACATCGTGAAAAACGGGGCCTCCACGCTCACGCTCAGTGGCCCCAATACGTTTACCGGTGGCGTGAACCTGAATGCCGGTGGCCTCGTCCTTGGGAATGCGAATGCACTGGGCGTCGGCGGGGCATTGAACGTTGGTGGCAACGCCACGCTTGATACCAGCACGGCGCTTGCCGTGGGCAACACCGTGAACCTGGGTACGGGTGCCAATCTCGATGTGCTGGGCAATAACGCGCTCACCCTGGCGGGAGCGGTGAACGGCGTGGGCAGCCTCACCAAGGATGGCCCGTCGACCCTCACGCTGGGTGGCATCAATGGCTATACCGGGGGTACCACCATCAACGGTGGCACGCTCGCGCTTGGCGCGGGTGCGCAGCTCGCCGCCGCTGGCAGCGTGAACCTTGCTGGCGCCGGTGGCATCTTCGATATCAGTGGCGCGGGTGCCAACCAGACCGTCGGCGCGCTCTCCGGCGTCGCCGGCAGCACGCTGGCCCTCGGTGGCAACGCGCTCACCTTCGGCAATGGCACGAACACGACGCTCAACAGCACCGTCGCGGGAACGGGCGGCCTGGTGAAGGTCGGGACCGGTGTGGTGACCCTGGGGGGTGCGAGCACGTTCAGTGGTGGCCTGGCGTTGAACGCGGGCGGCCTGGTGGTAGGGAACAACAGCGCGCTTGGCACGGGCACGCTCACCGTGGCCGGTGCGAGCACCCTGGATAGCAACGGCCCCATCGCGTTGGCGAACAACATTGCGCTCAACGCCGGGCTTACCGTGCTCGGCAACAACGCACTGACGCTCAATGGCGTGCTCAGTGGCGCGGGTAGCCTGACCAAGAACGGCGCGGCCACGCTCACGCTCAATGGCGTGAACACGTATACCGGCGGCACCCTGGTGAATGCGGGCACGTTGGCGCTCGGCGCCGGTGCCAGCCTCGCCTCCGCGGGCACGGTGAACCTTCTCGCCGGTACAACACTGGATCTTTCCGCAGGCAACGGTGCACAGCAGATCGGTACGCTGATCGGCAGCGGCGTCGTGAACCTTGGCGCGAATACGATCACCCTGGGCAGCGCGACCAACGGTACCTTTGCCGGTTCGGTAGCGGGCACCGGCGGCCTGATCAAAGTAGGCACGGGTACCGAAACGCTGACGGGCACGAACTCCTACACCGGCGGTACGCTGATCAATGCGGGCACGCTGGCGATCGGCGCGGGTGGCAGCCTCGCATCGACCGGTGCCGTCGCGCTTACGGGTCCCGGCACGGGCTTCGATATCAGTGCGGGTGGCAACCAGACGATCGGCGTGCTCAATGGCGTAGCGGGCAGCACGGTGACGCTCGGTGGCAGCACGTTGACCGTGGGCGGTGTCGCCAACGGTGGGTATGACGGCGTTATCGCGGGTACCGGCGCGCTGGTGAAGAACGGGGCGGGCACGCAGGCACTGGGTGGCGCGAATACCTTCAGCGGCGGTGTCACGCTCAATGCAGGTGGCCTGCTGGTGGGTAACAACGGCGCGCTCGGCACCGGCGCGCTCACGGTCGCCGGCAGCGGCTCGCTGGACGCGAGCACGGCGGTGACACTCAACAACAACGTGGCGCTTGGCTCGGGCAATACGCTCGACCTTCTCGGCAGCAACGCGATGACGCTGGCCGGTACCGTGAGTGGCACCGGTGGCCTTGTGAAGGATGGTGCCGCGACGGTCACACTGACGGGGGCGAACACTTACACGGGCGGTACGACGATCAATGCCGGTACGCTGGCACTGGGCGCAGGCGGCAAGCTTGCCGCCACGGGTGACGTGAACCTCGCCGTGGCCGGTGCCGCGTTCGATATTTCCGGCAGCGGCGCCAACCAGACCATCGGTTCGCTCAGTGGCGTAGCAGGTACGACCGTCGGACTGGGCGCGCAGACGCTCACCTTTGGCAACGCGACCGACCGCACCTATGCGGGTGCGATCACCGGCACGGGTGGCATCGTTAAGGTGGGCACCGGCGTGCAAACGCTTGGCGGCGCGAGCACGTACAGCGGCGGGACTGTGTTGAATGCGGGCGGCCTGATCGTCGGCAACAACAGTGCGCTGGGTACGGGTGCGCTGACCGTGGGCGGCTTGACCACGCTCGACAGCAATGGCCCCGTTACGCTGGCGAACAACGTGGCGCTCAATGCGGGCCTTACCGTCCTGGGCAATAACGCGCTGACACTCGGCGGCGTCATCAGTGGCGCAGGCGGCCTGACCAAGACCGGCGCAGCCACGCTCACGCTGACCGGCGCGAACACGTACACCGGTGGCACCAACGTCAACGCCGGCACGCTCGCGCTCGGCGCGGGCGGCAGCCTTTCCACCGCAGGCACCGTGAACCTTGCCACGGGCGCGACGCTGGATATCTCCGGTGGTAGCGGCACGCAAAGCGTTGGCGCGTTGACCGGCACCGGTACGGTGGCGCTGGGTGCGAATACGGTGGCGCTCGGCGGCACCGGTAGCGGCACCTTCGGCGGCATCATCGCCGGCACCGGCGGCGTGGTGAAACAGGGCGCGGGCACGCAGACGCTCACGGGTGCCAGCACGTACACCGGCGGCACGACGATCAATGCCGGCACGCTGGCCCTTGGCGCTGGCGGCGGCCTTGCCTCGACCGGTGCGGTGAACCTGGCGGCGCCGGGCACCGTGTTTGATATCAGTGGCGGTGGCGCGCAAGCCATCGGCGCGTTGAATGGCGTCGCCGGCAGTGCCGTCACCCTTGGCGGCAATGCACTGACCCTTGGTGGTGTCGGTAACGCCACCTATAACGGCACCATCGGCGGTACCGGCAGTGTCGTGAAGGATGGCGCGGGTGTGCAGGTGCTCGGTGGTACGAATACCTACACCGGCGGCACGACGATCAACGGCGGCACCCTGGCCTTGGGAGCAGGCGGTAGCCTGGCGGCGACGGGCGACGTCAACCTCACCACGGCGGGTGCCGGGTTTGATATTTCGGCCAGCGGCGCGAACCAGACCATCGGTTCGCTTTCTGGCGTGGGCGGCACCACGGTAAACCTGGGCGGCCAAAGCCTTGCCTTCGGCAACGCGACGGACCGTGCTTTTGATGGCGTGATCAGCGGCACCGGCGGATTGGTGAAAATCGGCTCCGGCACCGAAGAGCTCGGTGGCGCGAATACGTTCAGCGGCGGTATTACGCTGATTGCCGGTGGCCTGAAGGCCGGTAACGATGCGGCGTTGGGTACGGGCACGCTGACCGTGGCGGGCGCCTCGACGCTCGATAGCACGGCGCCGGTGACGCTCGGCAACAACATGGTGCTGAACGCCAACCTGACCGTACCGGGTTCAAACAACCTTACGCTCAACGGCACGCTGGCAGGCACCGGCGGCCTCATCAAGAACGGCAACGCGCTACTCACGTTGAACGGTGCAAACACGTATACCGGCGATACGCAGATCAACGCCGGCACGCTCGCACTCGGCGCGAACGCCAGCCTGTATGCGGGTGGCATCGTTTATCTTGCCGATGGCGCCGTATTCGATCTCTCGGCGGGCAACGGCACGCAGGCGTTCGGCACGCTGATCGGCAGCGGCCTGGTGAATATCGGTGGCAACAACATCAATGTGGGTGGCCCCGCCGATGGCACCTTCAGCGGCTCGATCGGCGGTACCGGCAGCCTGACCAAGGTCGGTACCGGCACCGAGACGCTGACCGGTACCAATACCTACACCGGCGGCACCTTCATCGACGAAGGAACGCTCGCGATCGGTGCGGGCGGCAGCCTGGCAGCCAACGGCGCCGTGACGCTGACGGCCCCGGGTGCGGGTTTCGATATCAGCGCCGCGGATCCGCAGGTGATCGGTGTGCTCAACGGCGTCGCGGGTAGCAGCGTGACGCTCGGTGGAAATTCGCTCACGCTCGCCGGTGTCGCCAACGGCGCCTATGACGGCCTGATCGTGGGCACCGGCAGCCTGGTGAAGAGCGGCGCGAGCGTGCAGGAGCTGGGGGGCGCCAATAGCTTCAGTGGTGGCGTCACGCTCAACGCGGGCGGCTTGCTGCTGGGCGATAACGGCGCACTGGGTACAGGCACGCTGAGCGTGGCCGGTAACGCCACGCTGGATACCAACAAAGCGTTGAACGTCAGCAATGACGTGGATATCGCGGCGGGCACGACGCTCGATCTGCTGGGCAGCAATGCGGTGACCTTTGGCGGCGTGTTCTCCGGTGCGGGCGGCCTGGTGAAGGATGGCGCGTCGACGGTGACATTGACCGGTGCCAACACGTACAGCGGCGGCACGACGATCAACAGTGGCACGCTGGCCATTGGCGCGGGCGGCAGCCTTTCGGATACGGGTGCACTCAACCTCGCCGGCACCGGCAACTTTGATATCTCCGGCGCGGGTGGCACGCAGACGGTCGGCTCACTGGGTGGCGCCGCCGGCACTACCGTCACGCTGGGTGGTAATTCGCTCGGCCTGGGTGGTGCCACGGATAACGCCTACAATGGCGTCATCACGGGAAGCGGTGGCCTGATCAAGGATGGCGCGGGCGTGCAGACGCTCAACGGCGCGAACACGTTCACCGGTGGCGTTACGTTGAACGCTGGTGGCCTGGTCCTCGGTAACGATGCGGCACTGGGTACGGGCGCGCTGACGGTAGGCGGCGCATCCACGCTGGATTCGAACACGGCGGTGACCCTGGCCAACAACATCGTGCTCAATGCCGGGCTGGATGTTCTGGGCACGAACAACATGACCCTCAACGGCAACATCAGCGGCACCGGCAGCCTGAGCAAGGATGGTGCGGCGACGCTGACGTTGAACGGCACCAACACTTACACCGGTGGCACCTACATCAACGCGGGCACGCTGGCCCTGGGCGCTGGTGCAAGCCTGGCTTCTTCGGGCGTGGTGAACCTGGCGTCGGGCGCCACGTTCGATCTCTCCGCCGGCAATGGCACGCAGCAGTTCGGCACGCTGGTCGGCAGCGGCACGGTGAACCTGGGTGATAACGCGCTTGTGGTGGGCGGCCCGACGGACGGTACGTTCGGCGGCTCGATTGCTGGCACCGGCAGCGTGACCAAGGTGGGTACCGGGACCGAGACCCTGACCGGTACCAACACGTACACGGGTGGCACCTTCATCGATGCCGGCATCCTGGCGATCGGCGCGGGCGGCAGCCTGTCTCCCAACGGGGCGGTGACGCTTAACGCGGCGGGCACCGGATTCGATATCAGCGGTGCGACCAGCCCGCAGACCATCGGCTCCCTGGCCGGCGTGGCGGGTAGCAACGTCACCCTGGGTGCCAACGCACTCGTGCTCGGCGGCGTCGGCAATGCGTCATACGACGGCACCATCAGCGGTACGGGCAGCCTGGTGAAGAACGGGGCCGGCGTGCAGGCGCTCGGTGGCCCGAACACGTTCAGTGGTGGGGTCACGCTCAACGCCGGAACATTGGTCGTTGGGAACAACGCCTCGCTCGGCACGGGCGCACTCACGGTCGGTGGCGCTTCCACGCTGGATGCGAGCGCTCCGGTGACGCTGGCCAACGACGTGGCCCTCAACGCGGCCCTTACGGTGGCTGGCAGCAACGACACCACGCTGGCAGGCGTGATCTCGGGCGCAGGCAGCCTGACCAAGAACGGCGCTTCTACGCTGACGCTGACCGGTGCGGATACGTACACCGGCGGCACCACGATCAACGCCGGCACGCTGGCGATCGGCGCGGGCGGCAGCCTCTCGCCGGCGGGTGCGGTTAACCTGGCCGGTACGGGTACGTTCGATATCAGTGCGGGCGGCAACCAGTCCATCGCCACACTGAGTGGCGTCGCCGGCAGCAACGTGGCATTGGGTGGCAACACGCTCACGCTGGGCGGTGCGACGGACGCCACGCTCAACAGTACGATCAGTGGCACCGGCGGACTGGTGAAGAACGGCGCGGCGAACCTCACGCTGGGCGGGGCCAACGTGTTCAGCGGTGGGGTGACACTCAACGCGGGCGGCCTGGTGCTCGGCAACGACCAGGCGCTGGGTACGAGCACGCTCACCGTGGGCGGCCCGGCCTCGCTGGGTGGCGTGGGTGCGCTCACGCTGGCTAACAACATCGTGCTCAATGCGGACCTGAACACCACCGGTGATGATCCTCTCACCCTCAACGGCGATATCAGCGGCGCGGGTCGCCTGTTCAAGGTGAACCTCAAGGTGCTCACCCTCAACGGCAACAACACCTACACCGGCGGTACGACTGTCAGCGGTGGGACCGTGGTGGTTGGCAACAACAACGCGCTGGGCACGGGTGACCTTGCCATCGATGGTGCCACGCTGCAGGCAGGTACCACGGTGACCTTGCCGAACGCCGTGAGCGTCGGCAGCAACGGCGTGACGGTCGATGGCGCGAACAACCTCACCCTGAATGGCGCACTCTCCGGCAGCGGCGCCCTGGATAAGGAAGGCACCGGCAGCTTGACGCTCGGCGGTTCGCTGGCCGACTACACCGGTGGCCTGGCCGTTAACGGCGGCACGCTCACCGCCATCGACAGTTACACCGGTGGTGTAAGCGTGGGTGCTGGCGGTACCGCGACGTTCAATGGCCCCGCCAACAACATCACCGCTGGGGGCGCCATTGCCGGAACGCTCAACCTGGGTGGCGGCGATCTCAACGTGAGCTATGGCAACCTGCCGAGCGTCACTGGCACGGTGAATGGCGACGCCGATGCCACGCTGAACATCACCGGCAACGGCGAAGGCTCACTCGCCAACGGCGTGTTCAACGGCATCGGTAACCTCAACGTTGGCGCGGGCACACTGGCCATCGGTGCGGGTACGAATGTCACCTTCGGCGGCACCACGATCGGCGGCAACCTCGTCGTGAATGGGACACTGGGTGGGCCGGTGACGGTTGGCAATGGCGGCGGTGTGGCGGGCGGTGGCACCATCACCGGCCCTGTGACCGTGGATAACGGCACCGTGGCACCTGGCGGCATCCCGGGGGGCACCGGCGCGGCGGCGGATAACGGCACGCCCGGCACGACACTCACCACGGGTGGCCTGAGCCAGACCGGCAACTCGCACACCGTCATCCGCATTACCTCGAACGGCACCAGCGACCACATCGCTTCCAACGGCCCGACCACGGTAGGCGGCACGCTGGTGACGACGCCGACGGGCAACGGCACGTTCGGGTCATCGTCCACCTACACGGTGGTGACGTCCTCCACGCCCATCAATGGCAGCTACGGCAGCGTGGTGAAGGGCGACCTGCCGTTCCTCGATGAAGGTGTCACCACCGTCGGCAATAACGTGATCGTGACGCTGACCCAGGCGGGTACCGGCGGCCCCGTCACCCCGGGTGGCGAGGGCGTGGGCTTCGATCAGTTCCCTGGCCTGAACTCAAACCAGCACAGCGTGGCGACTGCCCTGCAGCACGCCGCGGCATCCGGCAATAACGTGTTGCCGACCTTGCTGGGCTACCTGCGTGGCCTGCGTTCGGCCCAGGTGAATGGCGCATTCGATTCGCTCACCGGTGAAACCTACGCCTCGGCCGCGCAGGCCGAGCTCACGGGGCAGAGCCAGTATCAGGATTCGGTGTTCTACCGCCTGAAGCTGGACCGTGACACGGGCGAGAAGGGTACGGCCGTGTGGGCGGAGCCGTACACCTCCAGCAGTGATCTGTCGCGCAGCGCCGACGTATCGCGTGCCGATTACCGCATCAACGGCATCATCGTCGGTACCGATACCGATCTGGGTTCGGACTTCCGCGCGGGTGTGCATGCCAACCTGGCGAACGCCCGCACCGAAGTGCACAGCCGCGGTGACTACACCGATGTGGACCAGGCGGCGATCGGCCTGCATGCACTGTACTTCAACGACCAGCAGTTCTGGATCGAAGGCCTGGCCTCGTACGGCTGGCACGATGGTGACAGCCACCGCCGCATCAACGTGGGCACGCTCATGCCGGAGGCGCGCGGCGATTACAACGGCAAGGCCACCAACGGCGCGATCGAGAGCGGCTTCCGCTTCAATGTGAGCCAGGCCATGCACCTGGAGCCGTTCGTGGGCGCGTACTACAGCAAGGTGAAGTACGACAGCTTCACCGAGAAGGGCGCGGGCGATGCGGACCTGCGCGTCGGCAAGGCTTCGGCCACGAGCATGCAGTACGGCGCCGGCCTGCGCCTGTCGGGTGATGTGGACCTGGGCGTGGCGGGCACGAAGCTGCACCCGATCGCCATGGTGCGCTACCTGCACAACACGAAGGACGATACGGCATCGGTGAACAACAGCTTCGCCGGCCTGCCGACCGACAGCTTCACGGTGGAAGGTTCGCGCCCGATGAAGAATCACTGGCAGGGCGCGCTGGGTGCAAGCTTCGATTTCACCCCGGCCGCCAGCGCCTTCGTGTACTACAGCACCGACCGCGCCACGCACACGCGTAGCGATGCGGTGAACCTGGGGGTGCGCTGGAATTTCTGATTCCGGCAGGACATGCTCGTCTGTAGGAGCGCGCTTGCGCGCGATGGATGCCTGCGGCAATACCCATCGCGTGCAAGCGCGCTCCTACAACCGCGTTTTCATAGCGGAGTGGCGGCAACCCAGTAGCCGGTAGCCTTGACCCAATCCTTGTCGATACCACGGTGCTCCACCAGCAACGAACGCAGACTGCGCGCACGCTTCGATTCGGTGGCCACCCACCAGAACGTATCGCCGGCCGGGACGGGGATCGTGGCAAGCACCTCGTCGATCGAAGGGGATTCGCCGCGGATGAACCAGCGCACATCACGTGCGAGATCCTGCTTCTCTTCCGCAGATGCGATCTCGGCCAGCACCGTCACCGGTTTGTCCTTGGGCATTTCCTCGAGCCAGCGGCCGATGGCGGGCAGGGCGGTCTCGTCGCCTACCAGCACGTAGTGGTCGTAGTCGTCCGGCACGATCATGGAGCCGCGCGGGCCGCCCACGCCGAGCTTGTCGCCCACCTTGGCGCTTTCGGCCCAGGTGGATGCCGGGCCATCGCCGTGGATGACGAAGTCGAGATCCAGCTCCAGCGAGTCGGCGCGGAACTGGCGCGGCGTGTAGTCGCGGGCCGGCGAAGGCTCCTTGCCCTGCGGGTACACCGGGCCATCCGGTGTCATGGTCGGCAGGTTGAACTCGCCCTTGGATGTCGGCAGGAACAGCTTCACGTGGTCATCGGGCGAGGCCGAAGGAAACCCTTCCAGCTCGGGGCCCTGCACGGTGATGCGCACCATGTGCGGGGTGAGCGGTTGCACCTTCACGACGGTGAGGATGCGCATGCGAACCTCGTGGCGCATGCGCTGGATCACATGCTTTTCGCTCATCCCTGGCGCTCCGCAATCTGCTTTGCTGCGGCTTCGACGATCGCGGCCACACGCTTGGTCTCAGCGTCGTCCCAGGCCTTGTGGTGGTTCATCAACTGGTGCTTCAGTACGTGCATGGCATCGCGCACGCCGCCGGGCACGGTCATCCGGCGCATGTGCCGGGACATGACCTGCAGGCGCTCGGTGAGCGCATCCAGGGTGTCGCGGTTCTCGGTGAGGAAGGCACGGCCCTCGTCGGTGATGGCGTAGAGCTTCTTGCCGCCGGTCTCGGCTTCAACGCGGGCGTAGCCGAGCTCTTCGAGCATGGTGAGGGTGGGGTAGATGGCGCCGGGGCTGGGGCTGTACTGGCCGTCGAACATTTCTTCGATGGTGCGGATGAGTTCGTAGCCGTGGCGCGGCTGTTCTTCGATGAGGGCCAGGAGGAGGAGGCGGAGGTCGCCGGTGCCGAACATGCGGCCACCGCCGAACCGGCCGCCACCGCGGCCGCCGCGCATGCCTTCGCGGTCGTCAAAGCCGAAGGGGCCACCGCCGCCGAAGCGGCCGCCACGGCCTGCGGCGGCGAAGTGGTCGTGGAATCGCTGGTGCATCTCATCGCGGAAGTGACGCTTGGCGTGGTGCCAGAAGTGCATGGGAGTTCTCCGATATATCGTACGTAGTGGTCGTACGATATATCGTGAGTAACACTCTTGGCAAGGGGCGGGGCTCGCTTTTGGCGTTGCGCAGGCGAATCGGTTCATTCGCCGTGGGCGAATGCATGAGCCAGCGGCTTGCGCCGCCTCGCTTTTGAGGGCTTGAGGCGAAGAGCCGTCGGGGCCCACCCTCGCTGCTCAGACAGGTCTCCAGCGTTCGCAAAGGATGCCGCTACGCGGCCATGTACCTATTTGGCCTACGGCCGCGAACCGGGTGCCGGACGGGGGTTTTCGACTCGGCCTCCGTGCCTCGATCAAAAACGAGCGGGCATCCATGCCCGCTCCCGCCTGCGGCGGCTGTTCCCGTACGTCACCCTCGCCTCCGAAACTCGCCTCGAGGGTGGGCCCCGACGGCTCTTTTGATCCATGAGGTCGATGGATGGAGAGCCGGTGCGTTGTCTGCGGTGGGCGTGGGTGTCCGGACAGGGTTCGTCCGCGGACACGCGGTGCGTGTCGGGGCACATCGGTTGAAATGGCTTAGCGGCGCCGTTTGGGCGGTATCGCGAGCGTTGGCATGGGGGATGCAGCGTCTAGGGCAAAGGGGCTCATGCCTCACCGGATATACCCAAGGAGAACTGCCATGAAAGTTGAGACCTTCCTGCTGAAGACCTTTTTTGCTGCTGCCGTGCTGACCTGTGTGTTGACGATGGGGGCGTTTGTGACGGCGAGTCCGGCGCAGATGTCGGCGACGTTGGTGGCGACGGCGCAGTGAGCTGATCCGGCGTCTTCGCTTTGTTGGTTGATCGCGCGCGGGTCCTGCGGCGGTGTCGCGAAAGCTGTCGGCCACAGGGTGGCCTCCTACAACGGCGGGGCGTCGTAGGTTGCGAGCTCGCCACCAAGAAACCTCGGTGTATCGGAGAGACCTTGGTGCCCACCCTCGAGGCGAGTTCCGCACAAGAGAGCGGCCGTAGGCCAAATAAGTACACATGCCGCGCAGCGGCACTCCGCACCGAACGCGGAGGACCTGTCTGAGCAGCGAGGGTGGGCACCAAGGTCTCTGTGCCTCAAGCCCACCAGAACGAGGCGGCGCAAGCCGCTGGAAACACGCATTCGCGCCAGCGAATGAGCCGATTCACTGGCGCGAAGCGGACGGCGAGTCGTTTACCCGAACGTAAACGTAAACGCGTGGAAGTTGGCCTTGGGGATCTTGATCGTCAGCACGTGATCCTTATACCCATCCCCATCGAACAGCGTGTACAGCTGCGAGGCCTGCACGGTCACCGGGGCCTGCGGCTTCCCGTCCACCGCGATCTCAAGGGTCACCGGATCGTTCGCGCTGGCCACCATGTGCACCTTCTTTGCCTTGAAATGCAGGCGAATCTCACCGCTCGGGCCCACCAGGCTGGCGTTCTGGCGGCCGATTTCCCAGCGGCCCACCAGCGCGAACTGGTTCAGCTCAAGGCGCGACGGGGCCGTAAAGTCACGAACACCGGTACGCGCGCCTTCCGGGCTGGCGTTGTTCTGGCTGCGGTCGCTGCCGAAATACATCTCCGGCGAGCCCAACTGGGAAAAATCAGGGGCGTCCTTGTCGGTTTCGGCCTTGTCATCGGCCAGGCGGGGCAGGCCGAGCAGGGTGCGGATCGCGTTCTCCATCTCGGCGTAGTTGCCCTCGCCGAAGTGGTGGGCCACCACGTTGCCGCGCTGGTCCACCAGGTACTCCGCGGGCCAGTACTGGTTATCCCAGGCATCCCACGTGGCCAGGTCGTTGTCCTGGGCTACCGGGTAGTGGATGTTGTACTTCTTGATAGCGTCGCGGACGTTGCCTTCCTGCTTCTCGAACGGGAATTCCGGCGAGTGCACGCCGACGATCACCAGGCCCTTGTCCTTGTACTGGTCGTACCAGCGGGTGACATGGGGCAGGGTGCGCAGGCAGTTGATGCAGGAATACGCCCAGAAATCGATGAGCACGACCTTGCCGCGCAGGCCCTTCATGGTCAGCGGCTTGGAGTTCTGCCAGGCGGCGATCCCCTCGAACTCTGGGGCGGTCTGGGCCGCGAGGGCGGGCTGGGCGATACCCAAGGCGGCGGCCAGGAAGGCCAGGGCGAACAGGGCGGTGCGGAAGCGGGAACGCATGGGAACTCCGTTTGCGGGGGTGCCAGGAGATAGACCGGGGCAGACCCCACCACCTTACACCGGCCAAGGTGCGCTAAAATTGGCGTTTTGCCAGCCTAGCGAGCCAGCGGTAACACCATGACCTCGATCAAGCAGGACGACCTCATCCAGAGCGTCGCAGACGCCCTCCAGTACATTTCGTACTACCACCCGGTGGATTACATCCGGAACCTCTCGGCCGCCTACGAGCGCGAGGAATCCCCGGCCGCGAAGGATGCGATCGCGCAGATCCTCATCAATTCGCGCATGTGCGCCGAGGGCCACCGGCCGATCTGCCAGGACACCGGCATCGTCACCGTGTTCCTCAAGGTCGGCATGAACGTCCGCTGGGACGATGCCACCATGAGCGTGGAAGACATGGTGAACGAGGGCGTGCGCCGAGCCTACAACCACCCGGATAACAAGCTGCGCGCCTCGGTACTGGCCGATCCGGCTGGCAAGCGCATGAACACGCGCGATAACACGCCGGCGGTGGTGAACGTCTCGATCGTGCCGGGCGATAAGCTCGATGTGACCGTGGCCGCCAAGGGCGGCGGTTCGGAGGCGAAATCCAAGTTCGCCATGCTGAACCCTTCCGATTCCATCGTGGATTGGGTGCTGAAGACCGTGCCGACCATGGGCGCCGGCTGGTGCCCGCCGGGTATGCTCGGTATCGGCATTGGTGGCACCGCCGAGAAGGCGATGCTGCTGGCGAAGGAATCGCTGATGGAGCCGATCGATATCACTGAGCTGCAGGCCCGTGGCCCGTCCAACCGCGCGGAAGAACTGCGCCTGGAACTCTACGAGAAGGTCAACGCGCTCGGCATTGGTGCGCAGGGCCTGGGTGGCCTCACCACCGTGCTCGATGTGAAGGTCAGCGATTACCCGACCCACGCCGCCAACCTGCCGGTCGCGATCATCCCGAACTGCGCCGCGACCCGCCACGCGCATTTCGTGATGGATGGCTCGGGCCCGGTGATGCTCGATCCGCCGTCGCTGGAAGACTGGCCGAAGCTCACCTACGACTCGTCGAAGGGTCGCCGGGTGAACCTCGATACGATCACCCGCGAGGAAGTGAACAGCTGGCAGCCGGGCGAAGTCATCCTGCTCAACGGCAAGCTGCTCACCGGCCGCGACGCCGCGCACAAGCGCATGATCGATATGCTCAACCGCGGCGAAACGCTGCCGGTCGATTTCACCAACCGCTTCATCTACTACGTGGGCCCGGTGGATCCGGTGCGTGACGAAGTCGTTGGCCCGGCGGGCCCGACCACGGCGACGCGCATGGACAAGTTCACCCGCCAGATGCTCGAAACCACCGGCCTGCTCGGCATGGTCGGCAAGAGCGAGCGCGGCCCCACGGCTATTGATGCCATCCGCGATAACAAGGCGGTGTATCTCATGGCCGTCGGCGGCGCTGCGTACCTTGTGTCGAAGGCGATCAAGAGCTCGCGCGTGCTGGCCTTCGAAGACCTGGGCATGGAAGCGATCTATGAGTTCGATGTGCAGGATATGCCGGTGACCGTCGCGGTCGACAGCGCTGGTACCTCGGTGCACACCACGGGCCCGAAGGAATGGCGCTCGAAGATCGGCAAGATCCCGGTGGTTGTGGAATAAACCGCAGTGCGTGCCGTCGGCACGCACACGATCCTCTGTAGGAGCGGGGGGGGGGGGGGGGGGGGGGGGGGGGGGGGGGCCCGGGCCCGCCCCCCCCCCCCCCGCGGCGGGGGGGGGGGGGGGGGGGGGGGGGGGGGGGGGGGGGGGGGCGCGGGGGGGGGGGGGGGGGGGGCCGGGCCCCCCCC
>NZ_JBNDKI010000030.1:0-44552 GCF_050435445.1 Luteibacter sp. 621 | reverse complement strand
CCCCGCCCCCCCCCCACACACCCCCCCCCCCCCCCCGCCCCTGCGCCGGCGCGCGGGGGGGGGGGGGGGGGGGGGGGGGCGGGGGGGCCGCCCCCCCCCCCCCCCCCCCCCCCCCCCCCCGCTCCTACAGGAAGCCGCCAATGGGACGCGGTTCGTGCGATGCTTCGCACCTTCGTATACCGCTAAATCGGTCCCATGGTTTACATCTTTCTCGCTGTTCTCTTCAGCGTCGCGGTCTCCGTACTGCTGAAGCTCGCCCGCCGCGCGGGTATCGATATTGTCCAGGCCGTGGCCACGAACTACGTGGTGGCCTCGCTGCTGGCGTGGCAGCTGTTGGGTGCCACGCCGCAGGCCGTGCTGGCGGCCAAGGCCACCTGGCCGCCGCTCATCGCACTGGGCATCCTGCTTCCCGCTATCTTTGTCGTGCTCGCCCATTCCGTGCGCATGGCCGGCATCGTGCGCACCGATGTCGCGCAGCGGCTCTCACTGTTCGTCTCGTTGTTCGCGGCCTTCGTGTTCCTGGGCGATGTGCTCACCGGGCAGAAGGCCTTGGGAATTGGCATCGCGCTGGTCGCCGTGCTCTGCGTACTGTGGCGCAAGCCCAAGGGCAAGGCAGAGGCAGGCAGCTGGTGGGCTCCCCTGCTCGTCTTCGCCGGTTTTGGTGCGATCGATATTTGCTTCAAGCTCGTCGCGAAGGCGGGCGCATCGTTTGCCGCCGGCCTTTTCGGCTCGTTTCTTATCGCGCTGGTGCTGTGCTGGATCGTGGCGCTTGTGCGCGCGGCGTCTGGCAAGGCGGCGATTACCGTACGCAGCATCGGCTTCGGCGTCCTGCTTGGTGCGTTCAACTTCGCCAATATCCTGTTCTACGTGCGAGGCCACCAGATGTTGCCCAACGATCCTTCGCTGGTGTTCGCGTCGATGAACGTGGGTGTGGTCGTGCTGGGTACCCTGGCGGGCGCCGTGGGCTTTCGCGAAAAGCTCTCCCTGGTGAACTGGGCGGGCATCGCCCTTGCTATCGCGGCCATCGCCGTGATGACGGCGCGCTAATCGAATCGCTGTCTGCAGGAGCGCGCTTGCGCGCGATGGGTGCTTGCGGCAAGACCGGATCGCGCGCAAGCGCGCTCCTACAAAAGTGAGGTAACGCTGCTGTGTGCGTGTCTACGCTGGCGTCGGATCGCTCGCGGTGTCTTCCGGCAGCGCGGGCAATGCTTCATCCACCGTCAGCGGTGCATCGCTCGCCAGCAGCTCTTTGGCTTCCGCATGATCGGCCACGGCCGGCGGTGAGCCGCGCAGCGGCAGCCCGGCGGTTTCGGTGACGAACAGCATGGTGATCACGCCGATGACGGCGGCGCCCATCAGGTAGTACGCGGGCACCAGCGGATCGCCGGTGCGTTCCACCAGCCATGCGGTGACCAGTGGCGTGGTGCCGCCGAACAACGACACCGAAACGTTGAACGCGATCGACAGTGCGCTGTAGCGCACCGGTGTGTAGAACAGCGCGGGTAGCGTCGCCGGCATGGTGCTGGTGAAACACACCAGGGCCACGCCGAGCAGCATCAGGCCGGTGAAGATCCACGCATCGTTCCCGGTGCCTACCAGCAGCATGCATGGGATGGCGAGGATGAACATCGCCGCGCACGCACCGATGATCATGGGCCGGCGTCCGAAGCGATCGCTGAAGCGGCCACCCAGAACGTTCAGCGGCATCATGACCAGCATGACGATCAGGATCAGCAGCAGGCCCTTGGCCTCGCTGTAACCCAGGGTCACGGTGAGGTAGCTCGGCATGTACGTCAGCAGCATGTAATCGGTGACATTGAACACCAGTACCAGGCCGATGCACTTCAGCAATTGCGAGCCATGCACGGACACCAGTTCCATCAAGCCGATGCGTGGCGTATCGCCAGCGGCTTCCATCGCCTCGGCATGTGCCTTGAATGCCGGTGTTTCCTCCAGCTTCATACGCATGTACAAGCCGAGCAAACCCAGCGGCCCTGCCACGAGGAACGGTACGCGCCAACCCCACGCGAGCATGTCGTCGTTACCCAGCAGCATGGTCAGCGCCGTGACGACACCCGCGCCGGCAATGTAGCCACCCAGCGTGCCGAACTCGAGCCAGCTGCCCATCTGCCCACGGCGTGCATCGGTGGAATATTCGGCGATGAACGTGGCCGCGCCGCCGTACTCGCCACCGGTGGAAAAGCCCTGCAGCAGACGCGCTAAAAGGAGTAGTACGGGCGCCCACAAACCAATGCGGTCGTATGACGGGATCAGGCCGATGGCGAACGTG
Organism: Luteibacter sp. 621; assembly: GCF_050435445.1. NCBI lineage: Bacteria > Pseudomonadati > Pseudomonadota > Gammaproteobacteria > Lysobacterales > Rhodanobacteraceae > Luteibacter > Luteibacter sp. 621. The sequence continues at coordinate 42,262 of NZ_JBNDKI010000030.1, read as the reverse complement.
CCCAGCGCCATCATGATCATGGTCGCGGCGAGGACACGCTGGCGCCCGAAGCGATCGCCCAGCGGGCCAAACACGAGACCACCGATCGGCCGCACGAGGAACGCGACGGTGAATGTCGCGAACGTGGCGATGACCTGCGCGGTGGGGTTGCTGCCCGGGAAGAACACGTGGCCCAGGGTGACGGCGAGGTAGCCGTACACGCCAAAGTCGAACCACTCCATGGCATTGCCCAGCGCAGCAGCGCCCACGGCACGCTTCAACATGGATTGATCCACGATGGTCAGGTCATCGGGCTTGAGATGTTTGCGGCGGCGGGTGAACCATCCGAAATGGGCATCGTGCCCGGCGGATCCTTGCATGGTGCGTGCTCCTGTTCGCGCGGACGTGCAGGCACGCAAACGCGTGGCCGGAACCAACCGTCCTGGAGATAGGGATGCGCAACGCGGAACGCGGCGCTCGGCGCGGTCCGCTCACGGGGGACACGCGGGATACCCACCGCATAAGGCACGCACAAGCGGCGCGCACGGTGGATATCCCGAAAAGATTAACAAATCACGCGTTAAGGCTATGTAGGAGCGCGCTTGGGCGCGATCCAACGTCACAGCAAGCACCTATCGCGCGCAAGCGCGCTCCTACAGGGTTACAGCCGGCGGGGGGCGGTGGAGCCGCGCACCACCAGGTCGGGGCTGAAGCCTTCGTTGTCGATGGGTGGTGCGCCGCCATCGCGTTCGATTTCGGCGATGAGGCGCTGTGCCGCGTGGCGGCCGATCTCCTCGGTGTTCTGCCGTGCGGTGGTCAACGCGGGCCAGCTTTGCTTGGAGAACGGGCTGTCCTCGAAACCGGCGATGGAAAGCTCCCACGGCACATCGACGCCACCCGACCGTGCGGCGGCAAGCACGCCCGCGGCGATCTCATCGTTGGAGCCGAAGATCGCGGTAGGCGGGTTCCTCAGGGCAAGCAGCTTGCGTGCACCGCGGAAACCATCGTCGAAGGAGTAATCGCCCTCAACCACAAGCGCCGGATCAATATCGATACCGTACTCGCGCAGCGCATCCTCGTAGCCCTGGTAGCGCTCGGGGCTGGAGCGGTGCTCCTTGCCGCCCCACAGGAAACCAATGCGGTGGTGGCCGAGCTGGATCAGGTGCTCGGTGATCGCGTAGGCCGCGTCGCGGTCATCGACGAACACGCAGGGCCAGCCATCCTTCGGATCCTGCCGTGCGGAAATGATCCGCACGAAGGGCACGTTTTGTTCGGTCAGCGTGGCCAGCAACTGCGGTTGTTCCGACATGGGCGGGCACAGTACAAGGCCTGCAAGACGGTTGCGCCGCACCAGGTCACCGAGCTGCTCGGCAAGGCGCGTGGCGGATGAATCGCACGGGTGGATCTGCAGGCCAAACCCGCGTTCCCGGCACACCGAAAGAACGCCGTTCTGCATGGCGATCACGTAGTGCGCATTGGGGTTGTCATAAACCAGGCCCAGCGCGTACGTACGCGAGCTGCGCAGGCTGCGCGCGGCCTGGTCGGGCTGGTAATCCAATGCCTCGATAGCGCGCTGCACCTTGTCGCGGGTGCGGGCGTGCACGGAGGGTTCGTGGTTGATGACGCGGGAGACGGTCTTGAGCGACACGCCGGCCCGCTCGGCCACGTCCTTGATGGTGGGGCTACGCAAATCACGACCCTCGATAGCAAGACGGCCATCCTAGCGGATGGCCGTCACCGAGCGAAGATGGGGCGTCAGTCCTTGACGTGCTGGCCGACCTTATGGCCTGCCGCGCCGTAATAAAGGATGTACAGGTAGCACGGCACCATGATGGCCAGGAACACGAGCTGGAAGTCGTGGCCTTGCTTCAGGTGGGCGAACAGCTGCGGGATGATGGCGCCACCGGCGATGCCCATGATCAGCAGGGCCGAGCCGAACTCGGTCAGGCTGCCCAGGCCCTTGATGGCGAGCGGGAAGATCGCCGGCCACATCATGGCGTTGGCGAAACCCAGCGCGGCCACGAAGGCCACGGAGGTGTAACCGGTGGTGGCATACGTACCGATCGAGAACAGCACGCCGAGCACGGCCGAGATAGCCAGGTACTTGTGCTGCGAGATCACTTTCGGGATCAGCACCAGACCGGCGACGTAGCCGATCAGCATGGCGAACAGCGTGTACGAGGTGAAGTGCTTGGTGTCTTCCGGCGTCATGCCGAAGCCCTGGCCGTAGGTGCCGATGGCGTCGCCCGCCATTACTTCCACGCCCACGTAAACGAACAGGCACAGCACGCCGAGCCACAGGTGCGGAAAGCTGAAAATGCCGCCCTTGCCGTGACCGATGGCACGCTCGGAGTTATCGGTGGAGGCCCGGATCTCCGGCAGCGACGAGCGCACCACCCAGATCGCCAGCACCACCAGCAGGCCGGCCATGGCCAGGTAAGGCATGTGCACCTTCGCGGCGAACGCGTTGAGCAGGGCCTCCTTCTCTTCCGGCGAGCCGGCGGCGGCGATCTGCCTGTCGAAGCCGCCGATGTTGCTCATCACCACCCAGCCGAACACGAACGGGGCCAGCGCGCCGGCGATCTTGTTGCAGATACCCATGAACGCGATGCGCTGCGCGGCGCTATCGATCGGGCCCAGCACCGAGATGTACGGGTTTGAAGCGGTCTGCAGCAGCGACAGGCCGGCGCCGATGATGAACAGGCCGGTGAGCGCGCCCGGGTACACGCGCATGGTGACGAACTGGCCGAACGTGGCCGCGCCGATCGCCATGACGAACAGGCCAAGGCCCATGCCCTTCTTCATGCCGGTCTTCTTCAGGATCAGGGAGGCGGGCAGGGCGAGGAAAAAGTACGACAGGTAGAACGCGCTGGGTACGAGGAACGCGCCCACGTCATCCAGGTTGAAGGCCAGCTTCACGAAGGTGATCAGCGGGCCATTGAGCCAGGTGACGAAGCCGAAGATGAAAAACAGGATGCCGATGATGATCATCGGCCCGACGCTCGAATGGCGCGTCTCGCCGACGGCGGCCGTGGTGGACGACATGGGTTGCTCCCCTTTGGATGTTTGGTGCCGCAGTTTTGTCCCTTTATTGACTCGTGCGAGCAACGTTGTCAATCCGCGTGATGCGCCCGGGCCGTGGGCTGCCGTTTCGCCATGACTTTCGATGTCGCGGCGCCGCAAGCGCCTGATCCTGCGCCTTCAATCGTTCCAAAAGGTCTTGTGGCGCAAGGTCTCGCCGGATACCGGCCCGGGTCGTAAACGTTTCCTGTTGCAGTGCACGATGGGATGTTGGCTGTCCTAGCCATTTGTCCTGTTGACAACGTTGTCATCGCGCTCACAGACTCGGCCGTAACAAGGGGGTCACAGGAATTTCATGTGACCGCATCGCAGGGAACCAAGGGGCAAAACGTGGGCGAACAGGCGAACAAGCGGGAAGCTGTGCGGACGACGCGTGCGGAGGCGTTCATCGCCGCCGACGTGGGCGGTACGCATGCCCGTATCGGCCTGGTCCGTCCCGAGCTGGCTGGGGGCACCTTCGAGGTGCTGCGCTATGAGCGTTATGCCTGCGCCGACTGGCCGAGCCTTACCGCCGTGCTCAAGGATTTCGTTGGCCACCTCGAGGGCCAGTTCGCCGTGCAGCACTGCGCGGTGGCCAGCGCCGGCTACGTGCTGGGCGATGCCATCGTCAACGAGAACCTGCCGTGGCCGGTCTCCATCGGCGATATCCGCGAAAGCCTGCATCTGGCGGGCCTGAGCGTGGTGAATGATTTCGAGGCAGTGGCCTACGCCTGCCAGTTCCTGCGCGACCACGAAACCACCGCCATCATTGAAACCGCCGCCGCTCCGGCCGCCGGCCCCATCCTTGTGATGGGCCCGGGCACGGGCCTCGGCTCGGCGGTGCTCCTGCCGGGCACGCCGCACGCCACCGTGCTGCCCACCGAAGCCGGCCAGATCTCGCTTGCCCCCGGCACCCCGCGCGAAGCCGCCATCCTGGCCGAGCTTGCGAAGAGCCGTGACTACGTATCGTACGAGACCGCCCTCTCCGGCCCCGGCCTCGTCAACCTCTACAAAGCCATTTCAACGCTGCGCGGCACCACTGCGACGCTTGCCGAACCTGCCGCTGTCACCACGGCCGCCCTCGCCGGGAACGATCCCGCCGCGGTGGAAGCCCTGGATGTGTTCTGCGGCCTGCTCGGCAGCTTCGTCGGCGACCTCGCCATGCTCTATGGCGCACGCGGTGGCGTGTTCCTGGCGGGCGGGATCCTGCCCCAGGTTCGCGAGTACCTCGCCACCAGCAGCTTCGCAGACAGGTTTTTCAACAAGGGCGTCATGCGCGCCTTTCTCCAGCAAGTGCCGGTACGTCTGATGGACCACGGACAGTTGGGTGTGATCGGTGCCGCCGGTCTCTACCTGCACGGTTCGATAGCTCATTGATGAGCGGGAAAGGAACGCAGGCTCAGTAAAAAACCGGGCCGAAAGGCCTTTCGATAGCAACGAAGCACGGCGCGGCCGCGAAACCCGCCGGAGCTACATCCTCTGAGGGGAGGACACCATGTCGCATCGTAGGAATCTGCTCACGGCGAGCATTATCGCCGGACTCTGTTGTTTCACGGGCGTTGTCGCCGCGCAGGATGCGTCGACGGACACCACGAAGACGCAGACCGCCCAGCAGAAAGCTGACGCTGCCAAGGCAGCCCAGCTCGAGGGCATCACCGTTACCGGCATCCGCGCCAGCCTCGAGAAGTCGCTCGATACCAAGCGCAATGCCGACGCCATCGTCGAAGCCGTCACGGCCGAAGATATCGGCAAGTTCCCGAACACGAACGTCGCCGAAGCGATGACGCAGATCCCGGGCGTCACCATCGATCGCCAGTTCGGCCAGGGCGACCGCGTGTCGATCGATGGCACCGATCCCAGCCTGAACCTCACGTTCCTCAACGGCCAGCCGGTGTCGCAGACCCCGTGGCAGTACGGCGCGCAGCCGAACCGCGGCTTCGACTTCACCATGCTGGCCCCGGAAATCGTCGGCCGCCTGGAAGTCTACAAGTCGCCCGAAGCCCGCCTGACCGAAGGCAGCCTGGGCGGCACCGTGCTGCTGCACACGCTTGAACCGCTCGACCTGCCGGCCAACACCATCCGTGGTTCGTTCGGCCTGAACTACAACGACCAGGCCACCCCGGGCGTGCGCCCGAACGGCTCGGCGCTGTACAGCTGGAAGAACGATTCCAGCACCTTCGGCGTGATCACCTCGATCCAGCATTACGAGGAAAAGATCGACCGCCAGGGCTTCGAAATCTTCAGCTACAGCCCGGTATCCAAATGGGCTTCCAGCCCGGCCGTGGCCGCCGGCATCGCCAACGGTTCGCTCGATCCGAACGCGAAGGTGCCCGATGAGGTCAACTCCGCCTGGTTCCAGCAGAAGCGCAAGCGCGATACCGCGACGCTCGGCTTCCAGCTGCGCCCGACGGACAATTGGGACCTCGAGTTCAACAACCTGTTCGTCCGCGAGAACTTCGATAACTGGAACCAGTCGCTGTACCCGTTCACCGGCGCCACGCCGGGTAACGTCACCAGCTTTAACCAGGGCCCGAACGGCGTGGTCACCGGTGGCCATGTCTGCGGCAACGATGATCCGACCTGCCCGGCTATCGCACAGGGCACGTTCGACAGCAACATCCGCAAGTCGGTGGTGCGCACGGTTGCGCATGACCTGAAGTCCACCTTCCACGGTGATGGCTGGCAGCTGGCCGGCGCCGCCGGTTACAGCAAGGCGATCAACGACAACATCTCGCAGGCCGTGATGGAGCCGGTGTACGCCGGTGGCTATACCTGGGATATCAACAAGGGCTTCAACTTCGACAGCCCCGCCGCTGCCCGTGACCCGGCCAACTGGCACATGGGTGACGTGGATGGCCTGGGTGGCTGGCCCGGCAACTACGGCTCGTACTCCGCGCACTCGCGTGACACGTATGCGCAGCTGGACTTCTCGAAGTTCTTCGATTCGTTCATCAACGAAGTGGCGGTGGGTTACCGCTGGAACCGCCACGAAGAGGGCATGAACGCCCACGTCTACGGCGGTAACGATCCGACCAACCTGGCGGCGCTCGGTTTTGGCGGCTACACCGATACGCTCGATGCGCTGAATGGCCTCGACGGCTCGGCCAGCCACGTCATGCCCGATCGCGATGCCCAGTACGCCTGGGTGCGCAACACCAACGGCGGCAACGAAGACCCGGGTACCTACCTGAATGGTACGTACAAGCTGGTCGAGAAGACCAATGCGGCCTATCTGCAGGCGAACTTCGCCGGCGGTGGCTTCCACGGCAACTTTGGTATCCGCTATGTGGATACCAAGACCGACGGCACCGGCTTCAACTACAGCGGCGCCCCGGTGCTGCCGGCACCCCCGGGCTCCTGGCAGACCTCGTCGCGCACCACCAAGAACTGGCTGCCCAGCCTGAACGTGGCGTACGACCTGACCGACGATATCGTGCTGCGTGCCGCCGCCGCCAAGGTGATCGCGCGCCCGCCGTACAACATGCAGGTGAACAACCTGTTCCTCAACGATTCGGTGCTGACCGGCTCGGGCGGCAACCCGAACCTGAAGGACTACAGCTCGAAGAATTACTCGGCCTCGGCGGAGTGGTACTTCGCGCCGCAGTCGTACCTGGCGCTGACCGGCTTCTACAAGAAGATCGACAACTACACCGTTGTCGATTCGGCCAACGAACTGCTCTACAACTCGGGCCTGGTCAACGACCCGACCACGTTCGCTCGCCAGGTAGCCCAGGGCCTGTGCTCGCCGGATGGCTTCTGCGAGTACTCGATCAGCCGTCCGCGCAATACCGGCGCCGGCAAGGTTCGTGGCGGCACGCTCAGCTACCAGCAGGCGTTCTGGGATACGGGCTTCGGCATGACCGCAAGCTACACGTATGCCAAGGGCACGCTCGATTCCGGTGGTTCGCTGCCGTACAACTCGAAGAACGCCTACTCGCTCAGCCCGTACTACGAGCAGGGCCCGTTCAGCGCCCGCATCACGTACAACTGGCGCAGCAAGTACCTCGCCGGCGGTTACATCGCCGGTGCGCCGCCGGCCACCACGGCCGATTACGGCGACCTGGGTGCCACCATCGGCTACAAGCTCAACAAGAACGTCTCGTTCACGCTCGCTGGCATGAACCTGACGAACGAGGAATACAAGCAGTACCTGACCGTTACGTCGTTGCCGGTTGCCAAGTACACCACCGGCCGTCGTTACATGGCCTCGGTGCACTTCGACCTCTAAGCGTTTGCGTCATGGCTTGGCGGCCACGGATGGCCGCACATAACCCTCGAAGCACCATTCCCCACGGGCCCGACACTTCCCTAGCCGGGCCCGCTTTTTTTGCTGCGCCATACCGGACACAATCGGACCCTCGCGAAGTCCACGATGGAGCTCTTGATGCGCCGTATCCTCCTCCTCGCCATGGCCACTGGCCTAGCCGCCTGTGCCAGCCAGCCGAGGCAGACCACCGCCCCCGTCGATACGACGCCGCTCTCGCTGATCCCTATGCCTGCCCAGCTGACCCGCGTGCCGGGCCACTTCCGCATCGATGCTTCCACGAAGATCGCCACCGCCGCTGGGGATACCCAGGCGAAAAAGGTGGCCACCCAGCTGCAGGGCTGGCTGCGCCAGGCGCGCGGCTTCACCCTGCCCATCGTGGAAGGCAAACCGGGTACAGGCACCATCTGGCTGCACACCGAAGCCTCGGTGAAGGGCATCGAGGCGTACGCGCTCGATGTGGATGACAAGGGCGTGCGCATTGCGGCCAACGATGAAACCGGCCTGTTCTACGGCGCGGTCACCCTGTGGCAGCTCGCTACCGACCCTGGCGCCCAGAACGGCCTTCCCGGTGTCCATATCGTCGACAAGCCGCGCTTCGAATGGCGCGGCCTCATGCTCGATTCCAGCCGCCACTTCCAGTCGGTCAGCGAGATCGAGCATCTGCTCGACCAGATGGCCATGCACAAGCTCAATACCTTCCACTGGCACCTCACCGATGACCAGGGCTGGCGTTTGCAGATCGAGAAGTACCCCAAGCTGACCGACGTGGCCTCGTGCCGCACGCCGGTGGGCCCGGATATCGCCCTCACCGGTGGTGCCGGCAAGCCCTATTGCGGCTTCTACACCAAGGAAGAAGCAAAGCAGATCGTGGCGTACGCCGCCGAGCGCCACATCACCGTGGTGCCCGAGATCGAAATGCCCGGCCATGCGCAAGCCGCCGTGGCGGCCTACCCGCAGTTCGGCGCCGGCAAGAAGCATACGGTCTCGGCAGACTGGGGCGTCAACACGGCGCTGTTCAACGTCGACGATGGCACCTTCACTTTCCTGGAAGATGTGCTCGACGAAGTGATGGACGTCTTCCCCTCCACGTATATCCACGTGGGCGGCGATGAAGCAGCCAAGGACGAGTGGGAACACTCGCCCAAGGTGCAGGCGAAGATGAAATCGCTGGGCATTACCGATGAAGAGAAGATGCAGGGCTGGTTCGTCGCCCGTATCGGTGAATACCTGGAGCAGCATCACCGCCGCCTGATCGGTTGGGACGAGATTCTCGATGGCAAGGTGCCGGCCAGCGCCACCGTCATGTCATGGCGCGGCACCAAGGGCGCGATCAAGGCCGCGAATGCGGGCCACGACGTGGTGATGGCCCCATCGCCCAACCTCTACATGGATTACCTGCAGTCGAGCATGGCCGATGAGCCTGCCGGCCGTCCGAACATCCAGTCACTCGAAAGCGTCTACAAGTTCGAGCCCGTGCCCGAAGGTATCCCGGCGGACAAGGCCAGCCATGTGCTGGGCGAGCAGATCACCCTGTTCACCGAGTACCAGCCCAACTGGCAGCGTGTGCAGCATGCCTTGTTCCCGCGCATGGCCGCCCTGGCCGAGCGTACATGGACGCCGATCCCGGATTGGAACGGGTTCCTTACCCGCCTGCCTGCGCAGTTCTCGCGCTACCGCGCGGCCGGCATCATGCCGGCGGATAGCGCGTTCGCGGTTTCGATCGATGCGAAGGCCGCAGGTAACGACAAGGCGATGGTGAGCCTGTCGAGCCAGACCGGCTTCGGCAAGATCCGTTACTCCACCGATGGCACGCCGCCGACGGCGCAGTCGCCGGAATACACCGCGCCCTTCGAGGTGTCGCTGCCGTCCACCGTGCAGGCGATCACGTTCGCCAACGGCTTTGGCCTCTCCGGCCCGCGGTCGGAAACCATCGATGCGAAGTCGCTACTGCGCCATAGCAGCGATCAGCTCGGCCTGTGCAGCAGCAAGCTGCCGGTACGCGTGGAATCGCCCACGCTGATCGATGGGGTGCGCCCGGTCTACAAGGTGGACATCATGGACACCTGCTGGACGTGGAAGGACGTGAAGCTGGATGGCCGCTACGGTGTCGCCATCAGCGTGAACCAGCTGCCGTTCAACTACGCGCTGTGGAAGGACACCGCCGGCATCGTGTCGCGCAAGGCCAAATCGCGCGATGGCGAGATCGAGATCCACCAGGACACCTGCGACGGCCCGAAGCTCACGACCATCCCGCTGGCCAAGGCCAAGGGTGGCCCGGCGGTGCTCGATGGCATCCTGCCCAAGCGCGAGGGCACGCACGACCTGTGCATCCTGATCACGGGCAAGCCGGGGCCGTCGACGTTCTGGGTCATCGGCGACGTGCAGTTGCGATAGGAACATAGCGCGCAAGCGCGCTCCTACAGGTCTGCGCAGGACGTGTAGGAGCGTGCTTGCACGCAATCAACGTCAATCAGGCGGGAACGCGCATATCCGCGCGGCGCTGCAACGCCGCGCGCGCCTCACGCTCCTCATCGGGTGGAAGCTCACCCAACACCACGAACTTGCCCGCCACCATCGCCGCCAGCGGAATGCCATCGCGAATCGCGATGCGGTTGCCAATGTTCGCCGGAACCTTCGCTCCCGCCACGATGCCGCCGATCAGGTTCAGCGGATCGTTACCGGCGATGCAGACGATCTCGCCATCGTGTTCGCGGTGGCGGATCTGCCGAAGCGCCGTCAGCGCCTCCGGCAACGCGAACTGTTCGCCGACCAGGCCATCCACGAAGCGGCCGCCGCGGATTTCGCCGCGTGCCTCAAGGCGGTGGTAGACCCGGCGCAGATCACGCCATGCGGGGAGCCAGGCTGCCTCGCGCTCCAGGATGCGCCAGCTCACCACACCGTAGCGGCGCAGCAGCGTGCGGGCGATATGTTCCAGGCCATCGGCATCGTTGCGCGCTTCGCGCGGGCGGCGGGCCAGCGCCCAGCGGCCGGCATCCTCGATACCGCTGAGCATATGCCGACGCGTGCGCCGCGCATGCCCGTTGTTGCGCTTGGCGGAAGGCAGTAGCAGCGCGCGCAGGCCGGCAAAACTATCGGCCGTGACCCGTCCCGCCGCCACCAGCTCGCCCAGCGCATCTTCAAGCTCCGTGCGCAGCAGGCGCGTGATCGTGGCGAGTTCATCAAAGAACAGCGCACCCTCATCGCGGAGCGCTTCCTCCACCGCTTCAGCGCGCGAAGAAAGCTTGAATGCATCAGAGATGGCCGGCGCCGCCGCGGACCACACGGGCAGTTGCCGGCGTGGCAGCAACACGATGGGCGTGGTACGCACCGGGCCACCGCTGCCGGTGCCAAGGCGCAGGCGGCTCCATACAACGCGGCCCGCGCGACACAAGTCATCCAGCCAGCCGATGCTGTAGTCGTTCACGCGCGAGGGCAGTAGCTCAGATTCCCACGCACCGGCGGCGGCCTCGAAACCCTCGAGCTGGCCGATGACACCCGCCAGCGCATCGGGGCCCGCCACCTGCGTCGCACGCGTCACGTGCTGCCAATCGAGCAGGAAGCGCATGAAGTCGCGTGGCGCCACCGGTTCAATCTCGCGGCGCAGCCGGCCGATGGTGTAGCGATGGATGCGCGCCAGCAGGTGGCGTTCGCACCACTCGGTGAGCCTGCTACCGGGCGAGAATGGCCCGCGCATGACATAGCCCTCGCTTTCCAGCGCAGCGAGGGCGAGGGACACATCCATGGCGTCGACGCCAAGCGTCGGTACGATGCTGTGCTCTTCCACCACGCCAAGGCCACCCAGGCGGCCGCGCACGATGTCGACGAGGGCGGCCTCGCGCGTCCACGACTGTGCCGCGTACTCCGCGGGTGCGGCGATGGCGGGTTGCATGCCAGCCGCGGGGTGAATCGCTTGCCACGCGGGCAAACGCTCCGCCGCAACCCACAACGACGTGCTGCCGGTCGAAAGCAGCGTGGCACGCGCATCCTTCGCGAGTGCCTGCAGCAGCTTCGCCCAGCCGTTATCGCGCGCTTCATCGGGCGTAACGGCACCGAGTTGCATCAGCGCCTCGTGCATCTCGTCTGCACTACGCGCCTCCGGCCATGCTTCCTCACGCACCGAGGCAATCGCATCGACGTCGAGCCGGCCCAGGTCATCCGCGCTTTCCGCCTCGTTCCAGCGACGCGATTGCACGGCCTGCGTGCGGCGCTCTTCCAGCGGCGCGTCATCGAGGAAGGCGTAGGGCGCGGCACTGAGTACCTCGGCGGCGAGCGGCGAGGGCGTGGCCAGGTCGCGTGCGATCACGCGGATGCTGCCACCCTCCATGCCACGCAGCACGGCCAGCCAACCTTCGGTATCCATCGCTTCGTGCAGGCAATCGTCGAGGGTCTGGTTCACCAGCGGGTGATCCGGCACTTCGCGTTCGCCCACGATGTTTTCCTGGCAGGCGACCTGGTCGGGGAATACCGTCGCCAGCAAGTCCTCGCTCTTCATCCGTTGCAACTGCGGCGCCACCTTCTTGCCGCCGGTGAAACGCGGCAGGGCCAGCGCGGTCGTGGCGTTCCAGCGCCAGCGCACGCCAAATAGCGGCGCATCGAGCAGCGCCTGGACCAGCACGTGCTCGGCGCTCGCCGAGTGCAGGTAGCGCGAGACTTCCTCCAGCGGGAAGCTGTGGCTGGTGGAAAGCGACAGGATGATCGCGTCTTCGGTCGCCGCGGCCTGCAGCTCGAAATTGAACTTGCGGCAGAAGCGCTTGCGCAGCGCCAGACCCCAGGCCTTGTTGATCCGGCTCCCGAACGGCGTGTGGATGATCAGCTGGGTGCCGCCGGACTCGTCGAAGAAGCGCTCCATGACCAGCGTATCGCGCGTAGGCAACGCGCCCAGCGCCGCGCGGGCGCGGAACAGGTAGTCCACGATCTGCTCGGCCGCCGCCTTCGTCATGCCGAGTTCGGACATGAGCCAGGCGAGGCCGGCTTCACGGCCGCCTTCGTCGAATTGCCCGCTAAGCTCGGTGCGCAACCGGGCGACGCCGACCGACAGCTCGTCAGTACGCCCCGGGGCCTCACCCAGCCAGAACGGAATGTTCGGCGGCGCGCCCTGTGCATCTTCCACGCGCAACCGGCCCATCTCCACGCGCAGGATGCGGTAGGAGCGGTTGCCCAGCTGGAATACATCACCGGCGAGGCTTTCGATCGCGAAATCCTCGTTCACGGTGCCCACGATGGTGGACTGCGGCTCGAGCAGAACGTTGTAATCGCCGGTCTCGGGTATGGTGCCGCCCGAGGTGACCGCCGTGAGTCGCGCGCCGCGCCGTTCGCGCAGGCGTTTGTTCACCGCATCGCGGTGAATGTACGACCCGCGTGGGCCCACGCGGGTGCTGAAGCCATCGGCCAGCATGCGCACGACTTCGTCGAACGATTCCCGTTTGAGTTCGCGGAACGGGTACGCGCGCCGGATCAGATCATAGAGGGCGTCTTCGTCCCATTCCTGGCACGCCACCTCGGCCACGATCTGCTGCGCCAGCACGTCCAGCGGCTGGTGCGGCATGATCAGCGCATCCAGTTCACCACGGCGCACGCAATCGAGCAGCGCCGCGCATTCCACCAGGTCATCGCGCGAGGTGGGGAATAGCCGCGCCTTGGGCGTGCCGCCCACGGCATGGCCGGCGCGGCCGGCGCGTTGCAGGAACGCGGCGATGGAACGGGGCGAGGCGATCTGGCAGACCAGGTCGACATCGCCGATATCGATGCCCAGTTCCAGCGAGGCCGTGGCGACCAGCGCGCGCAACGAGCCGGCCTTCAACCGCTGCTCCGCATCCAGGCGTTGCTCGCGGGAAAGGCTGCCGTGATGCGCCGTGACGGCTTCGTTGCCCAATCGCTCGGAGAGATGCCGCGACACGCGTTCGGCCATGCGCCGCGTATTCACGAACACCAGCGTGGTGCGGTGCTGCTCAATCAGGTTACCGAGCCGGTTGTAGACCAGCTCCCACATGTCGTTCGACATCACCGCTTCCAGCGGCACGGGCGGCACTTCAAGCGCGAGGTCGCGCTTGCGGGCATGCCCGATATCGACGATGGCGCACGCGTCGCCGCCGGTGAGGAACGCGGCCACCTTTTCAATCGGTTTCTGCGTGGCGGACAGGCCGATGCGCACGAGCCGGCGCTGGGCCAGCGCTTCGAGTCGCTCCAGCGATACCGCCATATGGCTGCCACGTTTGCTGGCGGCCACGGCATGGATTTCATCCACGATGACTTCGCGGATGTTCCGCAGCATGGCGCGGCCCGACTCCGAGCCCAGCAGCACGTAGAGCGATTCGGGGGTGGTGACCAGGATGTGCGGTGGCCGCTTGCGCATGCGTTCGCGATCGGCCGTGGGCGTATCGCCCGTGCGCACCGCCGTGCGGATCTCCACATCGGGCAGGCCCTGCTTGCGCAGTTCCTGGCGGATGCCCGCCAGCGGGGCTTCCAGGTTGATCCGGATGTCGTTGGACAGCGCCTTCAGTGGCGAGACGTAAAGAATGGTGGTGCGATCGCGCAGCCCACCCTCTTCCACGCCCACGCGCACCAGCATGTCGATGGCGGAGAGAAATGCGGTGAGCGTCTTGCCCGAACCGGTCGGTGCCGCCACCAGGGTGTGCTGGCCCGAACGGATGGCGGGCCACGCCGCCACCTGCGCCTCCGTGGGCGCCGGGAAGGTGGCTGCGAACCACGCGGAAACGGCCGGATGAAACGCGCTGAGTGGCATTGACGTTTGTGAATTCATTCAATGACATAGATGGGGGCGCAGGGCGCCACCGACAAGCTGCGAAGGTACACCGGATGCGTCTCGCCAGTTGCGATGAAACCGTTACTGGAACAAGGTGGGGCGTTTCGTTAACCCACGGATGCTCCATCATGGTCGATACCGCTCGCCGCACCGCCCTCGCCTTCGCCATCACCGCTGGCCTTGCCGGCACCGTTGCCGCCGCCACACCGCCGGCCCATCCCTGGATGGATCGCTCGCTGTCCGCCGACAAGCGCGCGGAACTGATGGTCGCCGCGATGACGGACGATGAGAAATATCGCCTGATCCGTACGGATTTCGGCATGAAGAGCGACAAGCATCCGCAGCCCGAGGGCGCGCTGGGCAACGCCGGCTTCATCCCGGCCATGCCGCGGATTGGCCTGCCCGCCATCCAGGAGACCGATGCCGGCCTGGGCGTGACTCGCCCGGGCGTCGATAACTCTGGCGCGGTGTCGCTCCCCGCCGGTCTTGCCACCGCCGCCAGCTTCGATCCCGCCGTGGCCCAGGCAGGCGGCCGCATGATCGGCGGCGAAGCGCGAGGCAAGGGCTACAACGTGCTGCTCTCGGGCGGCGCCAACCTCGTGCGCGATCCGCGCAACGGCCGTAACTTCGAATACGCCGGCGAAGACCCGGTGCTCACCGGCCTGATGGTGGGCGCCACCGTGAAGGGCGTGCAGGAGCAGAAGGTGATCGCCACGGTGAAGCACTTCGCCGCCAACGATATCGAGTCGGGCCGCAACACGATTAGCTCCGAGATCAACCCGGTCGCCCTGCGCGAATCCGACCTGCTCGCGTTCCAGCTGGCCATCGCCCATGGCGACCCCGGCTCGGTCATGTCGGCCTACAACCGCGTCAACGGCACCTATTCCGGCGAGGACGACTGGCTGCTCAACCAGGTGTTGAAGCAGGAGTGGGGCTTCAAGGGCTGGGTCATGTCCGATTGGGGCGGCGCGCACAGCGCGGCCAAGGCGGCCAACGCAGGCCTGGACCAGCAGTCCGCCGGCGAGGTGTTCGATGCCGAGGTGTTCTTCGACAAGCCGCTGCGCGAGGCGGTGGCCAAGGGCGAGGTGAGCAAGGCGCGCCTGGATGACATGGCCAGGCGCATCCTGCGCAGCTTCTTCGTCCACGGCGTGATCGATAACCCGGTACCGGTGAAGGCGGCCAAGGTGCCGTACGAAGCGGACCGCGTGGTGGCGCGCACGACGTTGGAAGCGGGTGCGGTGCTCCTGCGCAATGAAGGCGGGTTGCTGCCGCTGGCCAAGGGCAAGTCCGTAGCCGTGATCGGCGGTCACGCCGACAAGGGTGTACTCGCCGGCGGCGGTTCCTCGGCGGTGAGTGACGTGGATGGCGATCCGGTGCCTGGCCTTGAGCCCACTGGCTGGCCGGGCCCGGTGAAGTACCACGCCTCGGCGCCTCTCACGTTCATCGGCAAGCGTGCCAGCAAGGTCACCTTCGATGCGGGTACCGATCCGGCGGCGGCAGCGAAGGCGGCGGCGGGTGCGGATGTGGCCGTGGTGTTCGTAACTAAATGGGCGGCCGAATCGTTCGACACGCCGGACCTCTCCCTGCCGGATAACCAGGACGCCCTCGTCGCGGCCGTGACCAAGGCCAACCCGCGGACCATCGTGGTGCTGGAGACCAACGGCCCAGTGAAGATGCCCTGGCTCGATCAGGTCGGCGCGGTCATGCAGGCGTGGTACCCGGGCTCGGGCGGTGGCGAAGCGATTGCGCGCCTGCTTTACGGTGACGTGGCCCCGGGTGGCCGCCTGCCCCTGACCTGGCCGAAGGACGAATCGCAGCTCCCGCGTGCCACGGTCCAGGGTGCCGGCCTCAACAGCAAGGAAAAACCGGCTGATACGATCGATTACAACATCGAAGGCGCGGATGTCGGCTACCGCTGGTATGAGAAGACCAAGCGCCAGCCGCTGTTCGCCTTTGGTTATGGCCTGACCTATACGTCGTTCGACTACAGCGGCTTCGGCGTCGACAAGGACAAGGATGGCCGCGCCGTGGCCCACGTGACGGTGAAGAACACCGGCAAGGTGGCAGGTGCCGATGTGCCGCAGGTGTACGTCACGGGCCCCGATGGCGGCACGCGCCGCCTCGCCGGTTGGTCCAAGGTGACGCTGAAGCCGGGTGACAGCCGCCGTGTGGATATCCCGCTGGAGCCGCTGGCGCTGGCGCGCTGGGATGATGCCGGCAAGCGCTGGCGTGTCGCGGCCGGCAACTACCAGCTGAAGCTCGGCCGCTCGGCGGAAGATTTCGCAGGCGATGCAACGCTGGCGCTGCCGGAGAGCTTCCCGGTCGTCAAAGCCCCGTAACCCTGTAGGGTCACGCCGTGGCGCGCGGGGTCCTTCGCGCCACGGCGACGCCGCGGGTTGTCACAATGCGCCGCATGAACCTGCGCCCCACTCTCGCCGCCCTCCTTCTTCTTGCGCCTGCCGTCGCGCTGGCCGATCCGCCTGACTTCGACCGCCCCGGTGCAGGCTTCGCCACCAGCGTGCTGCCTGCCGGTACGGTGGCGTGGGAGCAAGGCGTGCCGACCTACGAACGCCAGCGCGCGGATGGCTTCCTCGACCGTACCTACACCGCCGACAGCGTCATACGCATCGGTACTGGCGGCCCCGTGGAGCTGCAGGTGGGCGGCTCGGCGTGGAACCGCCTCGAGGAGCGCGGGCAAGGCTCGCGCCGCCACGCGGTAGGCCACGGCGATACCAGCCTGGCCATGAAGTACGCCCCGGCGGGCACCGACGCCGATGGCGCCTTCAGCTGGGCCGCGCTGGGCGAAGTCACGTTCGCGAACGGTGACGAGGATTTCGGCAACGGCGCAAAGCAGTACAGCCTGGGCACCACGTTGCAGTGGAAGCCGGACGACAAGGCGCAGAACACGCTTTACGCGAACGTGGACCGGCTGAAGGGCCGTAACACCTGGACGCTGGCGCCGACATTCGGCCGCAAGATCGGCGAAAACTGGATGGCCTACGTAGAGGCGGACGCGATCCACGATGCCGATGACGGCAACGAGCTGCAGGCGGGCGGCGGCGTGGCGTACAGCATCGGCGACCACGTGCAGCTGGATGCGTACGCGCTACATCGCATCGGCCGGCATGGCCCGTCGATGCTCGGTGGCCTGGGTGTATCGATGTTCTTCGGCCACACCCGGTAGCGCTTAGCGGTTGCCCTTGCGCATGGCCCGGAACAGCATCACGGTGAGCACGGCACCGATCACAAGGCCGATGCCGGCGCCGTAGATCGAACCGGCTTTCTCGCCGGCCAGCCAGCCAATGCCGCAGCCAAGCAGCATGAAGATCGGAAGTGGTAAGCAGCCCATCGGGCGATTGTAACGGCGCCGGGGGCCGCCGCCCCATCAAGACATGGCCCTCGCGCTCACGCGGAGGGCCATGGTGACCGTCCCTGGGTCTGGTGGCGAGCCACCCTTACGCGGCCCGGCGTAGCCGGCGCGGCGTTACCGCCGATGAAGGGGGGGATCGATCCTGGCGCTAGGGACGGACGGCATCCTGCCGTCGGATCGGTCATCGGCGATTGGCGTGCCCGACGGATAGCGGCCGGGCACGGGCCTAAGTCTTACGTAGGCCGCTCGCCCGCGGATATAGGAGGATTCTTAAAAATAGGCCTGATGTGCCGTTCGGCGCATGGGCGCATGCCTTTCGTTCAGGCTGGCGACGGCGTCGGCCTGCGCGGGCGCTCCGGTTGCTGGCGCACATTGACCGGCCGCGGTGCCGGGCGGTCCTGTGGCGGGACGGGAATGCCGCGGCTGGCGAGTGAACGCAGCGCGGCGGCATCCGAAGTGCCGTAGTCGCGCTTTCCCGGTTCTCGTCGTTGCATGGCTGGTCTCCTGCAGGTCCCGCCCGAAGGGCCAGAGTGGGCGCGGGAGACGAAAATTTCGGTGGCAATGCGGTGAATTTTCAGTGACAGCCTTTCACACGCGGATTCGGCCAGATCGCGTTAAGGCGGCGTCGACGCGTTGGGCGCCAGTGGCCGCGGCGGCATCCGGGAAATCAGTTCCGTCGCCAGCCGTTCGTAGTCTTCATCAAAGTGATGAGAGCCCGGTTTCTTGTACACGGTAACGAACGGGGGCAGGTTGGGGTCGGTGCAGCCGCTATCGGCGGCATCCTCACCCCCGTAATAGCAGGCCATCGGCGGCTTGCCGGCCAGGGCCCGGATCGGGGGCATGGCGTCGTAATGCACAACCGGGTTCAGCCATTGCAGCAGGTTGTGCGTATGCGTGGTCCACCAGCCCTGCTGCATGTAACCCTCGAGCTCGATCTCGAAGTTCACGTCACGGCTGGCCGACAGCAGCACCAGCTGGGACAACCGGTTGCGGTTGTCCTGGCGCAGCTTGCCCACCAGGGTGGGGAGCACATCGGCACCGAAGGAGTAACCCACGAGCAGGATGCGGGTTTTCCCCCACTGCTTCGTGTACTTGTCCAGCAGCGTGTCCAGGTCGTGCGCGGATTCCTCCGGCGCACGGTATCGCCAGAAGTACTTGAACGTGCTGAGCCCCACCACGGGGATGCCGCGCTGGGTGAACACCGCGCCCAGGCGCTGGTCCAGATCCCACCAGCCGCCATCGCCGGAATAGATCACCACCATGAGGTCTTCCTCGCCGGTGGGCGGTGCCTTCAGCGCGGGCAGCTCGACCGTTGCACTCTCGAGCGAGGCCCGCGTCCACGGGTGCCACGCCAGCAGGCCGCCGAGCACCAGCGCGATAACCACGAAGGCGACGTTCCGAACGACTTTCCTCACCGCCGCACTACCCCACCCAGGCCGCCCGAGATAAGGCTGGCCACGTTGGCAAGCGCGAGCGGCAGCGCGATACCACCGGGCACGGCGATGTAGCGCGGCTCCCACTCCGGATCGAACTTGTCCTTGTACCGGTGCAGGCCACGGAAGTTGTAGAAGCGCTCGCCGCGGCCAAACACCATGGCACCAAAGCGGCTCCACAGGGGCGCGGTGCGGCGGTTCTGCAAGCCCGAAAGCGGGGCCATGCCCAGGTTGAACCAGCGGTAGCCGTTAGCTTTCGCCCACGACATCAGCTCGATGAACAGGAAATCCATGATGCCGGCAGGGCCTTCGGGCAGGTGGCGCATTAGGTCGACGGAGGCCTCCTCCTTCGACTCGGTGAGGAACATGTTGGCGAACGCGACGAGTTCTTCACCCTGCCAGATCACCGCCATGGGCGTGCGTGAGAGGTAACGCTCATCCCACAGGCCCAGCGAGAAACGCTTCTCGCGGACCTTCTTGTCGCGCATCCATGCATCGGAGATGAGTTTAAGCCTTGGCAGGATCGCAGGCACCTGTTCGGCCGGGATGATCTCCAGGCGAAGGCCATCGCGCGACAGCTTGTTCACCGTGCCACGCAACGTCTTCTTCGATTTGCCGTCCAGGTTGAACGTCTCCAGGCGCACCCGGGCTTCCTCGCCGATCTTCAGCAGGTTCATGCCCACTTCGAGGTACAGATCCAGGTCTTCCGGGCGTACCTGATAGAACAGTGGCCATCCGCCGGCACGCTCGCACTCCTCGCGGAAGGTCCAGACCAGTTCACGCCGCGCACCCTCGTCCTCGCCGACCGGGTCGCCCATGGCCACCCAGCTGCGTCCTTCGATGTCGTACATGATGAAGGCGCGGTCGTCCGGGGCGAACATGAGGGTTTTGTCCGCCACCAGCGCGAGGTGGGCCTGCGCCGAACTGAACTGCTTGAGTAGCGGCATGGCGCGGGCCAGTTCGGCCTCACTGGGCCGGGCACGGCGAGGGCGAGCGGGGCGAATGAGATTGGCCAGGGCGAACAGCATGACCACCGCTGCGGCACCCACCAGGGCACGCAAGGCGCGGGGCGCGCCACCATGGTGGAAGCTGAACTCCCACCACAGGTTGTTGCTGTATTCGACGTGCTTGAAGCTGAAGAACACCAGCCAGGTGGCGCAGGCGAACACCGCCGCGATGGCGATGACCCAGCCCGGCGAGAACGATGCGCGGAACAGCGAAGCCCGGCGGTAGAAATGGCGGTGCGCTGGCGCGAGGGCCAGCGCAAGCAGGGTAAGCAACGTGGCCTCTTCATAGTCGATGCCCTTCAGCATCGACAGCACCGCGCCCAGGATGAGCAGCACCAGGCTCAGCCAGTAGGCCGCATCAAGCCGCCGTTGCAGGCCGCGCGCCAGGATCAGCAGCAACATGCCGACCACGCTGGACAGGAAGTGCGAGACCTCCACCAGCGGCAAGGGCACGAAGCCACGCAGGATTTCCATGCGCCCCGGGATGGCCAGCGTGGCCCCCGAGAACAGCAGCACCGCACCGCAAACCAGGGTAAGCCCGGCGAAGAACGGTGGCAGCAGGCCGGAGAACCAGGGCGTGATCAGGGCGGCGTGGCGCAGGGCGCGCAGCTCGCGGATGATCACCATGAGCGTGGCAACGCACAGCGGCAGCAGGTAATAGACGGCCCGGTAAGCGGCCAGCGAGCCCAGGATCGGTGCCTCCAGCCCGTGGTTCCCGGTAGCGCCGAAGCCCGCCAGCATCACCGCCTCGAACACGCCCAGGCCGCCAGGCACGTGGCTGATCAGGCCGGCCATCTGGGCCAGCACGAAGATGGCCAGGAAGTGGCCAAAGCCGCCGACGATCGCCTCGGGCATGAGCACGTACAGCACACCCGCGGCCAGGCCCCAGTCCAGCGCGCCGACCAGGATCTGCCGTGCGGCCACGGCCGGCGTGGGTGAGCTGATGGCCCAGCGCCAGATGCGGATGGGGCGGCGCACGAACACGGCCACGGCGAACCAGGCCAGCGGC
Source organism: Luteibacter sp. 621 (assembly GCF_050435445.1). Lineage (NCBI taxonomy): Bacteria > Pseudomonadati > Pseudomonadota > Gammaproteobacteria > Lysobacterales > Rhodanobacteraceae > Luteibacter > Luteibacter sp. 621. Next base: position 21,374 of record NZ_JBNDKI010000030.1, on the reverse strand, counting down.
ACCGCAGACAGCACGATGGCCAGCGGGATACGCAGCCCCGAGAGCGGTACTTCCGGCGGGATGGGCACGAACAGCAGGATGGCGCCGGTGAGCGCCATGAGGCCCAGCCAGAAGCTCAGCGTCGTATAGAGCACCACCCGGGCGATCTCGCCCGTGGTCAGGCCCGCCTGGATGTAAAAGCGATAGCGGATGGAGCCTGACACCAGCAGCGACATGCCCAGCGCATTGGAGAAGGCATAGCTGATGAACGAGATGAGCCCCACGCGTTTTGCCGGAAGCCGTTTGCCCACGCTGGCCAGGCCAAACCAGTCGTAGAGCGTCATCACGGCAAAGCCGGCACCGGTCAGCAGAACCGCCAGGCCGATATCGGTGTTGGGCAGGTTGTGCACGTAGTTGCCGATCTGGCGGTACGTGACCTCGCTGGCCATGAGGTGCAGTGCCCACAGGGCCAGGCATAGCAAGGCGACCGACAGCAGCGGGCCGCCCGCCCTGCGCAGCAGGTTGGCGTAAAGCGCGCGCTTGCCAAGGGGCGGTTGGTTAGGCGACAGCTCCGTGCTGGGTGCTTGCTCCACGGTGCCGCGGCTCCACGTCTGGCTCGTAAGGTCGTGTAGGGTGCCACATAGCGCGCCGGGGCGGCAGGGAGTAAGTTCATGCCGTATTTGCATCGCCTCGGCCGGCGCGTCGAAAGCTGGCGCTAAGGTTCGGGAAAGGAGCATGTAAGCGCTGGTTCTTACGCTGCCATGACAAGGTGGGCGTGCGCGCCAGCCTGTCTGTCCGCGAGGCCTCATGCATCCTGTTTCCCCTGCGCTGCGCCAGCGCTTCCGGCCCCTGGCCTGGTACGGCGCCCTGTTCCTGGTTGTGGCCTTCGTGGTCCGGCTTATCCTCCTGATCAAGACCGGCAAGGATGTGCCCCACTCCCCGGGCGCCCTGCTTTACGTCTTCGGCGTGGGCCTGGCCTACGACCTGGTCACCTTCATTTACATGGGCTGGCCCATGCTGCTGGTGCTGTGGCTGCTGCCGCGGCGAGCGGCCATGTCCGTCTGGGGCCGGCGCATCTTCCTGGGCTTCGCCTGGGTGCTGGCCTTTGCCACGCTGTTCGTCGCCGTCGCCGAGCTGGTGTTCTGGGGCGAGTTCAGTGCGCGCTTCAACTTCATCGCGGTGGATTACCTGGTCTACACCCACGAGGTGGTCGGCAATATCCAGGAGTCCTACCCGATCGGTACCTGGATCACGATGATCGCCCTGCTGGCCGTGGGCATCATCTGGCTCAGCCGCCGCAAGCTGGCGCTGGGTGACGATGGTTCACGCTTCGGCGGCCGCAGCCTTGTCGTGCTTGGCTGGCTGGTGGCTACCGTCGCGGTGAGCTTCGGCGTGGATGCGGCCATGAAGGATGGCCAGCGCAACCAGTACATGAACGAGCTGGCCGGCGACGGCACGTACGAGTTCTTCGCCGCGTTCCGCCAGAACGAACTGGATTACGCCAAGTACTACCCTTCGTTGCCGAAGGAGCAGGCGTTCGGCGAGCTGCGCACCTTGCTCAAGACCCCCGATGCGACGTTTACCAGCGATGACCCGATGGACATCACCCGCCGGATCGAGAACGCGGGGCCGGAGAAGAAACTCAACATCGTGCTGATCAGCGTGGAGAGCCTTTCAGGCGATTACGTGGAAGGCCTGTCGGTCAGCAAGCACAAGCACCTGATGCCCAACCTCGATGCGCTCGCATCGAAGAGCCTGTTCTTCACCGAGCTGTACGCCAACGGCACCCGCACGGTGCGTGGCCTGGAGGCGCTGGCGCTTTCGGTACCGCCCACGCCCGGCGAATCCATCGTGAAGCGCCCTGGCAATGAAGGCTTGTGGTCGCTGGCCGATGTGTTCAACGCGAAGGGCTACACCTCCGAGTTCGTCTACGGCGGCTACGGCTACTTCGACAACATGAACCACTTCTTCGCGAGCAACGGCTACAACGCCGTCGATCGCAACGTCATCGCGGACAAGGACATCCATGCGGAGAACGTGTGGGGCGTGGCGGACGAGGATCTGTTCACGCTGGTGATGAAACGCATGGACGATGCCTACGCGAAGGGCAAGCCGTACTTCGGCCATGTCATGACCACGTCGAACCATCGTCCGTTCACGTTCCCGGCAGGGCGCGTACCGCTGCCGCAGGGCTCCCGCCGTGCGGCCGTGCAGTACACCGACTGGGCGATTGCCGATTTCCTGAAGCGCGCCGCGACCAAGCCGTGGTTCGATGACACGATTTTCGTGATCACCGCCGACCACTGCGCGACGAGCGCGGGCAAGACCAGCCTGCCGGTCGATCGTTACCACATCCCGCTGTACATCTATTCGCCGAAACACGTGGCGCCGGGCCGCGTCGATCGCCTGATGAGCCAGATCGATATCCCGCCGACGCTGCTGGGCATGCTCAACTTCAGCTACACGTCACGCTTCTACGGCTACGACCTGTTCAAGCTGGAGCCGGGCCGTGAGCGCGCGTTCCTGAGCACCTACCAGGAACTGGGCTACCTGCATGGTGGCGTGCTGTCATCGTTGGTGCCGCGCCAGCCGGTGAAGGAAATGCTGCCGCAGGAAACCACCGGGGATGCGACCCCGGTGGCTACCTTCAACGACAAGGATGCGAAGGACGCGATCACCTACTACCAGACCGCGGCCTACCTGTTCACCAACGGCCTGATGAAGCGTAAATAGCGATTACGCCGCCGAGTCCACCAGGACGAGTTCAGCATCTTCCTTCGCGGTGATGCGCAGCACGCGCTCATCGCGGATGGCGGCGCCATCCCCCTTGCCCAGGGCCTCGCCATTGATCTCCACGGCGCCGGCGGCCGGCACCATGTAGGCGTAGCGGCCTTCGCCCAGCGTGTACTCCGTGGTCTCACCGGCCTTCAGGCTGGCGCCCAGCACGCGGGCATCCGTGCGGATCGGCAGGGCATCGGCATCCTCCTCAAAGCCACTGGCCAGGGTCACGAAGCGCCCCGAGCGCTCGCCCTTGGGGAACGGGCGGGTGCCCCACGACGGTGCCTTGCGTTCGCCATCGGGGATGATCCAGATCTGGAAAATGCGGGTGTCACTCGGCTCAGCGTTGTATTCGGCGTGGCGGATCCCGGTGCCTGCGCTCATCACCTGCACATCGCCGGCTTCGGTGCGGCCCTTGTTGCCCAGGCTATCCTCGTGGGTGATCGCGCCTTCGCGGACGTAGGTGATGATTTCCATGTCCGAATGCGGGTGCGGCGGGAAGCCGGTGCCGGCGGCGATGGTGTCATCGTTCCACACGCGCAGTGCGCCCCAGCCCATCCGCTTCGGGTCGTGGTACGAGGCGAACGAGAAATGATGCTTCGCATCGAGCCAGCCGTGGTTGGCACCACCCAGGGTGTTAAAGCGGCGGATGTCGATCATGTTCATGCTCCCCCGGTGTTCACCGGAATGGTTGAGTGGATGGGCGTATTTTCCGCTTCCACCGGGGGCTGCGGCGCATCGGCCGGCCGAACGGATCGTTTCCTCAGGGAATCAAATGGACTCAGTGGTTCGCGTGTGGGTCGATTTCGCGAACGACGCGAACCGCCGGGCACCATGCACTGCCATGCACCTTCGAACCCCGGGCCATGACTTGCGCGACCTGCACCGGCCCGTGCGATGAGCAACGGGAAACCAGCGTTTCGGTGGAAATAAGCCGGTGCCGCTCGGTGTAGAACGGCCACGCCGCGTTCCATGCGGCCGGGCGTTGGACGATGCGGCTGGTCATGCGCAACGGTTGCCCGTGTCGTGCCGCCTGGGCGAACGCCTTCGCGCGTGCCGTTTCGCTAATACGCACGATGAATTCACCGGAAGCGTGGTCCGGATCCACCGTCTGCACCGCGAAGTAGTGATCGGTCTGCACCTCTGCGGCCGTGGTGGCAGAGGGAATGGCCAGCGCCAGGGCGAATAGGGAGCGGAGCGGTGACATGGGTTTGTCCTTCCTTGGAGGGAACTCAAGGGAAGCACGGCCCACGTATCGGATCCACGGCCGGCCCTGCCGGCGGGTGCTGCGCCTACGGATCGTGCCGGCGTTCCCCTACACGGTTGCCTTTAGGCGAATGCTGCCCATATGGGAAAGATCGGTGCCCGTCGCACCCCAAGGATTGCGCCCATGATTCCGTTTTCCGTCCTCGACCTGGCCCCGGTGCCACGCGGTTCCACCCCCGGCGACGCCCTGCGGCACTCGCGCGACCTGGCGGTGCATGCCGAAGCCCTTGGCTTCCATCGCTACTGGCTGGCCGAGCACCACAACATGACCGGCATTGCCAGCGCCGCGACGGCGGTGGTCATTGGCTATATCGCCGAGGCGACGAAGACGATTCGCGTGGGCTCCGGCGGCATCATGCTGCCCAACCACGCCCCGCTGGTGATTGCCGAGCAGTTCGGCACGCTGGCCTCGCTGTACCCGGGCCGTATTGACCTTGGCCTGGGCCGGGCGCCCGGTACGGACTACGCGACGGCGCGCGCCCTGCGCCGCGCGATGGGCCCGAGCGACGATCGTTTCCCGGACGATGTGGTCGAGCTGCAGCACTACCTTGGTCCCCTGCAGCCCGGGCAGAGCGTGCGAGCCGTGCCCGGCATCGACACGAACGTGCCCCTGTGGCTGTTGGGCTCGAGCCTGTTCAGTGCGCGCCTGTCGGCCGAACTGGGCCTGCCGTTCGCCTTCGCCTCGCACTTCGCGCCCGACCTGATGATGCAGGCACTCGAGGTGTACCGCACCATGTTCCGCCCCTCGGCGGTGCTGGCCAAACCGTACGCGATGCTGGGCATCAACGTGGTCGCGGCCGATACCGACCAGGAGGCGCAGCGCCTGTTCACCTCGCAGCAGCAGGCGTTCTGGAACCTGCGCCGCGGTGCGCCGGGCCAGCTGCCGCCGCCAGTGAACAGCATGGAAGGCATCTGGACCCCGATGGAGAAGGCGCAGGTGGATCATGCCTTGTCGTGCGCAGTGGTCGGCTCGCCCGATACGGTGCGCGAGGGCCTTGCAGCGTTCATTGAGCGCACCCAGGCCGATGAGCTGATCATCACCGCCCAGGTGTTCGACCACGAGGCGCGCAAGCACTCGTACACGCTGGTGGCCCAGCAGCACGCCCGGCTGGCCACGGAAGCCGCTGCATGACGGTAAGGGTCGTCCTCGACACGAACGTATGCCTGGATGCGTTTGTTTTCTCCGATCCCCGCGCCGCGACGCTTGTCGCGGCGATCGAAGGTGGCGAAGTGGAAGCCGTGACGCGTGACGATTGCCGGCAGGAATGGCTGGCCGTGCTGGATTATCCGGCGCTGAAGCTCGATGACGCGCGCCGCGCTGAAGCGCTCTCCCGCTTCGATACGCTGGTGCGCGTGTTGCCGAAAGCGACGTGCGAACGTGCACCGCCACGCTGCAAGGATCCCGACGACCAGAAATTCCTGGAACTCGCCACGTCCACACGCGCTTCGATCCTGTTCTCGCGCGATGCCGAGGTGCTACGCCTCGGCCGCCGTACGAAACGCGAAGGGCTATTCGAGATCATGCGCCCGGAAGAGTGGCCGGCATTCCGCGATGCGGATTAACCGGTGCGTGTAGGAGCGGCCTTTAGTCCAGTGGGACCAGCGCGATGAAATTGCGCAGGCTGTAATAGCGCTCGTGCTGCGGCCAGTCCACCGAGGCGATGGCCTTGTGGCCGGCTGCCCACGGCTCGTTATCCAGCAGCACCTCGACCTGGGTCTTGCCGTCGCCCACGTTGCCGTAGAACACACGGATCCAGTGCACGTCGTTGGTAAGCGGCGCGGTGGCGATGGCGGCTTCCAGGGCCGACAGGCCATCCTCCGGGATCTCCATCGGCGCATCGCTTTCGCCGCGCAGCGTGAAATCGCCGATGTAGGCGGTGAAGCGGTGAGCGCCTGCGTTCATCTCGCGCACGGCCAGCTTCTTCTTTTCCACCTGGTGCCAGCACGCGGCGAGCACGACGAAGAAATCGTTGCGCGCGAAGCTATCCAGCGCGTCACGGCAACCGGCCTTGCCCGTGCCGATACCGCCAAAGCTCTCTTCGATGGTGCGTTCTTCATCCAGCACGATATCCAGGTCCAGCCGGCCCATGCCGCCGTCCTTGCCCTCGTGCCATATGCCGCGAATGGCGGGGAAATCGTCACCCTCGGTGAGCAGCCAGTCCTCGTCCGGCTCCAGGCCAATATCGTGTTCGGCGAAGAGATCGATGAGGTGGTTCTGGATAAGTCGGTCCATGGAGGTTCCGCAAAAGATCAGTGGGAGACATTATGCGGCCCCGGCGAGTTCGCCGAGTGCCATCGCGGCGGCGGGGTTGCGTTCCTTCGCCGCGGAAATAAAGAAAACGAACACATCCCTTGGCACGCCCCCGACGGCAGCCTTGCCTACGTGGGGCAAGTCGGCCGGATCCCCACCCCCAGCCCAGGTGGCAGCCCGCGAGGCCCATTCGGCCAGGGCTGGCGCGGTATAGCCGGTTTTGCGGTTAGCCTGGCTACGCATCAGCCGGGCGTACACAAAGGGGCCGGTCAGGTCCGCCAGGTTCGGGTAATCGGGCGAATCGGTGTACACGGTGGCGATGCCACGTGCGCGGGCGAGTTCCAGCCAGCGTGGGTCGAGGAAACTGGGGTGGCGCACTTCCACTGCGTGGCGTAACGGCACGCCGTCGATGGCATCCGGCAGCAGCGTGAGGAACGCGGCGATGTCGTCCGGATCGAACACACGTGTGGGCAGGAACTGCCAGAGCACCGGGCCAAGCCGGTCGCCTAGCGCGGCGACGCCTTCGAGGAAGCGCCCTACCCGCTCACCCGTCGATGCCAGCGCCTTCGTCTGCACGATGTGCCGCGGCGCCTTGACCGAAAAGACAAATCCGTCAGGCACGGTGGCGGCCCACTGGCGGTAGATCTCCGGGGCAGGCGCGCGGTAGTACGTACCATTGATCTCGATCGCGCTGACCTGGCGGCTGGCGAACTCGAGCTCGCGTTTCTGGGCCAGGTCATCCGGGTAGAAGAGCCCGCGCCACGGCGCGAACGTCCAGCCGCCCATGCCGGTACGGACGTTACCCTGTTTAGCGCGCTGCTTTTTCTCGGCCATCATCGTTGCATGCTCGCAGGTGGCGGGTGGAGGACATGTCGTTGCATGCCGTACGGGAGCGGATCGGCCATACTCCTGCCCCAGACCTTGCCACCTCAGCGCCATGCCCACCATCCGCATCATGACTGTCGACGACCATCCTCTCCTGCGCGAGGGAATCGCTGCCGTGCTGGAAGGCCAGGCCGGGCTGGAGCTGGTCGCCGAGGCCAGTACGGGCGAGGAAGCGATCGAGCGCTATCGTCAGTTGCGCCCCGACCTGACGTTGATGGACCTGCAGATGCCCGGCATGGGTGGCATCGCGGCGATCGAGGCTATCCGTGCGGAGTTTCCTGATGCACGGATCCTCGTGCTCACCACGTACCGTGGCGATGTGCAGGCGCTGCGCGCCTTTCGCGCCGGCGCCCAGGGTTATCTGCTGAAGAGTGAACTGCGCAAGGACATGCTCAGCACCATCACCCAGATGATGGATGGGAAACGCCGCGTGCCGGACGAGATCGCCAGCGAGATCGCCGGCCACGCCAACGATGATGAGCTGACCCCTCGCGAGACCCAGGTGCTGACGCATGTCGCCACGGGCGCGGCCAATCGTGATGTCGCCACGACGCTGGGCATCGCGGAAGAAACGGTGAAGGCGCACATGAAGAGCATCCTGGCCAAGCTGCAGGCCAACGATCGCACCCACGCGGTGGCCATCGCGCTCCGCCGCGGCATCATCGAGCTCTGATGGGCCTCAGGTGCGCGCGTGTGCGTATCGCTTGCGGTAATCCGCAGGAGTGACGCCAAGCCGGCGCATGAAGGCCCGCCGAAGGCCGTTGGCGTCCGCGTAGCCCAGCTTCGCGGCGACCCGCTTGGGCGTGTCGTGGCCTTCTTCCAGCCAGCGCCGTGCGGCTTCCACGCGCATGGTTTCCACGAACTCGGCAGGCGTCATCCCGACCTCGCGGTGGAAGACGCGAGCGAAGTGTCGCGGGCTCATGCCTGCGCGCGCCGCCATGCCCGGCACCGAATGATCCTCGCCGGGATGGGCGGCCACGTAGCGCTGTAGCTCCTGCAGGGCGCCGCGCCCCGCCGGGGCGGCCTCGCCATGCCGGCTGAACTGCATCTGGCCGCCCGGCCGGCGGTAGAACACCACCAGTTCGGCGGCGACCGCCATGGCCACGTCGCGGCCCAGGTCCTCTTCCACCAGGGCGATGGCCAGGTCCATGCCGGCCGTGACCCCGGCGGCGGTGCACACGGGCCCGTCGCGGACCACGAACGCATCGGCCTCGACGGTGAGGGAGGGGTGGCGGCGCCCGAGCAGCTCGGCGACCTTCCAGTGCGTGGTCACCCGGCGCCCATCCAGCAAGCCGGTCTGGGCGAACAGCAGGGCGCCGCTGCAGATCGAGCCATAGCGGCGCGCCCGCACGGCATGGGCCTGCAGCCAGTCGAGCGTGTGCAGGTCGGTCGCGGCGTTGGCCAGGTCCGGCGAGCCGGCCACCAGCAAGGTATCCACTACGGTGATGTCGTCCTGGGTGCTGCGGTCGGGCAGGAAACGCATGCCCGACGAGGCGGCTACCGCGAGAGGTGCCGTGCCCACCGTCAGCACCTTGTAGAACTCGCGCCCCGTCTGGCGGTTCGCCTCCGCGAAAACATCCGCGGGGCCGGAGACGTCCAGCATCTGGACGCCCGGTGGCGCGACGATCGCGATGGCCAGGGGCTTGGGCATGGGCCGATTATGGCTGGATATGGCATTCCGTATCAATTACCGCCGGATTTCCCGCCGATGTGATGACGGATTTGATCTGATAATCAGTCGTATTTACGATTAACACCTTTCGCCCCCCCCTTTCCCCAAGGTTCACCCGATGTCCATCCGCCCTACCGTCCTTGCCGTCGCGCTGGCCGGCGCCCTTGTCGCGCGCGCCGCCGCCGCCCAGGATACCGCCGCCCCGCCGCCGCCCAGCCCCACCAACCTGGAGGGCGTAAAGGTGGTCGGCGACTGGCTGGGGGATGCCCAGCAGAACGTGGTGCAGAACCACCCGGGGGCGCGCACCGTGGTACGCCGTGAGGAACTGCGCGAAGCGGGCGCTACCAACCTGCGCGATGCGCTGCGCCGCATCCCCGGGGTGCAGGTGCAGGAGAGCAATGGCACGGGCGGCAGCGATGTCTCGCTCAACGTCGGCGTGCGCGGCCTCACCTCGCGCCTGTCGCCACGCTCCACCATCCTGCTCGATGGCGTGCCGCTGGCCGTGGCCCCGTACGGCCAGCCGCAGGTCTCCATGGCCCCGGTGGGCCTGGGCAACCTGCAGGCGGTCGATGTCGTGCGCGGTGGCGGCTCCGTACGCTACGGGCCGCAGAACGTCGGCGGCATCATCAACTTCGTGACCCGCGATATCCCCGAAACGTTCGGCGGCAGCGCGGGCGTGCAGTTCCAGGGCAGCGAGCACGGCGGCATCCGCACCAACACCAATGCGTTCGTGGGCGGCACCACCGACAAGGGCCTGGGCATCGCCTTGCTCTACAACGGCCTGCACGGCCCGGGCTACCGCGAGCATGAAGACAACGAAAGCATCGACGATGTGATGCTGAAGGCGAAGTACGCCATCACCAGCGAAGACACGCTCACCGGCAGCATCCACCACTACGACGGCCAGGCGGGCATGCCGGGCGGCCTCACCCAGGCCGATTACGATGCCGATCCGTTCCAGTCGCGCCGCCCGTACGATGATTTCCACGGCCGCCGTACGGACTACGTGGTGAAGTACAGCCACGTCGAAGACCGACGCTCGTTCGAAGTGCAGTCGTATTACTCCGATAGCTTCCGTGGAAGCCATATCGAGACCATCACCGAGAACCCGAACGGCAGCTACACGCACCAGCTCAACGCCTACCCGCGCAACTACCACGTGTTCGCGATCGAGCCGCGTTATTCGCAGCTGTTCGATTGGGGCCAGGTCACGCACGAGATCGGCATCGGCTACCGCTACACCAGCGAGGCCATGCACGAGCAGACGTATCGCAACAACAAGTTCACGTCGAACCTCTGGTACACGCCGTTCACCGGCGATCCGTACAGCGGCGCTTACGTGCTCTCGGGCAACAACACCGGCAGCAACGAAGCGCATGCCGTGTATATCGATGACACGATCAACGCGGGCGACTGGACGATCACGCCGGGCCTGCGCTACGAGCGCATTCGCAGTGAATGGCAAGCACACCCGAGCAGCACGGTGATCGTGAAAGGCCCGAGCGAGCGCCGCGAGGAGTACTCCAAACCGCTGCCCTCGCTGAATGTCATGTACCACCTGAGCGAAGCGTGGAAGCTGTACGCCAACGCGGAGACCTCGTTCGGTTCGCTGCAGTACTTCCAGATCGGCCAGAAGGATTCCACTGGCCAGTTCGCGCAGGGCCTGGAACCCGAGCTCGCCCGCACCTATGAAATCGGTACGCGCTACGACGACAAGGCCTGGGGCGGCGAGGTCAGCCTGTTCCGCATCAACTTCGATCACGAGCTGCAGCTGGTGGGCAAGCTGCCCAACGTGCCGGATTCGTACGAAGGCTGGACCAGCCTGGGTGCCACCACGCACAAGGGTGTGGAAACGTCGGCGCACCTCGACTTCGGTTCGTTCGCCGATGCACTCGAAGGCCTGACGCTGTGGGGCACGGCCACGTATACGCATGCGTTCTACAAGCATGGCTCGTTCGCCGGCAAGGACCTGCCGTTCTATTCGCGGCGCACGGCCAACCTTGGCCTGCGCTACAACGTGGCCGCGTGGACGTTCAACCTGGATGCGTTCTCGCAATCGCGCCAGCATTCGCCGGGCTCGCCGAGCTTCGATCCGGCCAACCCCACCGAATACGTGACCGAACCCTCGGCAGATGGCGACCTGGGCAATATCCCGGGCTGGACGACCTGGAACGCGCGCGGTGAATATGCGTTTGGCCCGTCGCTCTCGAACCTGCGGGTGGGCGTGGGCGTCAAGAACCTGTTCGACCGCCGTTACTTCACCCGCTCCACCGATAACAACGACGGCCTCTACGTCGGTATGCCGCGTACCTACTTTGTCCAGGCTTCCGTGGATTTCTGATGACCCCTCGCCCGCGCCGATTCCGCAGCACCCTGAAGACCCTGCACCTGTGGCTGGGCCTGTCGCTTGGCTTGCTGCTGGCGCTGGTGACGCTCTCCGGCAGCGTGCTGCTGTGGGAGCAGCCGCTGTTCGCGGCCGGGCATCCTGAGCTCGTATCCCGGCCGCTCCCCGCGCTTGCCACCCAGGCTCGTTCGCTCGACACCGTGCTGGCTTCGCCGCAGGCAAAGGGCTTGCGTGGCCTTTCGCTGCCGGACGCCGAGATGCCCGTGTGGGAAGCACAGGCACGCGGTGGTGACCGGCTGTATTTCGATGCCACCACCGGCGAGCTACTGCTTACCCGGCACAAGAGTGGCGATGTGCTGCTGACGTTGCTGGACTGGCACACCCACCTGCTGACCGGCGACGTGGGCGAGACGGTGCTCGGCGTGGTCGCGTGCACCGGGCTGTTCATGCTGTTCTCGGGCGTGTGGCTGTACTGGCCTGGGCGCCAGCGTGCGCTCAAGCACCTCAAGCCGCACGCGAATCCGCCGGTGCTGCGCTGGGCGAGCTTTCACCGCGCCGTGGGCGTGGTTGCCCTGCCCTTGCTCATTGTGATGATCGGCACCGGCACCACCATGGCGTATCGCGGTGCGGTACGTAATGGCCTTGCCGCGGCATTTGGCGAGAAGGCGCCGGCCAAGCCGCCGAAGACCGCACCGCTGGATGGCAAGCCAGATTGGGCGGCCGTGCTGGCATCGGCCCGCGCCGCCGCACCCGATGCGGAACTCACCCGCGTGACCCTGCCGGGCAAGGATTCCGGCACTATCGCCATGCGCGTGCGCCGCGCGGGCGAATGGAACCTGGCGGGCCGCAGCACGCTGTTCATCAACGGCCACGACGCCAGCGTGATCGGCGGTGAGGATGCGACGAAACTGGGCCCGGGTGGCCGCCTGGCCAACGCCCTGTTCCCGATCCATTCCGCCGCCGTGGGTGGCATCGTGTGGCGCACGCTAGCCTGTATCACCGGCCTGCTGCCGAGCTTCCTGCTGGTCACCGGCTTCCTGTTCTGGCGCGCCCGCCAACGCCGCAAGCACCTGTAGGAGCGCGCTTGCGCGCGATAGGCGTGCCCCCAGGCCATGGTTCTGTCGCAAGCACCCATCGCGCGCAAGCGCGCTCCTACAAAGAGTCATGCTATTGCCCGGGTTTCGGCTCTTGCGGCTCGTAACCTGCGCGCTCAACCCGCCAGGATCACGACCATGCGCCGCACCCTGCCCCTCATCGCCGCTTTAGCCACCCTGCCCGCTTTCGCACAGTCACCGACCGCGCCGGTTCCCGAGTGGAGCGAGCCGGCTGCACCGCACGTGATCTACGGCAACACCTACCAGGTGGGTACGAAGGGGCTGTCGTCCATTCTCATCACCTCGCCGCAAGGGCACATCCTTATCGATGGCACGTGGACGCAGAACGCGTCGCTGATCGAGGCGAACATCCGCAAGCTGGGTTTCCGTGTCGAGGACATCAAGCTCATCCTCAACTCGCACGCGCACCATGACCACGCGGGGGCCATCGGCCAGCTGGCGAAGGACAGTGGCGCCACCGTGCGCGCCACCGCAGCGGGAGCGAAGGCGATGCGGCTGGGGGGACACGACCCGGATGATCCGCAGTACACGCCGGGCTCGAAGGACGCGTATCCAGTGTTCCCGGTGACCGGTGATATCACGGATGGCAAGGTGGTCACGGTCGGCCCGTTGAAGCTTACGGCACACATCACGCCGGGCCATACGCCCGGTGGCACCGCATGGACGTGGGATGCTTGCGAAGGCAGCACGTGCAAGCACATCGCCTACGCGGATAGCCTGTTCGCGTTCTCATCCGGCACCTATCGTTACAGCGATCACCCCGCTTACGTCGCCGCGTACTGGAAGACGTTTGATCGCGTCGCCGCACTGCCGTGCGACATCCTGGTCACGCCGCATCCCGAACAGGGCGAAGGCGAGACCTGCAAGAGCTACGCGCAGGCCGGCCGCGACCGCCTCAAGGAAAAGCTGAAAGAAGAAGCCAGGTAACCGCGGGAGCGGTTACGTGGACCTGGCGAGCATCTGGGTGATGCGCTCGTCCTTGTCCTGCCACAGCTGGTTGATCCAGGCCTGGAAACGTTCGCGGAACGCGCTGTCGTTCTCGTAATCGCCACGCATGCTGTCCATGAGCGGCAGCTTGCGCACGTGGATGCGGATCTCGCGGATGCGCCCGGCGATCATATCCATCATGGAACCGGGGCCATCGGGGTACACGATGGTCACATCCAGCATGTGGCGGATCGCATCACCCATGGCATCCACCACGAAGGCCACGCCGCCCGCCTTCGGGCGCAGCAGGTGCGTGTACGGCGATTTCTGCGCGTCGTGCTTGGCCTGCGTAAAGCGGGTGCCCTCCGTGAAGTTCATGATCGCCACGGGGACGTGGCGGAACTTCTCGCATGCACGGCGCGTGGCATCGCGGTCGCGCGATTTCAGCTCCGGATGCTTTGCCAGCTCTTCGCGCGAATGGCGTTTCATGAAGGGGAAATCCAGCGCCCACCAGGCCGGGCCTAGCAACGGTACCCAGATCAGCTGGCTTTTCAGGAAGAAGCGCATGAACGGGATGCGTCGGTTGAAGATTTTCTGAAGGGCGGGGATGTCGATCCAGCTCTGGTGGTTGCACACCACCAGATAGTTATCGCGCGGCGCCAGGCCATCCACGCCATCGATCGTCCAGCGCGTGCGGGTGAACGCACCCCACAACCATCCATTGAAGCTGAGCCAGCTCTCGGCGATACCCACCAAAGCTTTGCCGCACGCCGTGCGCAGCCCGCGCAGCGGCAACACCATGCGTACCAGCGAAAGCAGGAGCAGCGGTGTCACGTGCAGCACCGTGTTGCCCAGCAGGAACAGGCAGGCAAGGGGGACGCGCAGGAAGACCGGTAGCGAGGCGAACATGGGGCTTGGGTTCGGATTAGGAATCGCCAAGTCTACAGGCCCAGCCGCTCCACGACGTCATCCAGGCTCTGGCGCACCTTGTCGATGCCCTCCCAGGGGTCTTTCTTCTGCCGGGCCAGGCGTTTGGGTACGGAGTGGATGGTGAAGTCCGCGCCGGATTTGAGCTTGCCCAGGTCCTCCCAGCGCAGCGGGACCGCCACCGGTGCGCCCGGGCGGGCGCGTAGCGAGTAGGAGGCGACCGCGGTAGCCCCGCGGCCGTTGCGCAGGTAATCCAGGTAGATCTTGCCGCCGCGCACTTTCTTCGCCGCCGTGGCCACGAACTCCAGCGGGTGCGCCTGGGCCAGCGCCTCCGCGAAGCCGCGGGCAAACGTGCGAACGGTATCCCAGTCCGCGCCCGGGGCCAGCGGCACCACGATGTGCAGCCCCTTGCCACCGGTGGTGCGGACAAAGGATGTCAGCCCGAGTTGCTTGAGAGAATCCCTAACCATACGTGCTGCCGCCACCACGCGCTTCCACGCCACGCCATCACCCGGATCAAGGTCGAAGATCACCCGATCGGCGACGTCCGGTGTCTTGACGTGCGAGCCCCACGGGTGGAACTCGATCGCGCCGAACTGCACCAGTTCCAACAGGCCGGTCTCATCTTTCGGATACAGGTAAACGGCTTGCGCACCGGTTTCCTCCTTGAGCTTTGCCGAACCGACATGGTGCAGGCCGGCGATCATGTGCTTCTGGAAGAAGCAGTGCTCGCCGATACCTCCCGGGCAACGCAACATGGGCATGGGCCGGTCGGCCACCGGTGGCAGGAACCATGGCATGACCGCTTTGTAGTAATCGGCCACGTCCTGCTTGGTTATCCCATCGTCCGGGTACACCACCCGGTCGGGGTGGGTAATCGTGATCTCATCGGTCGCCACGGGCTTCGTCCTCACGGGCTTCTTTGGTTCGGGGGAGGCGGCGGTGCGGCGATCGCTATCGCGCAGATCCTTCGGTGCCTTGTCGATGCGCAACGCCTTCAGGCTGGGCTGGCGCAGCAGGCCCAGGTTGCCGATGCCACGGTAGTAGACCTCAGCCACCACGGTGGGTTTGACCCATAGGGCGCCGCGGAGCAGGGGGTCAATGCCATCCAGCGGCACGGGTGGCGCTTTTTGCCCGCCTCTCGCAAGCGTTTTGCCGAGATCGCGCAGCATCTCATCGGTAAAGCCGGTGCCGACACGGCCGATGTAGGTCCAGCGCCCCTTCGTGCCCGGTTTGGCAAGCAGCAGTGAACCGAACGAAAGTCGTGAGCCCTTCGCAGGCGTGTAGCCGATCACGGCGAACTCGTCCGCTTCAAGGCGTTTGATCTTCAGCCAGTCATCGTTTCGGCCGCTGTGGTAAGGCCCGTCAACGCGCTTGGAAATGATGCCTTCGAGCTTCTGCTCCATGGCCATGGCAAACACGGCGTCCCCATCGCCCATGTTGTGGCCGCTGTAGCCAAGGTGCGGTGGCGCGTGCGCCAGCAGGCGTTCCAGTAACGCCTTGCGCTCGGACAACGCGGTTCGCGACAGGTCATAGCCTTGCAGGAACGGCATATCGAAAAGCATGTACACCAGCGGTGCCTGCGCTTCGCCTGCGAGTGTCTTCTGCAGTGCATTGAAATCACTGCGGCCGTTCGCGTCGAGCGCGATCAGTTCGCCATCGAGACGCGCACTGTCCAGGCCCAGCGCTTCAATAGCCTGCACGATCTCCGGGATGCGATCGTTCCAGGGAAGCGCGTTGCGTGACCACACGTTGACTTCGCCCCTGGAGATACCGGTAAGGATGCGATAACCGTCCCACTTCACTTCGTGCAGCCAGGCGTCGCCCTGAGGTGGCGTCTCGCGCAGGCGCGCCAGCTGTGGCGCAAAGAATGCCGTGCTGGATCGCGCTTTCTTCGCGCCCTTGATGGCCCCGGCTGCCTTGCTGAGCGAAGCCAGCGGCACGCGTCGAGCCCTTGGTGCCACCTTCCTGCGTGCGGTGCTCTTCGTTGCAGCCGCTTTCGTTGCCGGTGTTTTTGCCGCCTTCCGGGTGCTCTCTCGCATCGTTTTGTCCAGCAGGTCGTCAGCCTCCACATCCCCCGCGTACGCGTCGGCGGCCTTGATAAGGAACCATGCAGGCTGGCGTTCCTTCTTGCCACTACGTACCAGGTGCCAGGCACCTTTCAGGCGTTTGCCGAACAATTCGAAACTCAGGTGGCCCTTCGCGAGCTGCGCTTCGACATCGCCGGCAGACGACCACACGCCACGATCAAATGTATCGACGTGCCCCTTGCCATAACCTTCGTCGATATCGCCTTCGAACTCGGCGTAAGACAGGGGGTGGTCTTCCACTTCGACGGCTAGCCGCTTCACCTTTGGGTCGAAGCTGGGGCCCTTCGGCACAGCCCAGCTGCGCAGCACGTCGCCCACCTGCAGCCGGAAATCGAAATGCCGGCGCGATGCGTGGTGCAGTTGCACGACGAAGATGGTCCGCCCGGTGCGCGCTGACCGTTCCGGGGCGGGCTCACGCGTCCGCCCAAAGTCGCGTTTCTTCCGGTATTCCTGCAGGCTCATGGCAAGGATGATTGAAGCGTGGTGGTGAACGGGCCGTGCAGCCCGCACGGAGCCTTCTCCAGAGTTGTCGGCGCGCGCGTGGCATGGCTACGCTCGCGGTCCCAGTCACGTCACCGGATGTTCGCACCCCATGCACGGCTCCCGTCTTGCCCCCTTTGATCCTGCGCGCCGCCGCTTTGTCCAGGGCCTGGCCGTGGCGGGGGTGGGCCTCGCTACCGGTACCGTACGCCCGGTGCTTGCGCAGGCACCGCTGCCGCGCGTGGCCAGCCTGCAGGGGCCCGCGTTCCAGTTGGCGGTGAGCGAGGCAGCGGTGGACTTCACCGGGCGCGCCCGCCAGGCGGTCACCCTGGGTGGAGGCGTGCCCGGGCCGACGCTGCGCTGGCGCGAAGGCGACGACGTGAGCATCGCGATCGAGAACCAGCTGGATACCATCACCTCCATCCACTGGCACGGCATGATCGTGCCCGCGGATCAGGATGGCGTGCCGGGCCTGAGTTTCGATGGCATCCCGGCGCGGTCCCGGTTCACCTATCGCTTTCCCGCGAGGCAGGCGGGCACCTACTGGTATCACGCACATAGCCGCTTCCAGGAACAGAGTGGCCTGTACGGGGCGATCGTTATCGAGCCGGCCGGTGGTGAGCGCTATCCGGCGGATCGCGAGCACGTGATCCTGATCAGCGACTGGACCGATGAAGACCCGGAGCGCGTCTATGCGAAGCTGCGCACCCGCTCGGATATCTACAATGATGGGCAGCCCACGCTTGCAGGCTTCCTGCGCGACGCACGAGAGAAGGGCTTTCACGATGCGGTCGCCATGCGCCGCATGTGGAACCAGATGCGGATGAACCCGACCGACCTGGCCGATGTCTCGGCCAGCACGTACACGTACCTGGTAAACGGCACGGCGCCGGCGGGAAACTGGACCGGTGAATTCAAGCCTGGCGAGCGCGTGCGCCTGCGCCTCATCAATGGCTCGTCCAACTCGATCTTTGATTTGCGCATCCCCGGCCTGCGCATGCAGGTCGTCGCGGCCGATGGCCAGGATGTGCTGCCGGTGGATGTCGACGAACTGCGGCTTTCCGCCGCCGAGACCTACGACGTGATGGTCACGCCCACGGAAGACCGTGCCTACACGGTCTTCGCCCAGTCCATCGATCGCTCCGGTTATGCGCGCGCCACGCTTGCGCCGCGAACTGGCATGCGCGCCGAGGTGCCGGCGCTCGATCCACGGCCACGGCTGGCCATGCGCGACATGATGGGATCGATGGCTGGGGACGCGACCGATGGCGCCATGGTGATGGCGCACCACGCCAGCACGGAATACGGCCCCAACGTGGATATGCGCGTGGACATGCCGCGCACCAATCTGGATGACCCTGGCGCGGGCCTGCGCGAACGCACGCATCGCGTACTGACGTATGCGGACCTGCACTCGGTGGGCGGCGCGTACGATACGCGCGAGCCGTCGCGCACGATCGAACTGCACCTCACCGGAAATATGGAGCGTTTCGCGTGGGGCTTTGATGGCCTGAAGTACTCGCAGGCGAAGCCCGTGCACTTCCGAAAGGGTGAGCGCCTGCGCGTGACGCTCGTCAACGACACCATGATGAACCACCCCATCCACCTGCATGGCATGTGGAGCGATGTGGAAACACCGGGCGGAGCGTTCCAGGTTCGCAAGCACACGGTCAACGTGCAGCCCGCGCAGCAGGTGAGTTATGCGGTCACGGCCGACAACCCCGGGCGGTGGGCGTTCCATTGCCACATGCTGTACCACATGGAAGCGGGCATGTTCCGCGAAGTGGTGGTGTCATGAGGCGCTGGTGGTTGGTCGCCGCGTGGTACCCGTTCGCCGCATTTGCGCAGGAGATGCCGGCGATGGAAGGCATGGACCATGCCGCCATGCATCATGATGCCGCGCAGCCCGCGTCGTCGGCACAGGGCGCGCCTGCTGTACAGGACCCGCATGCCGGCCACGACATGGCCGGCATGCATGGCCAAAGCGACGCGCACGATATGGGCGGCATGGGCGACATGAAGATGGGCGCGATGCAGGGCGGCAGCGCGCCCGCGGATGCGCGCAGTCCCGACTGGTCCGACGGTGTGGCCCCCGCGTCGATGCACGGCATGGCCATGCATGACATGGACGACACCGCAGCGAACGCGATGCTATTGCTCGATCGCCTTGAAGCGTTTTCAGGGCAGGGCGGCCACGGCCAGTCGTGGGAAGCCGAGGGTTGGTACGGCAACGACAGCGACAAGCTATGGTTTCGCAGCGAAGGCGAGCGCGAAGACGGCCGTCCGCACGACGGCGATGCCGAGCTGTTCTGGAGCCACGCCATCGCCACGTTCTGGGATACCCAGCTCGGCGTACGCAGCGATTTCGGCGAAGGCCCGAAGCGGCAGTGGGCCGCCTTCGGCTTGCAAGGCCTGGCGCCGTACTGGTTCGAACTTGAGGCCACGGCCTACGTGGGGCAGGGTGGGCGCACCGCCGCGCGGGTCCGCGCCGAGTACGAGCTGCGCATCACCCAGCGCTTGATCCTGCAACCCGAGCTGGAAGTGAATGCCTACGGCAAGGATGACGAACGCCGCCTGCTGAGGTCCGGCATCTCATCCGTGGAGGGTGGGCTACGCCTGCGCTACGAGTTCACCCGGACCTTCGCCCCGTACGTCGGCGTGGCCTGGGAACACCTTACGGGCGGCACGGCGGACCTGGCTTCCGATCAGGGCCGCCGCATAACGGACCGCCGCTGGGTCGCCGGCCTCCGCCTCTGGTTCTAACCCTGTAGGAGCGCGCTTGCGCGCGATTGCCGAAACCGGTGCGCTACAGGCGCGCGCGCCCGATGCGAGGCATTATTGACTCAACAGCACCAGGGGCGGATCGTTCATGCATCCAGCTCACGAGCGCCTCCCATGCCCAACGACGGCCGCCTCCTCGGCAACCTAAGCGTCCTCGTATCCGTCGTGGAAACGGGCAACTTCGCTCGCGCCGCCGAAGCGCTCGGCCTCTCGCCCTCCGGCGTAAGCCGCGCCATCGGGCGCCTGGAAGCCCGGCTGGGCGTGCGGCTGCTCCAGCGAACCACGCGTTCAGTGCACCTCACCGACGAAGGCGAGCGGCTGGTGGCGCAGGTGGGTCCGTTGCTATCGGGCATCGAGGACGCCGCTCTGTCGGCGGCAGGCGATGCCCAGGCCGTGCGCGGCCGTCTCCGGGTGAGCCTCGATCCGATGTTTTCGCGCCTGATCGTGGCACCCAGGCTCACGGCGTTCCTGGCCCAGCATCCCGCGCTGGAGATCGAGATCGTGACCCGCGACGAGCTGGGCGACCTGGTTGCGGAAGGCATCGATGTGGCCGTCCGGTTCGGTGTGCCGCCGTCCTCATCGCTGGTGGCGCGCAAGCTGCTCGATACGCGTGTGCTCACGGTAGCGGCACCCGCCTATCTTGCCGCCCATGGCCAGCCGCGTACGCCAAAGGAGCTGGCGGCCCACGGTTGCATCCAGTTCCGCGACCCGGTCACCCGGCGGCCGTTCGAGTGGGAGTTTCATCGCCGCGGTAAGGTCACCGTGGTGGAGACCACGGGCCCGATTCTCGTGACGGATTCGGCGACCATGTACGGCCTGTGCGTCGCGGGTGCGGGTATCGCCCAGGTCCTGGAAGCGAGTGTCCGCGATGCGCTGGAGGATGGCCGCCTCGTGGAACTGTTCCCCGAGCATGCCGAGGAGACCTTTCCGCTCTACGCGTTCTACCCCTCGCGTCGACACGCGCCCCCCAAGGTGCGGGCTTTCGTGGACTTCTGCGTGGCGCTGGGCCGGCGTGCGTGAACGCGGCGTTGACGGCCGGGGTGGTTCGCTCTGTGGACCGACCTGCCGGGAGTGCCGCCATGCCACCGCGCGAAACCTATGACGACCCCACGACGGGCTCCGGCGACCCGACCCATGGCCTGCCGCCGGGCCCGGTGGAGCCAGTGAACCATGGCTCGGGTGATCCGCAACACAAGCGCGATGCGGATGTCGAAAATGGCGGCAGCTGATCGACGTAAGGGTAGATGCCACCACAAAGGGAGCACGCCATGAGCCGTCCATTCCGCCGCATTACCCCGTTTCTCTGGTTCGATACCCAGGCCGAAGAGGCCGCGACGTTCTACACATCGATCTTCCCGAACTCGCGGATCACCGCAGTCACTCGCTATTCGAAAGAATCATCGGCCGCTTCCGGGCGCCCGGAAGGTTCGGTGATGACCGCCGCATTTGAGCTGGACGGTGAGCCAGTCACGGCACTCAACGGCGGCCCCATCTTCAAGTTCAACGAGGCCCTGTCCCTGGTGGTGCATTGCAAGGACCAGACGGAGATTGACCACTACTGGAACAAGCTATCGGAGGGCGGTGATCCGAAGGCCCAGGCGTGCGGGTGGCTGAAGGACAAGTACGGCCTGTCATGGCAGATCTGCCCGGTGGATATCGAGGCGCTCGTGCAAAATCCCGGCTCGGTTGCTGCGCTGATGCACATGACGAAGATCGATATCGCCGCGATGCGCGCCGCGGCCACGTGAATCGCGGGGGGGGCCGGGCCCCCCCCCCCCCCCCCGGGGGGGGGGGGGGGGGGGGGGGGCGCGCGGGCGCGCGGGGGGGGGGGGGGGGGGGCGGCCGGGCCGACGCCAAGCACGAGCCCCACGGCGGCGCG
>NZ_JBNDKI010000029.1:0-59348 GCF_050435445.1 Luteibacter sp. 621 | reverse complement strand
TTTTTTGGTTCCAATTGTAAACCCCAACCCCCCGTTTTCAACCCCCAACCCCACCCCCCCCCCCCCCCCCCCGTGTGGTGGGGGGCGGGGGGGGGGGGGGCGGGGGCCCCCCCCCCCCCCCCCCCCCCCCCCCCCGCTCCTACAGGTCTGCGGTACTGCCGGACTTTAGGCGGTCAGGCGCTTCAGCCGCAGTTGCAGCCACTTGTCCACATCGGGCCACTCGGTGGCCAGGATGCTGTAGCAGACCGTATCGCGCAGCGAGCCGTCTTCGCGGCGCTTGTGGGCGCGGAGCACGCCTTCGCGTTTGGCGCCCAGCCGCTCAATGGCCTTCTGGGAATCCTGGTTGTAGGCATCGGTGTGGAATTCCACCGCCACCACGCCCAGGTTCTGGAACGCGTTATCCAGCAGCAGGTGCTTGCAGGCCGTATTCAGGTGGCTGCGCTGCCAGCGCCTGGCGTACCAGGTGTAGCCGATGGCCAGGCGGTACGGATCGGGGGTGATGTCGTAGTAGCGGCTGGTGCCCACGATATCGCCGCTGGCCTTCTCGACGACCACCCACGGCGTCATCCGGCCTTCGACCTGGCCGCGCAGGGCCTTTTCCACATAGGCGGTCATCAGGCCCGGTGCGGGCACGGTGGTGAACCACAGGTCCCAGAGGTTGCCGTCCGCCGCGGCCTGCTCCAGGGCGGGCACGTGGGACAGGGCCATGGGTTCCAGGGCCACCCAGGCGTTTTCCAGGCGATCGGCCATGCGAGGGGCTCCTTTCAGGCGTCCAGGTCAGGGATAAGGCGGCTTTCGATCCGCGCGATGGCGTCCTTCAGCTGCAATTTGCGCTTCTTCAGCCGGGTGAGCTGGAGCTCGTCGCGGCCTATGGACTGGGCCAGCTGGTCGATGGCGGCGTCGAGGTCCCGGTGCTCTACCTTGAGCTCCGCAAGGTGGTGGGACAGCTGGATCGGATCCTGAACCTGCATGGCGGCGGCCGGCGGCTTGGGGGAAGCCGCAAGTTTACCCCCCGGCGTGCCGCGCCGCAGCAGCTACAATAGGAGGCTCGTCCCCTCCGAAGTCCCCGCGACATGTCCGCCAACCCCGACGCCGCCCGCAAGCACACCTACGAAGCCGGCAAGCTGGCCAAGCGCCTGCGCCGCCAGGTCGGTCAGGCCATTGCCGATTTCGGCATGATCGAGGATGGCGACAAGGTCATGGTCTGCCTCTCCGGCGGCAAAGACTCCTACACCATGCTCGATATCCTGCTTTCACTGCAGGCGAAGGCACCGGTGCGGTTTGAGCTGATCGCGGTGAACCTGGACCAGAAGCAGCCGGATTTCCCCGAGCACGTGCTTCCGGCCTACCTCACCGAGCTGGGCGTACCGTTCCACATCATCGAGCAGGACACCTACAGCGTCGTCACCCGCGTCATCCCGCAGGGCAAGACCATGTGCAGCCTGTGCTCGCGCATGCGCCGTGGCGCGCTGTACCAGTGGGCAGCGGCAAACGGCGTGACCAAGATCGCGCTAGGCCATCACCGCGACGATATCCTCGGTACGTTCTTCCTGAACATGTTCTACCAGGGCAGCCTGAAGGCCATGCCGCCCAAGCTGCAATCCGATGATGGCAAGCATGTCGTGATCCGCCCGCTGGCGTATTGCCGCGAGGACGATATCGCGACCTATGCCGAGGCGAAGGCCTTCCCGATCATCCCCTGCAACTTGTGCGGTTCGCAGGAGAACATGCAGCGCAAGGTGGTCAAACGCATGCTCGCCGATTGGGAGAAATCCCATCCGGGTCGCAGCGAGACCATGTTCCGCGCGCTGGGCAACATTGCGCCCACACAGCTGATGGATCGCAACCTGTTCGATTTCGCGGGACTTGGCGCCCGCGAAGGCGCGGTACGCGCCGACACCCATGCATGGCTCGGCGGTAGCGATACCGCTGACGATAACGACTGACCCTTTCCCTTCCACCGTTTCAAGGCCTGACGATCATGACCCTGTTCTCCGCTGTCGAACTCGCCCCGCGCGATCCGATCCTTGGCCTTAACGAAGCCTTTGGCGCCGATACCCGCGCGGACAAAGTGAACCTGGGCGTGGGCGTGTACTACGACGCCAATGGCCACGTGCCGCTGCTGCGCGCCGTGCGTGAAGCTGAGAAAGCGCGCCTGGAAGCGCAGCTGCCGCGCGGTTACCTGCCCATCGATGGCATCGCCCTGTACGACAGCGCCGTGCAGAAGCTGCTGTTCGGCGCCGAATCGCCGCTGCTGGCCGATCGCCGCGTGGTCACCGCGCAGGCGCTTGGCGGCACGGGCGCACTGAAGGTCGGCGCCGATTTCCTCAAGCGCCTGAACCCGGATGTGCCGGTCGCGATCAGCAACCCCAGCTGGGAGAACCACCGCGCGCTGTTCGAATCGGCAGGCTTCAACGTCGTCGATTACCCCTACTACGATGCCGCCACGCACGGCGTGGATGTGGAAGGCATGCTGGCTGGCCTGGCGAAGCTGCCGAAGGGCTCGGTCGTGGTGCTGCACGCGTGCTGCCACAACCCGACGGGCGTGGACCTGGCCGAAGCCGACTGGAAGCGCGTGATCGAAGCCGTGCGCACGCATGGCCTCGTGCCCTTCCTCGATATCGCCTACCAGGGTTTTGGTGACGGCATCGAAGCCGACGCCGTGGCGGTGCGCCTGTTCGCGCAGGCCGATGTACCGTTCTTTGTTGCCAGCTCGTTCTCGAAGTCGTTCTCGCTGTACGGCGAGCGCGTCGGTGCACTGTCGATCGTCACCGGCTCGCACGACGAAGCCGTGCGCGTGCAGTCGCAGCTCAAGCGCGTCATCCGCACCAACTACTCGAACCCGCCGACCCATGGCGCGGCCGTCGTCTCAGCGGTGTTGAACCACGAGGCGCTTCGTGCGACGTGGGAAACCGAGCTAGGCGAAATGCGTGAGCGCATCCGCGCCATGCGTCGTGGCCTCGTGGAGCGCCTCGCCAAGGCAGGCGATTTCGGTTTCATTCAACAGCAGCGCGGCATGTTCTCCTACTCCGGGCTTAGCAGCGCACAGGTCGATCGCCTGCGCGAAGAGTTTGGTATCTATGCCGTGGGCACGGGCCGCATCTGCGTCGCCGCGCTGAACGACAAGAACATCGATCGCGTCGCCGACGCGATCGCGAAGGTCGTCTGAGTTATCCCACGTGTTATCGCCGGCGGGCGCATGGCGCCCGCCACGGCTCATCCTTTGCATGAGAATCACCGATAGATGTTCTTTCGCAACCTGACGCTTTTTCGTTTTTCCGAATCCGTCGCTACCGATCTTGACCGCCTGGACGAAGCGTTGCCCGAGCATCGCCTGCGCCCGGTCGGGCCCATGGAGCTTTCCGCCCGCGGTTTCGTCTCGCCGCTGGGCCGCAACGAGGAGGGCCTCACCCACAACGTGGCCCGCAACACCATGGTCACCGTGGGCAGCGAAGATAAGCTCCTCCCGTCGTCGGTCATCAATGACGAGGTGGCCAACCGCGTGCAGAAGATCGCCGAGGAAGAAGGCCGCAAGGTGGGTGGACGCGAGCGCAAGAAGATCAAGGACGACGTGATGAACGAACTCGTCCCGCGCGCATTCGTGCGTAGCTCGCGCATGAAGGCCTACGCTGATAAGAAAAACGGCTGGTTCGTGCTGGATACCTCCAGTCGCAAATCCGCTGAGAACACCCTTAGCCAGGTGCGTGAGGCGCTGGGCAGCTTTCCGGCGGTGCCGCTGGCGCCCGAGGAATCGCCCCGGATCCTCATGACCCATTGGGTGGCCACGGGCGAACTTCCGGGTGGCCTGGCCCTGGGTGACGAGTGCGAGCTGCGTGATCCGGCCACGGCCTCGGGCGCCATTGCCCGTTGCCGCCGCCAGGATCTCGATACGGATGAGATTCGCGAGCACCTGCGCACCGGGAAACAGGTGTTCCAGCTTGGTTTGGTGTTCGATGACCGCATCTCTTTCGTGCTTGGCGAAGACCTGATCCTGCGTAAAATCAAGTTCACGGACGTGGTGCTGGATGAACAGGCGGATAGCCACGAGAATGCCGCCGCCGAAATGGACGCCACCTTCGCCCTGATGGCGCTGGAATACGAGCGCCTGCTGGGCAAGCTCGAAGAGTGGTTCAAGCTGCCGCGCCCGGAGTGATCCGCCGGGCCGGTCGCATCGGTTGATACCGCGGGATGGGATGTTTGTCGGGATCGGTTCGGGACTGGCAACATGACATTGGAACAAGGCGACTGGCTGGAACTCTCCACCCCGACCGGGGGCACCATCCGCGTGCTCAAGTCGGCGCATCCGCGCGCGCGCCGGCTTCGCCTGACGGTGACACCGAAGGGCGCACGCCTGACCTATCCCAACGGTACGCATGTGGCGCAGATGACGGCCTTCCTGCGCCACCACGCCGATTGGCTGGAACAGAAGCTCGGCGAATTCCACATGGATGCCGAGCCGCTGCCCGCGCTGCGCGTGGGTGTGCCAACCACGTTCCCGTTTCGGGGCGAAGAGATTACGCTTGATTGGGCAGAAGGCCCGTATCCGCGCGTGCAGCATGACGAGGGCAGCATCACGCTGATCATCCCCGGCCCACATCATCGTGAGCTGCTGGTGGCACGTGGCCTGCTTGCCACGTTCTTCGAGGCGCAGATTCGCCGCGATGTGTCGCGCTGGTTGCCGGGCTACATTCCGCAGATCAACGCGGCGCCTACGGCCTTGCGCATCCGGCCGCTAAAGAGTTTGTGGGGCAGCCTGGACACGCGCGATCGCATCAACCTGGATCTCGCGCTGGCGCTCGCGCCGCCGGCCGCGTTGCGCTATGTGTTGGTGCATGAGCTCTGCCACCTTAAGGTGCGCAACCATTCGCCGAAGTTCTGGCATTGGGTGGAGAGCATCCTGCCGGAGCATAAGGAGCAGCGTACGTGGCTGCGTGCGCACGGCAGTGCGCTGAAGGCGCAACTGGATCGGCTTATTGCTGATGTAGCGGATTGAGGGTAGCTGTCGCTTCTTCGCTTCGTCGGCTTATCGCGCGCAAGCGCGCCCCTACAAGTTCACAGCGTCCGTGGCCGTCACAGCGTCAGTGGTCGTCACAGCGTCAGTGGCCGTCACAGCGTCCGTGACCGTCACGGCAGAATTGTAGGAGCGCGCTTGCGCGCGAAAAACCAACAGGGCGGTGATGCCGCCTGCTTAATGCGCCAGCGCAAACCCGGTAATGATCCGCGCCGTTTCTTCCGGCTTCTCCAGCATCGGCATGTGATTGCAACCGTTCATCACGGTCGCGCCGATCGAGGGGGAGCTCTTCAGGCCATCGCGCAGCGTATCCAGCGCCGATACATCGATGATCTTGTCATCGTGGCACCAGATGCCGAGCACCGGCATTTGCAGCTTGCCGATCACCGGATCCAGTGCGTACGCCTGCTCGGGCTGCTTGAGCTCGGCGAACGTACGCTCGATGAACGCGCGATCCTTTTCGTTGCGATTGATCAGTGCATCTTCAATACGGCCAGGCAGGTGCGGCGGCTTGATGAAGATGCGTGCCAGCAAGGCTTCCAGCTGCTCGCGATCGCTATAGATGAACGGGTTCTTGCCGGCTTTCACGTCGCGGACGAAATCGTTGTCCTTGAACGTCAGGCCCAGCGAGCTCATCAGGCCGAGTGCGGCGACGCGCTCCGGGTGGTCGGCGGCATACACACCGGCGATCGCGCCGCCCATGGACTGGCCGACCAGCAGGAAATGCTGCAGGCCGGTGGCCTTGGCGAAATCCTCCAGCCGCGCGGCCTGAGCCGGGATGCCGTAATCGCCATTATCGTTGCGCGAGGACTCACCCCAGCCGGGCAGATCGGGAATCACGACGTGGAAATGGTCGGTGAGGCCCTTGGCCATCTCCAGCCAGGTTTCCTTGTTGGCCGCGAATCCGTGCAACAGCACGATCGTCGGGCCCTGGCCGCCTTCGTAATACGACCACGTGGTATCGCCGGCAACGACGGTTTGTTTATCGACATGAGCCTGCATGGCCATGCGCGCCGCATCTGCCCTTACAAGCAGTTGCGGCGCGACAAAGTAGACCAGGCCCGCACCGACACCGAGCACCACGGCCACCACCACGAGGAACTTCAGCCGGCGCAGCAGCAGGCGCTGCCACAGCGGGCGGGCGGTAGTGGCATTCACGGGAGCAGGGGACTTAGCCATATCACTTCTTCTTCGACTTGCCGGCGAGGATGCCTTCCACCGCCTGCTGGGTCATCGGATGGTAGCCAGCCTTCGCCTTCGCATAGGTTTCCTTCGCGAACGCCAGGCCTTCCGGCGTGCGCGCGAAGGCCTTGTACACCGGGGTGGTGAGGTACAGGCGGCCGATACGGGTCATGTGCTCGGCGGCCGCCGTCCACACATCCTTGTCGCCGGCGGCGATGGCGTGCGCGTACCAGCGCATGCCGATTTCCGCATTCGGCGTACCGGTGAGGTGCCAGGCGCTATCAAGGGCCTTCATCTTGTCCAGCGGCGGCACATCCGGCATGCGATCCAGGAAGTACATCCACTCCTGGGTGTTCCATGTCTTTGCATCGAGCTTCGTGGCATCAAGCTTGCCGGCGAGGAATTCGCCGCGCTGCTTGTCGATGCTGTCGAAGCGTGCCGACGTCGGCAGCGGCGCATCCTTCGGGATGCCCGGCTGCCAGATCCATGCGCGTGCTTCCGCCTCGGTCATCTTGCCCGGGTACTTATCGAGCAGGTTGGCCTTGAGGTAGACGAACATCGTGTCGGTATCGATGCTCTGGAACGCGAAGTGGGCAAAGTAGCCCTTGAGGTACGCATCGAACGTTTCGCGGCCGAAGCGCTGCTCCAGCGTGCGCAAGAACCACGATCCCTTGTCATAGGCCACCGACGAGAGCGAATCATCCGCGCCCACGCCACGCGCATCCGGGGTCAGCTTCTGCGTGTTCGCCGGCATGTCGCCGATCGTCTTCTGCAGCTCGCGCGCCGAGAGGAGGGCTTCTTCGTCCGCCAGCGACTTGCCGTACACGGCCTCGGTGATGCGGCCCTGCACGTAGGTGGTGAAGCCTTCGTTGAGCCAGATATCGCGCCAGGCGGCACTGGTCACCAGGTTGCCCGACCAGGAGTGAGCGAGCTCATGCGACACCAGCGAGACCAGGCTCTTGTCGCCGACCAGCACGGTGGGCGTCGCGAACGTCATGTTCGGGTTTTCCATACCGCCGAATGGGAACGAAGGCGGCAGCACAAGGATGTCGTAACGACCCCAGGCATACGGGCCATACAGCTGCTCGGTCGTAGCGATGAGCTTCTCGGTGTCTTCGAACTCGTGCGCGGCCTTGCCAACGACGCTCGGTTCCGCATACACGGCGCTTCGCGGGCCGGTTTCCTTTACCGCGATATCGCCGGCGGCGATCGCCAGCAGGTACGACGGGATCGGGTGCGGCTGGTCAAACGTGAAATCGCCATCGAGCGGGTGCTTCGCATCGTTGATCGCGCTCATCACCACGCGCACATCCTTCGGCGCGGTCACGTGCGCATCGTAGGTGAAGCGAATGGCGGGCGAATCCTGTAGCGGCACCCACGAACGGGCGTGGATGGATTCGGATTGCGAGAACATGAAGGGCTGCTTCTTGTCCGCGGTCTGCTCCGGTGTAAGCCACTGCAGGCCCGAGGCCTCGGGCACCGTGGTGTACGTGATGCGAACGCTGCCCGGGTGGGCCGGCGCCTGGATGGTGAGCTTGGAGCCCAGCTCCTTGTCACGCGGGGCGAGTGCGAACTTCAGCGGCGAGGCCTTGCCGCCGGCGTCCACGGCATCGACGCTGGCGATTTTCAGGTCGCGGGTATCGAGCACGAGATCGTTGCTCTTGCCGGCCTTCCAGTCGAGCTTGAGCGTGGCGTTACCGGCCAGTTCGCGCTTCGCGAAATCAACCTTCAGGTCGAGGTCTAGGTGGGTGACCTTGACCACGTCCGGTTGGGCGTAGGAATGCGGATCGGCCGCGAAGGCCACGACGGGGAAGGCCATGGTCAGGGCCGCGAAAGGAAGCAGGCGCATGAAGCGATTTCCGTGGGAGGGAAGCCCCCAGTATGCCACTGCTGGCCCCGGGGGCTTCCCCGGCCTTATGGCACGGCTGGCTGGCCCACGGTGAACTGGCCTGGGCGCAGAACCAGAAAGGTCCCTCCCTCTCCGGCTGATCGCAGGAGGTAGCGGGGGTCCGCAGTGGTGTCGTCAACGAACACATGCACCGCGGGGCCCCGGCCCGCGGTGCCGCGCAGGCGCTCCAGGTGGACGTGTACCCAGCGCGGCGGCGCCACACCCAGCCGCGCCTGTCGAAGGGCCGGGTCAAGCGGCGACGCAACGAGGCCCGAGATGCCCGAGCCACGCACGCGCACGACGGGCAGGTAAACCGTGGGGTGATCCAGCGCGCCGACAAACCCGGGTGGGTAGTACCAGACGGAGTCCGGCCATTGTTCGGGGGGGAGCAGTCGCCACGGTGGCCGTACGATCAGGGGTGGCGCCACGCGGGGCGGAGGTGCCACCCGCGGTGCGCGGCGCGCCGCTTCCAGCGCATCGTTCCACGCGTTCCAGCGGGTGGGTCCCACGGGTAAGGCCAGTCCGTCTGCCATCAATACGTCAATATGCAGGTCATCCGCGGCCTGCCCACCGAGACGTTGCCTGAGTGTTCGCAGGAACTGGCCACGCTGGTTGGCCGTCAGCCCGGCCAGATCCGCCTCGGCCACGTTACGGACGGTGGGCCCCCGGCCAGGAGATGGTAACTCAAGGGTGCGTCGCCCCCCTCGCAACCCCACATCGGTACGAAGCCGCCAGCCATCGGGCGCCCAGCGGATGGCTGGCCCGGTATACACGCTATCCGCGGCGCCCTGCCGGGCCAGCCGCCACGTGGCATTGGTGGCATCAAAGCGCACCTCGTAAGGCACTCCCGACGAGACGATGTATCGGCGGTTTCCGACGCTGTGCACGCCGCGGACATCGGGGCGCACACCCAAAAGGTTCGCGTTTGCCGCGGTGTAGCGCGTATCAAGGCGGGCGGGCGGCCGCGCCAACGGCTCGGCCATGCCCAGCGTGGATGCATGGCCGGAACGCCGCAGATAGAACATGGGGCGTACCATCCCGTGTGCTACTGGCGCCAGGTCCAGCAGGTTTACGTAGGCTTCCGTGGCATCGACGAAGGCCCGGGCATAATCCCCTGCGCGCAGCGCATCCTCCACGCGCCACAGGGCGCGCATGCCACGGCCAACACCCTCGAATACTTCCCTTACGATGCGCGGTCCCGGAGACAGGGCGTCGTTGATAACGCCGGCGAACCATCGCGTACGGGCTGCCTGGTGCTCGCGCAGGCTTCCTGCCAGTTCAGACATATCAAGCACCATGCGCGAGACGACGGACGCATAAGTAGCCTCGAATGCATTGCCCCGGACCTCCCGCTCACCGAACGCCTCAGCAGTCGCGGTAAATGTTCGGCCGTCTGAATTGCCAACGATCCAACTCGTGCGTCGACTCCGCTCGGGGATCGAAAAATGCCGAGCTCCATGGATATCAGTGGTGGCGTGCGACGCGGGCAAACGATCAAGTAGCCACGATTCAAAACGAGGGTTATACAAAAACTCGCGCGCGGCTGCGGCCGCATCTTCGAACTCACGGACGCTACGGCCATCGGGCGCATCTGGCGTGTACAGAACCACGCGCGCTGCGCTACCTCGATTTCGTGCGCCAACTGCCAGCAGGTCGCCAACGACCGCGCCGCGATACGTGAACTGATGCACGACGATGTCGTGTCCCTCGATCGTTTGTCTTTCCGCCGCGGCGGGCGCATCGAGCACGGCGCGCATCCATCGGAAGCCACGTTCGTTATGGTCGTCAAGGAAGCCGGACGGATCGTTAGCAAGGTAATAGTCAAGCCGGGCATCGGCAACGGCAAGGGCCATGCGTGCGCGCATGAGGCGTGCGGCGACATGGCGCCGCACGCGCCCTTGCTGGCGTGAATCGAAGGCTCTTAGCAAGCTGTCACGGTACGCAAGCACCGCGTCAGCGTCGTTCATGTTATCGGGCGGCATGATGGCATCGGCCACACCGTTCGCTTCGAGCTCTCGGAGGCCTTCGACGCTTTCCGTACGGACCTCGCTGGCGGCACGTAACCAATAATCACGTACAGGCGCAGGGACGCCGGCGAGTCTAGACGAAAGGTGCGCGGCCAGCAGACGCCGCTGCCGGTCCATATGCATCGCCTCGATATCCAGTTTGCCATGCAGGTCGAGCGCGGCACGCACTGCATCGGCCACACTGGCGGGCGTGTCGCCCCGTGCGAGCCCATCCCATGCATCGCTGACCTGCGCACGCTGCATCAATGCAATACGCCGCGCCATGCCCGCGAAGATATCGGTCCCGGCGGGTTGCGAGTCGACGAATGACGCCGCCCTCACCATGCGATCCACCTCCGCGACACGCAGCCCCGGCAGCGTGTCGCGGAGCAAAAGTTCGTGCCGTGTACGGTCTTCCAGTTCCTCGTGCAGGCTCTCAAGTGATTCGTAGCGTTCCCAGCCGCGATCCGGCATGAACAGAAGTGCCGGGCCATTTGCCTGGGTGTCCGCGAGGATCAGGGCGCCCGGGTAGGGCTCGCCACTGAACAATACATCGCGCAGCAGCGTACCCGGCGGTGCCACATGCCCCTGCATTCGCACTACGGCGGTGATCTTTTCGACATCCTCGTGTCCAAGGGTGCCGTCAAGTCCGCGTAGCATCGCATCGTCGCGCATCGTCGTGGCGATACGCGTGGCGATGGCCTGCTCCAGGGAGCTGGAGCCAGTACCATCGACGCGCTCCAACCACCACGAATCCACCTGGGCAGTGAACGCGTGAAGGTCCTGGGTAGAAAGCTGGTCGGGTACCAGCGGGGCACGCGCCTGCATGGCCGCGATCCACGCGCGGGTCTGCTCCAGGCGATGGATGACATCGGCGGCATTCTCCGCCAGAGGTTGTGACTGCGCCGGTGGTGTTTGTGGGGGGTAAGTATCCATTGGCTCTCCTTGCCACTGGTGTGTTCAGGGTTGCTGCGCGGATGTGCGCGTGTACGCGACCGGCAAGCGAAGGTCGTTTCCCCACGTGTGCAGTGTGTAGGCGTACTCGCCGTCAGGTAGCAAGCGGCGAGCGAGCGCATGATTGGGCCGGCGGAATGCATCGACCATGTAGCGGGTATCGACCTGCACCCAGTGGGCGAGCGGGTCGCGCCCCGCCAGTCGGTGTGCTGGTGTTACGCCCAGCACTTCATCCAGCCGGGCCGCCGGCGTGCCGGGAGGCAACGTCGTCGCCTGGAAATTGTGCGCGGCGTGCAATGAGCCATCGTTACCGCCGCGCACGACCAGCTCGTTGCCCTCGCGCCCCATGCGGCGAACTGGCGGATGATCGACATAAATCCACAACTGCCGCGGCCACTCATCGGGCTCAAGCACCTCGGCCTCGCCGCGCAAGGCGGCGTTATACGTGCGGGGTGCAGCACCGGGCACGGTATCGGCCGCGTCACCATGGGCACGTGCCGCCGCTACGGCTTCATCCCACCGCCTGTGCTGGTCAGGCGAGAGGGCATCGGCAGCGGCTGTTGGCGTATCGCGACTTGAAGATATCGCAGGATCCTGACCGTCATCGCCACGCCAGCGATGGTGGTCCGCAGATGGCAATCGATGGCCATCACGTGCCCACCCACGTTCGGCCAGGACCTGCCCGCGTTCGGTGGTTTCGGGGAAACGTGCTTCCAGTTCATGCATGAACTGCCGGCGTTGCGCGGCGCTGAGTGCGCGAAGATCCGCCGCAACCCCGTCCTCATAGAGGATGGCGCTGCGCGAGGGCATCTCCAGGCGCACATGTAACGAGTCGTTGCTCCCGCGGCGAGTGAGCAGGTTCGCCCCCGGGTTATCGCGCAACACGGCTTCGAATTCAGCGCGTCGCGGTTCAAGTTCGGCGGGAAGGCGCACCGCCAGTGGCGGCTCTAGTGGGCCCGCGGCCGGGCCAGGCGGGTTGGCGGCACCTTGCACCTGTGGCGCGCCGCCTGCCTCGTCGCCCAGATGCAACAGGCGCCGGAAACGATCGCGCAAGCGGCGGCCGGCACCGCCGGCGAGCCCTACGTTGTTGTATACCCACAGGCCAGCATCACCGTGCCTGATCGCCGGTCCCCATGCCACGGCACTACCATTCTGGGGTTGCAGCCGCCAGGTATCGAATGCCTCGTCATAGCGAACCGGATATACCTTGCCGTCCTGACGGATGTAGCGGCGCCCCGCCACGGTATAGACGTCGTTCGCATCCGGCACGCCGCGCAACACCACGCCGGATGCCTCGAAGCGAGATTCGAACGTCTGCGCCGGCATGGCAAGTTCAAAGGTAGCGCGTCGCGGTGGCTTGCCCATGGAGGGGCGGATCAATGGCGCGCGAGCTTTTCCAGCCAGCCACGGAGGCGTGACGATATCGAGGGCGCTGGTGTATGCCTCCGTGAACGCGAGGTAGGCTTCGATGTGATCACCGGCCTTCACGTTTTCGTAGAAGCGATCCAGCGCCTGGCGTGCTCGCATCGGCGCGCGCAGCGTTTCCCAGGCGGCATCCGCCAGGAGCCCGCCGAGCGGGTGGGTGGCGACAGCATTGAACGCCCAGCGGCGCGCATCTCGCTGGAGCGAATGTGCATCGTGGACTCGTTGATCTACCTTGGCATCATAGCCGGCGGCAATGAAGTCGCCACGCAGGTCACGCTCTTCGAAAGGTTCGGCGGTTTGCGTGTACGGATCCGTGCTTGCGCTGCCAAGCACCCAATGGGCCAGGCGGTCACCGGCGAAGCGACGTGTCACGCCGTTTGCATCATGCTCCGCGAAGGCGGCCGGCAGGCGA
Source organism: Luteibacter sp. 621 (assembly GCF_050435445.1). Taxonomy (NCBI): domain Bacteria; kingdom Pseudomonadati; phylum Pseudomonadota; class Gammaproteobacteria; order Lysobacterales; family Rhodanobacteraceae; genus Luteibacter; species Luteibacter sp. 621. The sequence goes on along the minus strand of NZ_JBNDKI010000029.1, from coordinate 46,470 downwards.
TCAAGCAAGTACTCACGGAACGCGGGTGCATAAAGGAATTCGCGAGCCGCAGCCTGTCGGTCATCGAATTCCCGGAATGCCCGCCCATCGGGTGCATCCGGGGTATAGAGAACAACCGTCGGTACGCTGAGTGGCTGGCGAACACCGAACAGGAAGACATCGCGAACGGGTATTCCTTTGTAGGTGAGCTGCCTTACCACGATCTCGTGGTTTTCCACTTTCGCGGGTTGGGTGCCGCTCCGCGCGTCGAGCGCGGCGCTTACCCAACGGAAGCCGCGTTCCGCGTGGTCGTCGCGGAATGTGCGAGGCTCGCCAGCGAGGTAATACGAGAGCCTGGCCTCGGCAGCGTCCGCCCGCATCCGCGCGGCGTCCACTTCGACATCGATGGCTTTCGCCAGGCTGCCGCGCGGCTTATCCCGCAGGCTTTCCTCAAGATGCTTACGGTAGCGGTCGGGTACGTTCGCTTCGCGTATCAGCGTCGTGATCGAGGTGGTGGAAAGCGGCGTCGATACCGCTTCGCCGTCACTGCGCGACATGCGTAGCCGAACAGGATCGACCGCCGTCAGGCCGCGCCATGCAAGCTCGCGTAGTGTCTGGCGTATCGTGGTCTCACCGCCGACAAGCTCTTTCAGGTGCTCGTAGGAGCCTGGTGTGGTGTCGTGGGTGATCTCGACGACCAGATCGGCCGGGGTGTCTTTCACATCCAGCGCGTGCAACCGCGTTGAAAGCTCGCGATCGGTGAAAGTGCTCACGGATTCGATACCGGCCGCGCCGACGGCCGTACGTAGCGCGGCAGCATCCAGGGTCAGGCGAGCGTAATGATCCCAGGCATCGCGCCACCCGCGAGCGACGGCGGGGGGGGCGCGATCGAGCCGCTCCGCCTGCGCCAGGTGGTGAAGCCGACTCTCTCGGGCCTGCAGGATCTGCGGCACGCCAATGCGCTGGGCGAGGTCAAGGTACGCCTGGGCGCGGTCGGCGAAGCGCGATAGGGCCTCCGGGAGGTCCGCGTCCAGCGTGTAATCATCCCAGGCTTGCGACAGCTGCTCCCGCTGCACTGCGAGCACGCGTTCGGCCAGCGCTGTGAAGGTGTCGGCGTCCACTCTCCTCAGGCCCACCGCATCGTTTTGGCGCGCCTGGACAAACTCATCCGGCGGCAAACCATACACGGCATCCGCGCTGATGGCCTGCTCAAAGAATCGGCGTCGCGTGTCCTCGGTCAACACGTCCAGCGACGGGTATGTCTCCCATCCGAGGCCCGGAAGAAAGAGCAGGTAATGGCCCGGCGTGTCATCGGCATGCGCCACAAGTGCCGCGCCGAGCGCGTGGTCGCCAAGCATCACTTCGTACCGATGCACGTCGGGAGCCGCCGTCGTGCCCGCCCTTTCCGTCGCTCGCCGGGCGACGCTGGCATCTGCCGGGTCGAGCGTCCCGTCGACGGCTCTCAGTGCGGCCTCGTCGCGCATGACATCGGCAATGGCCTGGCCAAGCTCGGCCTTGCGACCGGACCAGAAATGGTCGGTTTCGGCCATGAAGGCATTCAGCGAGCCAGGGACCTCACCGGGTTGGCGGGGCGCAAGCGCACGCCATTCGACCAGCTTGTTATGGGTGGATGCCAGGCGGCGCAATGCACCGCCAGCAATATCCGCTTCGCGCGTGACACCGTGCTGGCCCGTGGCCGGCATGTCGGGGGGAAGCATATCCATGCGTTGTGCTCCTTCAGAAAATTACCGGGGTTCACGGCCGAGCGGCACGGCTTGCTGATTGGTGCCAAGGCGCAGGAAGTTCTCTCCCGCGAGTGGGCGCAGGTAGTAGCGCGTCCCGGTCGCGCCTTCGATGGCGATGAGTTCCGCGCTCGGGCCACTTATCCCGTTCGCGAGCAAGCCGCGTGGCTGGATGCGTACGCCGAACGTCGACCACCGCGCGAGGCTGCGATTGCCCATGGCGGCACGGATATCGCTGATCGGCGCATTTGGCCGTACGGTGGTGACCGGTATGGCGACCAGATCCTGGCCCAACCGCTCGCCGTGCAGGTGCGCCCAGTCCGTGTTGTAGCCACCGAGGCCCAGTTGGCGCTGGAACGCGCTCGTGCCGTACGGCAGGCTGCCGTAGTAGTACAGTTCATCGGGCACGAGCGAAGGCTGGATCCGGCGAAATGGCGGTGAAAGTACCGGTAGAGGCGGCACCACTGGGCGTGCCACCACCAGGCTTTCGGCAACGGTCTGCGGCGGCCCCGCCCAATGCGTGCGCCAGTCAGCGTAACCCTGGGCGGACATGGCGTTTGACCTAGCCTCGATCCAGCGTGCCCGCTGGATCAGGTTGATCTGTGCGTTGGACGGCACGCCAAGGGTCTCGGCTTCCATCGTGCGGGTCACAAGTTCGCGTTCAAAAGGGTCCGGGAACGCGCGTTCGACGGCGTCCACGTAGTGGCTGAACCAGTCGTCCGCCGTGGAATGTCGCCATGAGGTGCTGCGAACGGCTCTTCCCGAGCCCCCGCGCAGGCCGATGACGTTGTAGGCCCACGCGGCGGACTCAGTGCGCTGGATGGCGGGGCCCCACGAAAGGTCGTTACCTCCGTGCGGCTTCAGGCGCCACGTGTCGAAGGTGGTATCGCGCCGTACGGCGTAAAGCTTTCCGTTCTGCTCGATATAGCGCTGGCCTTCGATCACGAAAAAGCCATCGGCATCGGGCGTGCCGCGGCGAACGACGCCTGCCGCTTCGTAGCGCGGCTCGAAGGTTGTTGTATGCACTTTTGCCGGCGCGCCACTAACCAGTCGTGCGCCTTGGCGAAAGTTGGCGGCAACAACGGCACGCGCTGAGCCACCGATCACGCCTGGTGCGGCGGCGCCGAGGGAGGCGACGTAGAAATCAGTGAAATCGAGGTAGGCCTGGGTGGTATCGCCGGACTTGATGCTGTCGTACAGGCGCCATGACGCCTGGGCAGCATGCATCGGCGCATTGGCAAGCCCTTTCACCGCACTCGCAACGAGGTTATTCAGCAACAGCCGGCGCGGCCAGTCGATAAGCCACGCCCAGTTGGCATCGCTTGCACTTCGGCTGAAGGCAACGACGTCGCGAAGTGCAAGTTGAACGCCGGTCTCATAACTCGCATCGAGAAAGTTGCCGTCGACACGGCGCTCGTCGAACGGTTCGGCGGTCCATGTGTAGTCAGCGCCGCCTTCGCTACCGAACACCCAGTGCGCAACACGGCCGCCTGCGAACTGGCGTTCGCTACGTCCTGGTGTTGCCGTCGCGTAATCCACGGGCAGGCGGTCCAGCAGGTATTCGCGGAACGCTGGCTGGTAGATGAAGCGGCGCGCGGCGTCGGCTCGGTCGTCGAACTCGCGGAACGTGATGCCATCGGGTGCGTCGGGCGTGTAATAGACCACTGTGGGCACGGCGCCTGATTGCCTCACGGTAAACACCAGGATGTCCTTCAACGGGGTGCCACGGTAGGTAAGCTGGCTCACGACCACGTCGTGCCCATCGATCTTGCGTCGCTCAACCGTGCCCGGCGAATCGAGGGCGGCCTTGACCCAATGAAACCCGCGTTCGGCGTGATCGTCGCGGAATGAGCGGGGCTCGTTGCGCAGGTAGTACGACAGCCGCGCATCGGCCGCCTGCAGGTGGATACGGGCAGCGAGGGCTACCATCGCGGCTTCCTTTCGGGCTGCCGCACCTTCTCCATCGCGATATACCGTGGTGAGGTACGTCTGGTACCCGGTGGCGAGGTCAAGCTCGCGTACGAGCGAGCGAAGCGCGCTGTCATCCAGTGCGGCGATCGGGGCACCCTCCCCATCGAATGCTGACAGATGTACCGGATCGAAAGCGGCGACGTTCTGGTACGCAAGGTCGAGCAGTGCGATGCGCGCAGGAGCGGTGCCCTCGAAAAGGGTCTGGAGTGACTGCGCGCGTGCCGCGGCATCGCGGTTGTAGTCGAGCTGAACGTGGATGTCGGCGGGGTCCAGGGTTACGCCAAGCGTGGTCAGGCGGGCCGCCACGGCATCTGACGCATAGTTCGCGAGCGACTTCACGGGCACGTCGTGCGGCGCGAAAGCATCCAGCGCCGTCGCATACGCATCGGCCGCAGCGCGCCAGCCGGTGGCAACATGATCCGGCACACCAGCCAGGCGTTCCTCGCTAAGGGTTTCGACCAGCCTGGCGTGCCGCGTGGACAGCAGGCTGGCCATATCGAGCGCGGGAATCGTGGCGAGGAGGCTGGTGAGCGTATCGGCGAGCACCGTGTCGCGCTCAGCCCGGTCCTCCGCGACGGCCCAGCCGAGCCACGCTTCCTCAAGCTTTTCGCGGTGCACGGCGATCGCACGATCGACGTATCCGGCGAGTGCATCGCCTGCGGTCAGGCGTGAAGAGATACCTTCCGTGCCGACATTGCCCAGGGCGCGGCGCCCTGTGCCGGGCAAAGAGCCGCCTTCGCCCAGGTGGCGGCGGATGCGATGCTCCACCGCAGCGTGCAGCGCATCCAGATCCGGGAAGGCCTCCCAGCCCCTGTCAGCCGTAAAGAGCAGCGCGGCGCCGTCCGGGCTGCCGTCGGTGACCGCCAGGGCGCCGGCGAGCACGACGGGGCCGAACAGCAGCTCGCGTATGACCGGGCCGGAAGGCTCGGCGGTGTCGGGCCGCGCGATGGCTGCTCGCGCCATGGCCACGCTGCCTGTGGCGAGCGTGCGGTCGTCCTGGCCCAACTGCGCGAGATCGCGCATGGCGTCGGCGACGCGGACGGCGAGTTCGGCACGACGCGGCGGATTCCAGAACCGGTCGAAAGCCGCCAGGAAGGCTTCGCGTCGTTCACGGTCCGGCGCTTCGGGTGCAACCGGCAGGGTAGCGGCTTGTGCGGCCAGCCAGTCACTCGTGGCGGTGAGCCGGCCGTATGCGGCTGCGGCCGCCGCGTGGGCAGGTACTTCGATGGCAGGCGGCGCCTGCGGCGGGGTCATGTCCATGACAGTCCTTTGCGTGGGAAATCCTTCCGCAAAAGTGTATGGACGAGGAACCTTAGCGTATGTCGGGGTGCCTCAACTACTTCGTGTAGGCGAAGCACCCGGAGCTATGTCAGCTGAGTTCCCGCGCCTGGGCTAGGGCGTCGCCTTACAGCTTGTAACCGCGATGGATGGCGACAATGCCGTTGGTGAGGTTGCGAACCTCGACGTGACCAAAGCCAGCGGCAAGCATCATGTCCTTCAGGGTCGCCTGGTCCGGGTGTTTGCGGATTGATTCGGCGAGGTACCTATAGCTGTCCGAATCGTTTGCGAACAGGCGCCCAAGGCGCGGCAGGATCTGGAACGAATGGATGTCGTACAGCTTCGAAAGCAGCGGGCTCTGTACCTTCGAGAACTCGAGTACCAGCAAGCGTCCGCCCGGCTTGAGGATGCGCTGCATGTCGGCAAGCGCCTTGTCCTTGTCGGTGACGTTGCGCAGGCCAAAGGCGATGGTAACCGCGTCGAAGCTGTTGTCCGGGAAAGGTAGGGCCTCGGCGTTCATCTGCGCCCAGCGCAGGCCGGATACAAGCCCGCGATCCGTCAGGCGGTCGCGACCCACGCCCAGCATCGCGGCGTTGATATCACCGACCACTACCTCGCCCTCGTCGCCAACCACAGGCTTGAGCAGCGCAGCGATGTCGCCGGTGCCACCGGCGAGGTCGAGCACGCGATCGCCGCGGCGCACGCCACTGACGGCGACGAAGTGACGCTTCCACAGCCGGTGCACGCCGAACGACATCAGGTCGTTCATCAGGTCGTAGTTGCCGGCCACCGAGGTGAATACCTGGCCGACGAGCTTCTGCTTGTCGCCGACGGGCACGTCGCGAAAGCCGAAATGGGTGGTCTTGTTTTCCATGCCGCGCTGTACCTCAGTGTTCTTCGTGGTGGCGCTGCTTTTCGTTCGCCACATGGCGATCGTGCAGCGACTCTGCCGTGGTTTCGCCGGGATCGCTCGGCGGGCGGGCGTCCAGGTCGCGTTCGTTGTCGCCGCCCGGGGTGATCTTCAGGATCGAGTGGCGGACTTCGCGAGCCAGGATGACACGCGCATCGCGCACCATGTCTTCCAGGGCATCGCTGAAATCAAGCTTGCCGTTTGCATCGGTCCATACGACCTTGGCTTCGCGCAACTTCTGGATGAAGCCGCGGAACAGGGCTTTGTCGAAGAACTCCGGCGCAGAGAGTTCGTTGAGCATCCCAAGGCGCTGCGCGGTAAGCGTACAGGCGGTCTCGAGCTCACCGGACGACATGGTGTGCGGGCCGTTCTTCACCAGCGCCGCGATAGCGATGTAGTAGCGTTCGAACGCCTGAAGCATGCTGCGGGCGATGACGCGGAGCTGGTAGGCGCCATCGTCCTGGCCAGGCCCACGCTCAAGCACGCGCCCTTCGGACGAGGACTCGAGGATGCCGCGGCGGACGAAGAACTCGATGGTGTCCTGCACCTGCTTCGCGAAGCCTTCGTCATCCCATGGCAGGAACAGCTCACCCTGGATGAACGGGTAGATGATCTTGCCCAGGCGCAGCACCGAGGAGCGCGACATGCGCCGGTTGTTAAGGAAGCACGCGGCCACCCACGCGGCCGCGGCGTTCAGGTGCAGCACGTTATTGCGGAAGTAGGACAACAGCACCGCCTGCTCACCCTCGGTGACCAGCACGTCGCCAAGTGGATGGCGTACGCGGCGGATCCAGCCCATCTGTTCACCGTAGGCAATGATGCCCTGCGGGTTCATGGGCGTGATGGTCACGCGATCGGAGTAGGGCAGCTCCTGGAACAACGCCTTGGTCAGCTCCAGCTGCGCCAGCAGATCGTTCTCCGCCATCGCGTGCTTGGGCGTGGCCAGCAGCGCCAGCGCCAGCAGGTTGATGGGGTTCACGTCCGCCGCGCGGTTGATGTTGATCTGGATTTTCTCGGCCAGGTCATCCACGACGCGGTTGAGCCATTCCGGCTTGGTGTCCGGATCGGTGGTGGTCTCGCGCCAGTTGGATGCCACGTCGTCGAGCATGGGCGTCAGCAGGATCGGTTCGCCGAAATTCAACGTGACGTGCCCGTAGCGCTGGCGCAGGACCTTAAGGCCACGGATGAGGCCAAGGAGCGATTCCTTCTCCTTCGGCTTACCCGACAGCTCGCCGACGTACGACTTGCCTTCCATCAGTTTTTCGTAGCCGATGTACACCGGCTGGAACATCACCGGACGGCGCGGTGCGCGCAGGAAGGCACGCACCGTCATCACCAGCATGCCCGCGCGTGGTGCAAGCAGGCGGCCGGTGCGAGAACGGCCACCCTCGATGAAGTACTCGAGCGGTACGCCACGATCCACCAGCTGCGCCAGGTACTCGTTGAACACCACCGAGTACAGCGCATTGCCCTTGAAGCTGCGGCGCAGGAAGAACGCGCCACCGCGGCGAAGGATAGGGCCAACCACCGGCAGGTTGAGGTTGACGCCCGCGGCGATGTGCGGCGGCACCACGCCCGAGTGGTGCAGCTGGTACGAGAGCAGCAGGTAATCGGTGTGGCTGCGATGGCACGGCACGTACACCACCTCGTGGCCAGGCGCAGCGGCGCGGGCCTTGTCGAAGTGATGCATGGCAATGCCGTCGTACAGCTTGTTCCAGAAGTTCGACAGCAGGAACGACGTGGAGCGCACGACTGGGTGCGAGTAATCGGCCGAGATTTCCAGCGCCAGATCGCGCGCGCGGCGTTCCGCCTTGGCCTGGCTGATGTTTTCCTTGCTGGCCGTGGCGGCGATGGCATCGCGCACGGGCTGCGCGTTCAATACCGAATCCACCACCGTGCGCCGATGCGAGAGATCGGGGCCGATCACCGCGGCGCGGATGCGGCGGAAGTGCGTGCGCAGGACGCGGGCGATCTTCCGGGTGAGCCGCTCGTTGGTGAGGCCCTGCGATTCGGACAGCACGTTACGCAGTGATACTGGTTCGGAGAAGTGCACGACGGTGTCGCGGCCGTTCAGCAGCAGGGCTAGCATGCGGCGGAAACGGCCGACCACCAGCCAGTTCTCAGCGAACAGCACGCTGAACCAGCCGCTCTCGCGGTTGGGTGCACGCCCCACGTAGATCGATACCGGAATGACCTGGATATCGCGGGAGGGATCGTCCTCGATGGCACGGATGAGCTGGCCGATAGGCTCCTTGGGGCCGCGCGAATCAGTGCGGCCAAACAGCCAGCCGTGCTGGCGGCTGAGCGAGAACACCGAGCGCCGGCGGCGGCCCGGGAGCTCCAGCAGCTGCATGGGGCTGGGCAGGCCGGCCTCACGGCAGGCACGTTCGAGAATCAGGGCATCGGAGGTGCCATCACGCTCAATGGCGTAGCACACGGCGGCACCGCTCTTGAGCAGGCTGGCAGGCTCCGCCGGCTCGCGCTTGATGCGAACCCACGGCTCAAGCAAGCGCCCCAGCAGTTTGAACCACCAGGGGGAGCGGGCGACCTGGGCGTGCGAATCCGCACTCATGGGTAATTCGGACATCGTGCGATTGTACGGCTTTAGCGGGTCTTCGCGGCCGCCACGGGGGCCGTGGGGTCGCGTGGCGGGGGTGCGGCCGTGGTCGCGGGTGCCGGTGGCGGCACGCTCGTAGCAGGCGCGGGGTTCAGTTTCACGTGCTGGTTGCGCACGCTCTGCAGCAGGTCGCTGTCGTACCAGCGGCCATCCAGCAGGACCAGGGTGGCGTCGGTCTGGATGGGCTTATCCAGCAGCGTGTAGGTGATTTTGACGTGGGCGGTGCCGCCGGTGTTCTCCAACGTATCGATACTGATTGATTCGAAGGTCTTGTCCAGCGACAGGCCATAGACATTGAACAGGTTTTTCAGCCCGAGCCACATGGCGGAATACGAGGCCATGGACTGCGCGAAATCCATGGAGTGAAGGGCTTCGGGCGTGGTGAGGTGTGCCTTGCGTGCGGTATCCGCCAGCACGGCGACAGCCTGCTTTGCCTTGTCCTGGTCACCCCACGGCACGGTCTGCGCCCATGGCGCGATGACGTTCACCGCTTCGCGCAGCTGCCGCTTCTGGGGAATGGTGAGGTCCTTGGCCTGGTCGATAGCGGTAAGCGCCATGGATTGCGCCACGCCGGTCACCAGAGGCATCTGCTCCTTGTATTCGCGATCGAAGCGAACCAGTGTCGGGCGCAGGTCGGCATACAGCTTCTTCTCCGCATCGGGCTCGGTCAGGCGCTTCACGCCGTTGGCGAACTTCGCCCGGTCGTCATCGTTGATGGGTTCTTCGGCCGCGTTGCGCTTGGGCCAGTCAGCTTTCAGCGCGGCGAAATCGGCCGGGGGCAGGGCGTGCTGCCAGAACATATCGAACTTGCCATCGCGGATGAGTTCGAGCGAATCGCGCACGGCGTCTTCCGGCGAGCCGCCGCCCGGGGTGCCCGGGGCTTCCTTATGCCGGTTGCAGCCTGCGACCAGGATCAGCGCCAGCGCCGATACCAGCACCCAGGCCTTGGGGATGATGCGCTTCATGGGTAGGTCGTCCGACACCGGCGGGGGAGGCGAGCGTACGAGGGGCGCGGGCGGCCCACAAGTGGCCCCGGATAAAGAAAAACCCCGCTGACGCAACGTCTCGCGGGGTTATCCGGCCCGAAGCCGGTAAGGGAAATGGCCTTGCCTGCTTTGCTTTACGCACCGCAGGTTTCGGCGAGACAAATGATAGTTGGACGACATTGCTAAAGCAATATGTCATCAAACTATGCTTAAACCATTGATTTAATTGGTTCGGAGTGCGTCGATCTTCTTCTGGCGACGCTCACCACGGGGGAGAGTGTAGTCGTTATCGAACAGGGCGGGTTCCCAACTGCCGTAGGTCGGGTTAGGCAGCACGAACCAGCGCTCGCCGATCCAGGCGGTGTACGGGGCCATGGCCTTGGCCCGGCCTTCGGCCGTGTTGCCGTAGACGTTGGCGAAATCGCCGATCTGGTCGCCGAACTGCATCAGCACGCGGTACTTGCTCGCGATGAGCTGGCGACGGCAGCCCTTTTCGCTACCCGACTGCTCGCAACCTTCAACAAACGTGCCCAGGCCCAGGAACGATTCCTTGCCAGCCACCGGGAAGCCGGCCTTGCGCAGGTTTTCCAGGGTGGCGTCGTTGAGGTCCTTGGCGCGGTTGGAGATGAAGATCACGGCGATGCCGTGCTCGGACGCGAACTTCGTAAAGGCCACCGCGCCGGGCAGCGGCTTCGCCACGCCTTCCTGGCACCATGCGGCCCATTCGGCTTCGTTGTACTCGCCGCCCGAGCGGATCAGGCGGGCCTGGTAGGGCGAGTTGTCCAGCGCGGTTTCATCCACGTCCAGCACCACTGCGGGCTTCAGGCCCTTCAGCGATTCGTGCGCCGCGCGGTCATCCTTGGCCAGGGCATCCCAGCCGGCATCGGCCTTTGCCTTGAGAAGTTTCTCCTGCGCGTCGCGGAACGTCTGCAGGTAGATGAAGTCGTGCTCGTTCGAGGTCTGCGACCAGAGGACGGCATTGAGGTTATCGTCCGCGGCAGGCCCCTTCGCGACCGGCTCAGCGGCTGGCGCGGCCTGCGGCGCGGGCGTGCTTGCCGCCGGGGCATGCGGTGCCGATGCACAGCCGGCCAGGGCGAAGGCGAGTGCGGCCGCCAGGGCGGCCGGGGTGAACTTCATCATGGGATTCCCTTGGAAAAACGGGCGCCTGTGCCCGAGGGCCGGCGATTGTGGCGGCAGTTTACGACAGGGTGACGACGGCGGCACAGCTATAGCGCCTGCCCCCCGTGTCCTGACAGACTGCGCCCTCACACACGACGAGCCTGTCCATGGATGCCGAAACCCGGACCCGCGCCGTGCGCACCGCCAGCTACATCCTCGCTGGCGTCGCCCTTCTGCTGGTGATGTTCCTGCGCCTGCTGCCCGCCCTGCTTGCGGGCCTGCTGGTCTACGAGGTGGTGGTATCCGTGGCGCCGTTGATGGGGCGCCGCCTGTCGGGCGAGCGCGCCCGTATCCTGGCTGTGGCGCTGGTGGGCGTGGTTGTGGTCGGGCTGCTCACCCTACTGATCCTGGGTGCGATCAGCTTCTTCCGCACGGAGATCGGCAACCCCGCCGACCTGTGGCAGAACAAGCTGATGCCGATGGTGGAGCGTGCCCGCCAGCAGTTACCGCCCACCATCGTGGGCATGCTCCCCGATAGTGTCGATGCCCTGCGGGTGACTGCACTGGATTGGGTCCGCTCGCACGCGGTCGCCCTGCAACTGGCCGGCAAGGAAGCGGCGCGCGTACTGGTACATATCCTGCTCGGCCTTATCCTGGGCGCGTTCGTTGCGCTAAGCCGCGCCCGCCCCACCCACCAGATCGGCCCGTTTGCTTCGGAACTGGGCCTGCGTTGCGCGCGCCTGGCTGATGCCTTCCACAATATCGTCTTCGCGCAGATCAAGATCTCACTGGTCAACACGGCTTTTACCGCCATCTTCCTGGTCGTGGTGCTCCCCCTTTTCGGCCAGCACCTGCCGCTGACCAAGACGTTGATCGTCATCACCTTCATCGTCGGGCTCCTGCCGGTTATCGGTAACCTGCTCTCCAACACGGCCATCACCATCGTCGGCCTGTCGGTCGGCCTGTATGTCGGCCTGGGCGCCCTGGCGTTCCTTATCCTCATCCACAAGCTGGAATACTTCCTCAACGCGCGCATCGTCGGCGGCCAGATCCGTGCCCGGGCGTGGGAGCTGCTGGTAGCCATGCTGGTCTTTGAGGCAGCCTTCGGCTTGCCCGGGCTGGTCGCCGCACCCATCTTCTACGCCTACATCAAGGCTGAACTGGAAGCCGAGCGCTTGATCTAGCGTTCATCGCCCGGCTGCTGGAATCCGCCCACCTTTGAAGGAGTTCCAGCATGGTCAGCGTGCCGGGCGATTCCCGCGCTATTCGCGTCGCCACCTATATCCTCGCCGCGCTCGCGCTGTGGGGCATCCTCATGTTGCACCTCATCTCGGCGCTGCTGGCAGGGCTGCTGGTCTATGAGGTGGTCGAGGGCATGACACCCCTCATCCGCCGTGCGATCCCCGGGGAACGGGCGCGCCTGATCGCCGTGGGTGTCGTCACCGTCGTGGTGGTGGGGGTGATCGTGCTGCTGGTGGTGTCCGGGCTCAGCTTCTATCGCCACGACCTGGGCGACCCGCAACAGCTATGGGACGAAAAACTGTTGCCCTTGCTGGATAAGGCGCACGAGCAACTGCCAGCGTGGATCACCTCGAACCTGCCGGACAGCTTCGCTGACTTCCGTTCACAGGGCGTAGGTTGGGCACACGAGCATTCGGGCGACCTGCGCCTGATGGGCACGACGGCGGCGCGCGTCTTCGCACACATCCTTATCGGCCTCGTGCTGGGCGCGATTGTCGCGGTATCCCATGGCAGCGGCGGCCGGCCGACCCGCCCGCTGGCTTTCGAACTTTCGATCCGCGCGACGCGCCTGGCCGATGCGTTCCACAACATCATTTTTGCCCAGCTGAAGATCTCCGCGATCAACACCACGCTTGCCGCGCTGTTCCTGCTGGTGGCGCTGCCCATCGCCGGCGTTCACGTGCCGCTGGCTAAGACCCTGGTCATTGTCACGTTCGTGGTCGGCCTGCTGCCGGTCGTGGGTAACCTCATTTCCAATACCCTGGTCACCATCGCCGCGCTATCGGTGAGCCTGTGGGTAGGCGTGGCCGCACTGGGCTTCCTGGTGGTCGTGCACAAGCTGGAATACTTCCTCAACGCACGCATCGTTGGCGGGCAGATCCGCGCGCGCACGTGGGAGTTGCTTGTCGCGATGCTTGTCTTCGAAGCGGCTTTCGGCATCGGTGGCCTGGTGGCGGGCCCGATCTACTACGCGTACCTGAAGAGCGAGCTGGAAGCTGAAAACCTGATCTAGGACAGCCCCTGTTGGAGCGCGCTTGCGCGCGATGGGTGCTTGCCGCAAGGCCCGCTCGCGCGCAAGCGCGCTCCTACAGGAGTGAATGTCGTCACCCGTTGCCGGCCAGCATCGCGCGGATGCGTGCCATGTGCGATTCGGCGGTTTCCTTCTTCACCTCGGCATCGGCTTCCGGATCCTGCCCGTCCCAATGCAGGTCGTCGTCCGGCAACTCGTCGAGGAAGCGGCTGGGATCGTTATTGAGCACTTCGCCGTACTTGCGTGAGCGCGCGGCGAACGAGAGCGTCAGCATTTCCTTCGCGCGGGTAATACCCACGTACATCAGGCGGCGCTCTTCATCCAGGCGGCCTTCGTCGATCGCACCTTCGTGCGGCAGCGTGCCGTCCTCACAGCCCACGATGAAAACAAAGCGGAACTCCAGGCCCTTGGCAGAGTGCAGGGTCATCATGCGCAGCGCGTTGCCCGGGTCGTCGCGATCGGCGTGGCTGAGGAGCGCGAGCTGCTGGGCGATATCGCCCGTGCGCCCACCATCGCGGCCCATGGCGCGGAACCAGTCGATCAGCTCGCGCAGGTTGGCCAGGCGCCGCTCGCGCAAGGCGTCATCGGTGGTCGTCGCAGCGATATGCGCACCGTAGCCGGTCTTCTCGATCACGGTGTTGACCAGGTCGGCCGCGCTTTCGTGAACGGCGTGGCTGCGCAGTTCATCCATCAGGCGGGCGAAGCCAGCGAGCGCCGAGGCAGGCCGCGCGGAAATGTTCTTCAGCGCACTATCGCTGCGTGCGGCATCGAGCAGCGAGGCGTTGCGCGCCTGCGCCATCTCACCCAGCTTTTCCAGCGAGGTCGAACCGATCTCACGCTTGGGGACGTTCACGATGCGCAGGAACGCCGCGTCATCGGTGGGGTTCGTCAGCAGGCGCAGGTAACTCAGGATGTCCTTCACTTCCTGGCGATCGAGGAAGGAAAGGGCGCCGCTGAGGTGGTATGGCACACGTGCAAGGCGCAGCGCTTTCTCGAGCGGCCGTGCCTGGAAGTTGCCACGGTAAAGGATGCAGAAATCATCCCAGCGGCAGCCCTTGTCCTTGAAGCGCTCGTGCAGGCTCGCGGCGATGGCGGCAACTTTCTCCGCTTCGTGGTCGTTGTCCTTGCACTCGATGACGCGGATGGGCGGCCCTTCGATATGGTCGCTCCACAGCTTCTTTTCGTGCACGTGCGGGTTGTTCGCGATCAGCTTGTTCGCCGCACGCAGGATGCGCTTGGCACAGCGGTAGTTCTGCTCGAGCTTGATCACCTTCAGGTGCGGATAGTCACGGCCGAGCTGGTCGATGTTCTCGGGATTCGCGCCACGCCACGCGTAGATACTCTGGTCATCATCGCCCACGCAGGTGAAGCGCGCCTTGGGTCCGGCGATCGCCTTCAGCAGGCGGTACTGCGCGTCGTTGGTGTCCTGGTATTCGTCCACCAGCAGGTAGCGCAGGCGCTCCTGCCAGATCGCACGGGCGTCGTCATCCGCTTCAAGGATGGTGAGGGGCAGGCGGATCAGGTCGTCGAAATCCACCGCGTTGAACGCGGCCAGGCGCTTCTGGTACAGGTCGTAGATCGTCGCCGCTTCCATCTCGCGCGCCGTGCGGGCGGCAGCCATCGCCTGATCGGGCGTGAGGCCGCCGTTCTTGGCCTGGCCCACCAGGTTGCGGATGCCCTGGATCACCTCGGGCTTCACGCCCTTGGGCGAGAGCTCCTTGATCATGTTGGCGCTGTCGTCCGCATCCAGCACCGAGAAGCCGCGGCGCAGCTGCGCGCGCTCGTGCTCGATCTGGAGGAACTTGAGACCCAGCGCGTGGAACGTGCACACGGTAAGGGCGCGGGCCGATTCGTCGGAAATCAGCTTGCCCACGCGCTCACGCATCTCCTTCGCCGCCTTGTTGGTAAAGGTGATCGCAGCGATCTTCTCGGCGGCCAGGTGGCGGCGTGAGATCAGGTGGGAGATCTTCTCCGTGATCACGCGGGTCTTGCCGGAGCCGGCGCCAGCGAGCACAAGGAGGGGGCCGTCGCAGTACTCGACAGCCGCGTGTTGTTGCGGATTCAGCATCGGGATCGGCCGGGAAAGGGCGGGCGAACGAAGGGGCCGATGGTAGCAGGAGCGCCCCCGGGGCGCCCGGGCCCTCCCGGGGCCGGCTGGCCCAGGCGGGGGCCGGATTCGCTAACATGTCCGGTCCAGACCAGGAACGCGCATGGCCAAGCTGTACTTCTATTACTCGGCAATGAATGCCGGCAAGACCACGACCCTGCTGCAGAGCGCCCATAACTACCATGAGCGCGGCATGCGGACGCTGATCCTCACCCCGGCGCTGGATAACCGCTATGGGGAAGGCATCGTGGCCTCGCGCATCGGCCTGCAGGCCCGCGCCATGCGTTTCGCGGGCGACGAGGATATTTTCAGCATCGTAGAGCAGGACCTTGCCAAACGCGGCGCCCTGCACTGCGTGCTGGTGGATGAGGCCCAGTTCCTGAGCAAGAACCAGGTGTGGCAACTCTCGGACGTGGTCGATCGGCTGAACATCCCGGTGCTGGCCTATGGCCTGCGCACCGATTTCCGCGGGGAGCTGTTCGAAGGCAGCCGCTACCTGCTGGCCTGGGCCGATAACCTGGACGAGATCAAGACGATCTGCCACTCCGGCAAGAAGGCCACCATGGTGGTCCGCGTGGATGAACACGGCCGTGCGGTGACCCAGGGTCCGCAGGTTGAGATCGGTGGCAACGACCGCTATGTCTCCGTGAGCCGCGCGGAGTTCAAGAGCATCACCGCGGGCGAAGGCCGCATCGAGCTGCAGCAACCCGTGCTGCCGCTGGGCGAAAGCGAAACCACCGAAGGACACAACGCGTGACCGAGACGACGCCCACCGCCGCCGCATGGCCGCGCCCCCATTGGCACCCCAGCGATGAGCAAGGCGTGCTGCTGTTCTTCGTGTTCGGCAGCTTTGCCGAGGATGTGGCCATCCCCGCCATGAAATATGGCAGCCCCGGCTTGCCCGAAGGCGTGGAAATGCAGCGCATGCAGAACATCGTGCTGGCGCGCTGGGAGGGCTATCCGCTGGCGGGCGCGCTGGGCGAACTGCTGAAGGAAGATAGCCCCGAGGCGTTCAAGGCCGCGAAGGATGCGCCGCACGTCATGGTGATCCGCGGTCGTTTTCCCGATCGCGATAGCCTGGATTACCTGCGCGATACGCTCGGCGTCGTCGCTGCGCTCACCGATGTGGGCGGCAAGGTCGTGGTGGATCCGCAGATCCTCACGCTTTTCAGTGCAGAGGACTGGCGCGAGCACTATCTTGTCCAGGGCGGCGCACCCACGCGCAACCATGTACTCATCCTGTGCAGCCCCGAGGAAACCAAGGGCCGCTCGTGGATCCGTACACGCGGCATGCGCAAGTTCGGCCGTCCGGATGTGAGCATTACCAACGTGCCCGACCGCGAAATCGATCGCGCTGGCGCGCTGGCCGAGCGCTTTGTCGACCTTGGCGCGCTGGGCGCTCACTTTGAGAACGGCCAGGAAATCGAGGTCGATGGCGTGGCCGGTGGTCTCACCGTGGCGTTGAGCGGCGATGAGACCGATCCGCGCTTCAACAATTCCCACGCGGCCATGCGCTGGACTGATTGATCAACGCGGTGGCGGCTCGAACGCGACGTGGGTGATCCCACGCGACGGGCCGCCATCACGGATCTCCGCCATCACGTGGTCATCCGCTTGTGGCGTATCGAACCGCGCGACGAGTGCCCGCTCTCCCGCGAGATCATGGCGCACATCCACCGTCATACGCGGCGCCCGGCGTGAGATGCCATCGCTCAGGGTAATGCGCGTGCCCGCGGGCACGTCGCGAATCACCGCTGAGCGCACGCGCCGCGGCGGGCACCGGTCAAGATCGTTCTCGTCGAGATCCACTGTGCGGCGGCCCCCTGCCGCTACGGCGCAGAGACGTTCGCCCGCTCCATCCACGCCATCGAAGAACTCGATCGTGCCCAGGTTCAACGCCGCCACCACGCTGCCGACCTGCCCCGCTTCCACGAAATCCACGGCGACATAGTTTGGTTTGCGACCCGCCTCTGGGGCGCATGCGTCGTCTATCCGCGCGCGCAGCGTGTCGTAGCGGTTATCGAACCAGGAGTGGCCGCCCAGCGGCACGCCATGGAAATGGTTCATGACAAACAAGCGTGGCCATGCCTGGTCGCCCGATGTGATGGACGCGCCAAGCGATTGGCCTTCCCAACGTGAGCGGCAGCTCGTGTCGTGTTCGGCGATGCTTGCGCCAAGGCTCCACTCATTCTCCGAGGTGTAAGCCCGGTCAAACAGTACGTGAGCGAGGCCTGCAGCGGTTTCTATCGCGCCCGCATTGCGATAGTGCTGGCTGAGGATCACCAGGCGCTGGCCGGCATCGGCCATTTGCCGCAAGGTTGGCCAGGTGGCGGTATCCCAGCTGGCCGGGTTGAACGTTAGCGCTACGGCATCGGGTGCGTGCGCGAGCTCGGCGGCGAGGGCCTCGCGGCTGACCGGATCTTCCAGGTGCAGCGTGACGACGGTATGGGACACACTGCGTACGTAGGGGAGAATCTCATCGTTGAGCACGTCCGCGAACGTGGGTTCCAGGCCCACGCATGTGCCGTGGCAGAGCCTCACCCGGCCCGCGCTCTCATGCAGGTCCAGCATGAGCCCGCGCACGCCGGATTGCAGTTGCCGGCGGATCGCGAGGGTCTGGTTTGGGAACAGGCCGGGCGAGTTGACGAAAGCGTTGTGTGCGGTGAGCCAGGTGTACTCGTGGAATGGCCGGTCGACATCAACGGCAAACGGCACATCGGCATAGGCCGAGGGCGAAGCGCAAACCAGCGCCGCCAGTAGTAGCTTTTTCATACGCATCCTTGCGTGGGGTGGGGAGCGCTCAGCCTAGATGCGAATCCGCCGCGATGAGAAGTCAGTGATGGATGACGCTCGTGTAGGCGCTTACCTCTGGCAGCCCGGACACCAGAACGACGCGCGCTGTCCGAGTGTGACGACACGGATAGGTGTGCCACATACCTTGCATGGCTCGCCGGCGCGCCCGTAGGCGAAGAGTTCCTGGAAGAAATATCCCGGCGCGCCATCGGGCGCCAGAAAATCGCGAAGCGTCGTGCCGCCGCGCGTGATCGCGTAAGCGAGGATGCGTTTTATTTCCGCAGCAAGGCGCACATAGCGCTCGTATGACACCTTGCCCGCCGCGCGCCGTGGATCGATGCCCGCGGCGAACAACGCCTCGCTGGCGTAGAT
Source organism: Luteibacter sp. 621 (assembly GCF_050435445.1). NCBI lineage: Bacteria > Pseudomonadati > Pseudomonadota > Gammaproteobacteria > Lysobacterales > Rhodanobacteraceae > Luteibacter > Luteibacter sp. 621. The sequence continues at coordinate 28,324 of NZ_JBNDKI010000029.1, read as the reverse complement.
GTTGCCGACGCCCACCACCACGGCGTTATCCATGATGAAGGTTTTCACTGCGGCGCTGCGGCCGCGTGACAGTTCGAACAGGCGTTCGCCGTCGAACGCATCGGTCAGTGGTTCGGGCCCAATGCCTTCCAACAACTCGTGCGTCTCACCCGGCATCTGCCACAGGAGTGCACCGAAGCGGCGGGGGTCGGTGAAGCGCAGGACCTTGCCGGTGTCGAAGGCGATATCGACATGATCGTGCTTGGCGATGGGGGTGTCGGCAGGTAAGACGCGCAGCATGCCGGACATGCCCAGGTGCAACAGGGCGGTGCCCGCGCCCGTCTTCAGCAGCAGGTATTTGGCGCGGCGATCAACGCTGTCCACCACCTGGCCAGGCAGAAGGCTGGAAACCTCCGGCGGGATGGGCCAGCGCAGGTCGGGGCGGCGCAGCACGACGCCCGTCACGCGGTGGCCCTCGATATGCGGGGCGATACCGCGGCGGGTGGTTTCTACTTCGGGCAGCTCAGGCATGGGAGCAATGTGGGGTGCGGCGGCATCGCGCGCAAGCGCCGTTTCACATGGGTTGGGTCGGCAGGGCCTGGGTTCGTGGCGCGCGGGGCATGGCCTGGGCCGGAATGAAGGCGATGCGGTCGCCCACGCGTGCGTAGCGCTGGCGGCCCAGGGCGGCCAGGTCGCCGTATTCGATACGTGTGCCATCCAGGGTCAGCACGGCGAGCGGCGGCGCCAGGCCGAGCTTGGCGGGGTCGAAGTCGCCAGCGGGTTTCCATTCGGTCACCGGCGTCTGCGCAAGCTGCGCCAGGTCCGCCGGGCGCCCCTGGTCGTTGCCGTTCCAGCTGTCGCCTTGCCGTTCGAAGTGCTGCGCAGGCAGGCCCTTCATCGTAATGTCGATGCGCCGCACGGTCGCCGGATCAACGGAGGTAAGCGTATGTGCGAGTACGTCCGCATCATCGGTGCGCAGCTGCCACGCGACGGCGCCAATGAGTGCAAGCACGATCGCCATCCCGATGATCCGGCTACGCATGCTCAACGCCTCCGGCGACGCCAGGCGACGAAGCCGCCCGTTGCCAGGAGGAGGACGGGCAGGGCGAAAAGGAAGCCGAAGGTGATGCCGTTCAGGCCGTCCTGCGATACCGTCACCACGCGATCCGGCGCGCCGCGTGCAGGCAGGTCTACCAGCACGTCATCGCCCAGAAGCCAGTTGAAGATACGTTCGCCAAGGGCGCGATTGCCGCCGTTGCCAACGTAGGTGTTGGAAAGGAAATCACCGTCGCCGATCACGACGGCGCGCTGTTCGCTCTTGGCCGGGCTGGGCGAGAGCCGGTTGAGCGCGAAGCCGAAATCCAGCGGTCCCTTCAGTTCGCCCGCCTCTGGGTGGAAGGCGATCGTCGAGGGCTTGTCGTTGTCGATACCGCCGAACGCGGTCCAGCTGCGCTCACCGGAGCGCAGGAAGGGCACCACCGCCCAATCGTGGTCGGAGACCTGCGCGAGCGCCGATGCCTGGGGGAATAGCGTCGTGTCACGGAACGCGCGGGTGATCGCATGGAAGGGGTAGTCCGCCGCGACGACCAGCCGGGGATCCTGCACGTTCAGCGTGCTGCCCTGGCCATCGACCAGGACGCCCGGAAGGACGCGTACGCCCAGCACATCGGCCAGCGCACCTGTGCCAAGGTCTTCGTTGCCCGGCTCGGTGAGCCACAGCAGGTTGCCGCCGCCGTGCACGTAATCGACCAGGGCGCCTGCGGCCTGGGGCGTCAGTGCTGCCGTCGGGCTTGCGAGCACCACCACGTCGGTGTGTTCGGGCACGCCCTGCGTCTGGCTGAAATTCAGCGGCACGGCGCGCACGCCACGGCGCTCCATCTGGCGCATGAACGTGCCCAGGTCCGCGTTCGCGATGCCATCGGCCTGGCGTTCGCCATCGCCGGTGACAAACGCGATGATGCGCTCGCCGCCGCGTGCGAGACGTTCCAGCGCGTTCGACAGGTTGCGCTCGTTGATCGGGCTCTCCACGCGTTCCTCGCGGCCCTTGTAGTGCACGATCAAGGCGCCATCGCCGCTGATGCCCAACTGGCGCGAAGCGGCAGGATCCTTGTCGGGGTCGACGAACGAGAGCTTCAGGTCATGCTTCTCGCGGCTATAGCGCTCGATGACGGCGGCGGTCTGTTCGCGCAGGGGCCCGGTGGGTGAGAGATAGCCGATGACATCCACATCGCCGGGCAGCTTGGAGAGCACGGCAACGCTTTCGGGTGCAAGGCTGGCGCGCGCACCGCGCGTCCAGTCGGCCGTCCAAACATGGCGCGAACTCAGGAAGCCGATGCAGCCGGCGGCCACAAACAGCCCGATGACGACGAGCCAACGATCAAGGCGGCGCATTACTGGCGCTCCCGGTCAGCGCCAAGGCGGCGTGTGGCGAGGATGAGCGGCAGCGCGATCGCCAGTGCGAACCAGATCAGGTCCTCTGATGTCACCAGGCCGCGCAGCAGGTTCTGCAGGTGGGTCGCCATGGTCAGCCAGTTGAGGAAGCCACCGCTCACGCCGGCGGCCTGCGCACCGCGATCGATCGTCCACAGCGCAAGCGTGATGATGAGCGCCATGGCAGCGGCGATGGCCGGGAACGCCGTGGCGGCCGAGCAGGCCAGGCCAATCGCGGCGAGCGTGGCCAGGATGAGTGCGGTGCCAAGGGTGGCGGCGGCCAGCTTGCCCCAGTCTGCGGTGGCGCTGAAGCCGACCACGAGTGGCATCGCCAGCGTAACGAGCAGCCACAGGCCCAGCCAGGCAAGCACGGCGAGGTACTTGCCGGCCACGATGCGCCACGGCGCCAGCCCGGTTGAAGCCAGCAAGGCCAGGGTGCCGGTGCGGCGTTCCCCGGCGAGCAGCGACATGGTCATCAGCGGCACGACCAGGAAGGAAAGTTTTACCAGTTCGGCCAGCAACGGAATGGCGACAAGATCGGTGAACCCCGGCGCGTCGGCAACGGCGGCGAGCTTCACCTGCATACCGAGGAACTGGCCCAGGCCGAGAACGAAGGTCCAGGCCAGCCATGCCATGGTGAGCGCGGCCAGCGCCCAGGCGAGGGGGCGTACTGCCAGGCGGCGCAGTTCAAGGCGGGTAACGGCGGCGAGGCTCATGCGGCCGCTCCCGTGGCGATGGTGAAGAAGGTGGCCTCGAGCGTCTTGCCAGCGGTCTCGCCGCCGAGTGGCGCGTCGTAGCGCAGGCGGCCTTCGTGAAGGATCGCCACGCGGTCGCATACGGCGGTTACTTCGGCGAGCACGTGGGTCGAAAGGATGACGGCCGTGCCCGCGGCGGCGCGTTCGCGGATCAGCTTGCGTAGTTCGCCCACCTGCACCGGATCCAGGGCGTTGGCCGGCTCATCCAGGATGAGCAGGGCCGGCTCGTGGACCAGGGCGCAGGCCAGGCCGAGGCGCTGGCGCTGCCCCTGGGAGAGCACCCCGGCGAGGCGGCGGCGCAACTCACCCAGTTGCAGGCGCTCCATGATGCGGTCGGTAGCCACGCGGGCATCCCGGCGCGAGGCGCCGCGTAGCGTCGCGAAGGCCTGCAGGTGTTCTTCCACAGTGAGCTCAGGCCACAGCGGCGCGCTCTCCGGCAGCCAGCCCAGCAGGCGCCGGGCAATGCCAGGTTCGGACACGAAGTCGCAGCCATCGAGCCGGATCGTGCCCTGGTCAGGCTTGAGGGCGCCCGCCAGCATCTGCAACGTGGTCGATTTCCCGGCGCCATTGACGCCCAGCAGGCCGAGCACTTCGCCACGGTTCAGCGAAAAACTGACCTCCGTCACCGCGGCGCGCCCGGCCCGGCGGCGCGAAACGCCGGCGACATTCAGCAAAGCGGTATCGATCATGCGGCTAAATCGCCCAATGTCGCGCAAAGCGCGGGAACCTGCGGGCATCGTGCCGGCTGGTCTTCACGTGGCTGAACAAGGGGGGTCGCAGTCATCCGGCGATTGTGCGGAAAGCGGCGCAATTCCCACAACCATGGGCTTCACAATTTGCCGCGATCCGTGCTGGTGGGTATGGAATGCCGCATATAGACTGCACAACTGTACATCCCCTTCACTACCCAAGCGGTAACGACTCGATGTTCGACACGGTGCTCGACTTCCTGGCCAACGGCCTTACCCGCGCGACATGGGGTGAGATGGTGGTCTACATGCTCGTGGTCACCCAGCTCACCATCTTCACGGTGACGCTGTACTACCACCGCAGCGCCACTCACCGCGGCGTGGATTTCCACTGGACCCTCAACGGCTTCTTCCGTTTCTGGGGCTGGCTCACCACCGGCATGGTGGTGAAGGAATGGGTGGCTATCCATCGCAAGCATCATGCGAAGGTCGAGACCGAGGAGGATCCGCACAGCCCGCAGATCTTCGGCATCAAGAAGGTCTTCCTCGATGGCGTGTCGCTGTACCGCGAGGCCAGCTACAACAAGGCCGACATGGAGAAGTATGGCCGCGGTACGCCGGATGACTGGTTCGAACGCAATGTGTTCGGCAAGCATCCGTACTGGGGCCCCGTGCTCATGGCCGTCATCAACGTCTCGCTGTTCGGCGTGATCGGCATGGCGCTGTGGGCTATCCAGATGCTGTGGATCCCGTTCTGGGCCGCCGGTTTCGTCAATGGCATCGGCCACTGGTGGGGTTACCGCAATTTCGAAAGCAGTGACACGGCCACCAACATCTCGCCGTGGGGCTTCTGGATCGGCGGCGAAGAGCTGCACAACAACCACCATGCGTTCCCGAGCTCGGCGAAGTTCGCCCTGCGCAAGTGGGAGTTCGATATTGGTTGGGCAGCGATCTGCACGCTGCGCGCCGTGCGCCTGGCCAAGGTGCTCCGCGTGGCGCCCACGCTGAACATCCGCCCGAACGTGCACCTGCCCGATGCGGAAACGCTGAAGGGCGTGCTCACCCTGCGTTTCCAGGCCACCACCGACTACTACCGCAACGTCATCCTGCCGACCATGCGCGAAGAAGTGGAACAGGCGGGTGACCGCATGAAGGCCATTCCGCGCCGGCTGCGCCGCGCGCTGGCCGATGGTGGCCGCTGGCTCGACAACGATGCGCGCGAGCGCATGCACGCGGCGCTGGCCAACCGCCCGGCCCTGCAGACCGTGTGCGATTTCCGCGCCCGCCTGGTGGCGCTGATGGAAGAGCGTGGCGCCGACAAGGCGCTCAACGCCCTGCAGCAGTGGATCCACGAGGCGGAAGAAAGTGGCATCCGTTCGCTGCAGCAGTTCGCCCAGCGGCTGAAGGGCTACTCCGCGGTCGGCGCGTAACGCCCGCTCGTCGGGCTACGCAAAAAGGCCCGCCATCTGGCGGGCTTTTTTTGTGCGATGACATCCAGAACGGGGGGCGAAAAAAAACCCGCCTTTCGGCGGGTTTTCTCAAGATCATTACTTGATCTTGCCTTCCTTGTAGATCACATGCTTGCGGATGACGGGATCGTACTTCTTGATCTCCATCTTTTCCGGCGTGTTCTTCTTGTTCTTGTCCGTGGTGTAGAAGTGCCCGGTACCCGCAGAGGAGATCAGGCGAATCTTATCGCGCTTGCCAGCCATTGTCGGACTCCTTAGATCTTCTCGCCACGGGCACGGAGGTCGGCCAGCACGGCTTCGATGCCGTTCTTGTCGATGGTGCGCAGGGCGTGGTTAGAAACGCGCAGCTTGACCCAACGGCCTTCGCTGGCGACCCAGAAGCGACGCTCGTGCAGGTTCGGCAACCAGCGGCGACGGGTCTTGTTGTTCGCGTGCGAGACGTTGTTACCGGTCTGCACACCCTTATTGGTGACTTGGCATCTACGGGCCATGTGGCCTCCTTATAGATTCTGTTTGACCGCCCTTTGGCCAGGGTGGCGACGGCCCAGCAGCACGGCCCGTGGGAACAGGGGTGCCACGCGATGGCTGGAGCTGGAGCGTTTCCGCCAGTTCGAGGCCCACATCGCGTGATGGACCTGCCCGACAAAGCGGGTTGGCATAAGGAAGCCGGGCATTCTCCCAGATAACTCCCCCTTCACGCAAGCCGGATGTGCGCTTGCCCGGGTTGTGTGAAACAATCCCGGCTTTCGCGCCGCTGGCGTGAATCCATACCCAACGACGCAATTTTGAGGACCACACCCATGGCAGAGTTCAACGCCAACGGCCAGGCCGGCCAGCCCCAGCTCGTTCTGCAGAAGATCTACGTGAAGGATGCTTCCTTCGAGGCGCCCAACGCCCCGCAGATCTTCCAGGAAATGGGTGAGACCGAGGCCCAGCCCCAGGTCCAGCTGAACCTGGGCCACAAGGCCGTGGACCTCGGCAACGACCTGTTCGAAGTGGTCCTGTCGCTCACCCTGACCTGCGCCCTGGGCGAGCGCACCGCCTACCTGGCGGAAGTGCACCAGGCAGGCATCTTCGGCATCGCCGGCTTCACCGACGAAGACCGTGACGGCATCCTGGGCTCGTACTGCCCGAACCTGCTGTTCCCGTACGGCCGCCAGATGGTCTCGGCCATGATCCAGGAAGGTGGCTTCCCGCCGTTCCTCCTGCAGCCGATCAACTTCGATGCCCTGTACGCCGAGCAGCAGCGCCAGCAGGTCGAAGGCGCCGGTACCCATTCGCTCAACAGCTAAGCCGTGACCGCTCCTTCCCGACCCACCGTCGCCGTCCTCGGCGCCGGGTCCTGGGGCACCGCGCTGGCCGCGTTGCTGGCGCGTAATGACGTCCCCACGCGCCTGTGGGGGCGTGACGCCAGCGCCCTGGCCGAGATGGCCGCGGCGCGGCGAAACCTGCGTTACCTGCCCGATCTGGATCTCCCGCCGGAGCTCACCTACGAGGCCGACCTCGCCACCATCCTGCGTGGCGCGGCGATCGTGCTCATCGTGGTGCCCAGCCACGCGTTCGCCTCGGTGCTGGACGAGATCATCCCGATGCTCGACCCGGGTGCCCGCATCTCGTGGGCTACCAAGGGCTTCGAGACCGGTACCGGGCGTTTCCTGCACGAACTGGTCAACGAAAAACTGCCCGGCCATCCGGCCGCGGTCGTTACCGGGCCGTCGTTCGCCCGCGAAGTAACGGCGGGCCTGCCGAGCGCGGTGACGGTACATGCCACGGATGAGGCGTTTGGCAAGGAGCTGGCGGTATTGCTGCACGCTCCGAATTTCCGTGCGTACACCGGCCACGACATCCTGGGTGCCGAGCTGGGTGGCGCCATGAAGAATGTGCTGGCGGTGGCCACTGGCGTGGCCGATGGCATGGAGCTGGGCCTGAACGCCCGGGCCGGCCTGATCACCCGCGGCATGAACGAGATGCTTCGCCTTGGCGTAGCCCTCGGCGCCCGCGCCGAAACCCTCATGGGCCTGGCGGGCCTGGGCGACCTGGTGCTCACCTGCACCGGCGATCTGTCCCGTAACCGCCGCCTGGGCCTGGCCCTTGGCAAGGGCATTCCTTTGCAGGAAGCCATTCGCCAGATCGGGCAGGTGGTTGAGAGCGTGGTCACCGCCGATGAAGTGGACCGCCTGGCGGTGGCCCACGGCCTGGATCTGCCCATCTCGGCGGCCGTCAGGGATGTGCTGCACGGCAAGGTCACCCCGGAGGAAGGCGTGCGCCGCCTGATGGGGCGTGAGCAGAAGGCTGAATACCCGGTCGACCTGTTCGCTGGCCGGCGGGGCTAGGCACCCGCCAGCCTCGCCCTTCGCTGAACCGGGCCGGTCCCGGGTAAAAAGTCCTACGGGCACATCACGGTCCCTTTGCTAAGCTTCCTGTTTTGGTCGCGCAGGCGAGACCGACACGGATGCATCAACCGGACGAAAAGCGCAGGCGAAACGGCCCGGCAGGCGACCTCCCGGTGGCCTGGCAGCGGGCCATGGGTGGCATTGCGCCGGCTGCGGCAGCGGCTACGCCCTCCACGGATCGCACGGTGCTGGGCTTCTTCCTCGAAGGGGTCAACGACGACCACGAGCCGGCCGCCCGGCTGGACGTGGCCCCTGTACTGCTCACTCTGGGTGAGGATGGACGGTTCTCGCGGCCGTTGCCGCTGGACAGCCGACACCTTCCGGAGTCGGTTCTCACTGTGACTGAGAAACGCCTGGCCGCCACCGTGCTGGGCCTGCCGCAGACATTGCGCAAGAGCCGCAGCTACGCACGTTTTGCCGGCCCCCTCGGCGATCAGTTGCTGACCGAAGTATTGGATTCAGCCCCTTGCTTCTTCGGCGGCGTGGCCGGCCTGCGCTTGTCGCGCGGCGCCCCACACGCACTGCGCTGGCGCTGGAGCGTTGAAAAGGACGGCGGCCAGAAACTGCTCCCGGATGTTCCCTCGAGCCAGCGGCTCTTCCGGGTCGGCACACTGTGGTTCCTGGATGCGGAGCACGCCGAAGTGGGCCCGCTGGAAGGGGATCCCGCCGAAAGCGCCTGGCTGGATCTCCCGCCGCTGCCACCCGAGAGCACCGGCACCTTCGTCTCGGGCATGGGTGGGGCAGGTGTGGGCGCACGCGTTCCAGCGCCCCAGGTATTTGGCGAGATGCGCCGCGCCGAGGTGTCGCCGCGCCCCGTGCTGACCCTGCACGCGCTGACCCGTCACGCCCGCCTCGCTGCGGGCACGCCGCCACTGGCCTACGGCCGGCTCTCCTTCGATTACGCCGGCGAGCGCCTGCCTGGCCGTGGTGGCGAGCCCCTGGTGCGCCGCGTACGTAACGGCGTGCTGCTGGAAATCACCCGCCGCCGCGCCGAAGAACTCGCGAGCATGGAAACCCTGGAGACCGCGGGCCTCAACCCGGCGGTGGATACCGAGGGTTTGCCGTGGGACATGGCCGATACGCTGCCCGATGATGCCTGGCTGTTCCCGGGCAAGGGCTACGCCGGTGCCCTCGAAGTCAACACGCCGGCGCGCTGGCTGGCGCTGCGGCCGAAACTTGAAGCCGATGGCTTCATGCTCGATTACGCGCCCAGCTTCCCGTTCGAAGTACTGGAAGGCCCGGTGCACTGGTATGGCCAGGCCCGCGAAGACGATGCCGATCGTGCCTTCGACCTGGAAATCGGTATCGAGGTGGAAGGCCGCCGCGTGAACCTGCTGCCCGCCGTGGCGCAAGCGCTGGCCGAACACCAGCTCAGCCTCAGCCCCATGCCGGGCGAGGCTGAAGATTCCGTCTGGTACGCGCCGGTCGACGATCGCCGCCGTGTGCCGGTTCGCCTGAAGGAGCTCCGCGACCTGCTTGCGCCGCTGGCCGAATACCTTGAGAAGCCGCGCCAGCAGTTGCACCTGCCGCGGGTGCAGGCCGGCCGTCTTGAAGAGCTTGCGCAGGCACTGCCCAGCGGTGGTTCGTTCGAAGCGCCCGAACGCCTGCGTGGGTTCACCAAGCGCCTGCGCGAAGCCGCGGAACGCGCGAGCGATGCCGTGCCCGAGCTACTGCAGGCGGAGCTGCGCGGTTACCAGCGCGATGGCCTGCGCTGGATGAATGCGCTGGCCGAAGCCGGGACCGGTGGTGTGCTTGCCGATGACATGGGCCTGGGCAAAACGCTGCAGCTCATCACGCACCTGCTCGCACTGAAAGAAAGCGGGCAGCTCGATGCACCGGCACTCGTTGTCGTGCCCACCAGCCTGGTGCCCAACTGGGTTTCGGAAGTAGCGCGTTTTGCACCGAGCTTGCGCCTGCTTGCATTGCACGGTCCGCAGCGCGCGGAAACCTTCACCCGCATGGCGGAGAACGACGTCATCCTCACCACGTACGCGCTGTTGCCGCGTGATGTGGAAGCGTTGAAGAAACAGCCGTTCTCGCTCGTGGTACTCGATGAAGCGCAGCAGGTAAAGAACCCGCGTACGCAAGCGCGTCGTGCATTACTCGCACTGAAGATCCCGCGCTGCCTGTGCCTGACCGGCACGCCGCTGGAAAATCATCTGGGCGAGCTCTGGTCTCAGATCGACCTCGCCGTGCCGGGACTGCTCGGTGATGAAGGCGCGTTCCGCCGTCACTACCGTGCGCCGATCGAGAAGCACCAGGACACCGCGGTGCAGGAGCGCCTCAACCGGCGCATCGCCCCATTCATCCTGCGCCGTACGAAAGCGCAGGTGGCTTCCGAGCTGCCGGCCAAGACCGAAATCACCCGCCGCGTCGTCATGGAATCGCGCCAGCGCGATCTGTACGAAAGCCTACGCCTGTCGCTGGCTGAGGAATTGCGAGAGGTGATCGCGCAACGCGGCATCGCCCACAGCGGCATCGTCGTGCTCGATGCGCTGCTGAAGCTGCGCCAGGTCTGCTGCGATCCACGCCTGGTGAAACTGGAAGCCGCGCGTGGTGTACGCGAATCGGCCAAGTTCGAACTGCTGATGGACATGCTGCCGGCGCTGCTGGCCGAAGGCCGCCGTGTCCTGCTCTTCAGCCAGTTCACCGAGATGCTCAAGCTCATCGCCAGCGAACTCGATCGCCGCCGCCTGAGCTACGTTACGCTCACCGGCGAAACGCGCGACCGCGCCGAGCCCGTGCAGCGGTTCCAGGATGGCGAAGTACCGCTGTTCCTGCTGTCGCTGAAAGCGGGTGGCGTGGGCCTCAACCTCACCGCCGCGGATACCGTCATCCACTACGACCCGTGGTGGAACCCGGCCGCCGAAGCGCAGGCCAGTGATCGGGCCCACCGCATCGGCCAGGACAAGCCGGTGTTCGTCTACCGCCTGATCACGGCTGGCACGGTCGAAGAGCGCATCGAAGAACTCAAGGCCCGCAAGGCCGAACTCGCCGATGCGGTGCTCGAAGGCGGCGGCAGCCGCGAACGCCTGAGCTTCGACGAAAGCGACCTGGATGCGCTGCTCGCCCCGGCGAGCTGAAAGGCGTTAAACGAAAAGAGGCCGTGCACCACATCTGGCTTGATGTGGTGCACGGCCTCGTCAGCATAGATCGCCGCTGAAGGTTTGCGCACAAGGTTCGCTCCTACAAGGTCATGGAACGTTACCCATGCTCTTGTTGGAGCGCGCCTGCGCGCGATTGGCGTAGCAGGCTAGCTTAGCGGCGCAGCGGCGTGCCGCCGGCCTCGACGATCGCCAGCGCCGCACCACCGATGAGGCCCGGTTCCGGGTTCATGATGGCCTGGGTGGGCACGGCTTCCATGGTGTCGCGGAAGCGGCCCTTGGCTTCGAAGCGCTCGCGGAAGTGCTTCTGGATCCACGGCAGCAGGATCGGGGTCATGCCGCCGGTGAGGTACACGCCATCCCACGCGCCCAGCGTCAGCACCAGGTCGCCCGCGACGCTGCCAAAGATGCCGGCGAACGTTTCCACGGCGCGCTGGCACATGGTGCACGTACCGTCGGTGGCGCGCTTGGTGATGATTTCCGGCGTAATGCCTTCTTCCGGCTTCTGGCCGGAGATTTCGCAGATCGCTTCGTACAGGTTCTGCAGGCCGCCGCCGCTGATCAGGCGCTCGTTCGAGACGCGGCCGTAGCGCAGGTTCAGTACCTTCAGGATCTCGATATCTTCGGCGCTGTGCGCGGCGAAGCCGGCGTGGCCGCCTTCGGTCTGCAGCACGCTGACCTTGTCGCCACGGATGAGCAGGCCGCCCACGCCAAGGCCGGTGCCCGGGCCGACGACCACGAAGGTCTGCTCTTCCTTGGCGCCGATGCGCGGCACGGCGGGGTTGCCGACGCGGGTGAGCTCGGTGTTTCCGTGCTCATCGACGACCTTGTCCGGGCTCATCAGCATCACGGCCATGGACTGCGCGGCGAAATCGTTCACCAGGTGAACCCACTCGAGGTCCAGGTCGGCGGCAAGCTTGTGTGCGGAGATGGCCCAGGGGTTGTTGGTGACCTTGACCGTCTCACCGTTATCGATACGGCCGGCGGCGGCGATGATGGCGCGCTGCGCCTCATGCCCGGTTTCCTTGAAGTACTGCTTCGCGGCATCGGCCAGCGAGGCGTAATCCTTGACGTGGTAGCGCCGGATGCTTTCCTGGATAAGCGGCTGATCGGCATCGGGATGGGCGATGCCAAACCGGACATTCGTGCCGCCGAGGTCGGCGAGCAGGGTCGGCGCCGCGGCGCTAACGTTAGCCATGATGGGAAACCTGTCGTGTCACGGAAGCCCGCAAGGGTGCCTCTTGCGGGGGCTGTCGTCTAGTGACGGTTTGCTCTTCACTCCGTTGACACGGCCGGGGAGTCCTGTTGGGGCCGTGGATCCGACACTTTGACGTAAACGATTACGTTGGCAGAATACTCCATCGCCCGGGTCGATGGCACGCCTTCGCCTGCCCGCCGGGATTTGGAGAGTTCTGATGGCAGCAGTCCGCCTCGACAAGGTGCGTAAGGTTTACCCCAACGGCCATGTCGCCCTGAAAGAAGCGAGCTTCGAGATCGCCGATGGCGAGCTGCTCGTGCTGGTGGGCCCCTCGGGGTGCGGCAAGACCACGCTGCTGCGCATGATCGCCGGCCTGGAATCCATTTCCGGCGGGACGATGAGCATCGGCGATCGCGTCGTGAACGACGTGGCGCCGAAGGATCGCGATATCGCGATGGTGTTCCAGAACTACGCGCTGTACCCGCACATGACCGTGCGTGAAAACCTGGGTTTTGGCCTGCGCCTGCGTGGCGTGGACAAGGCCGAGGTGGACAAACGGGTCGCCGTGGCCTCCGACATGCTCGGCCTGAACGAACGCCTGGATCATCGCCCCGCGGCGCTCTCGGGTGGCCAGCGCCAGCGCGTCGCGCTCGGCCGCGCGCTGGTCCGCGATCCGTCGGTGTTCCTGCTGGACGAGCCGCTCTCCAACCTCGATGCGAAGCTGCGCCTCTCCACGCGAGTGGAAATTGCGCGCATCCATCGCCGTGTTGGCGCAACGATGGTGTACGTCACCCACGACCAGATCGAGGCGATGACCCTGGGCCAGCGCATCGTCGTGCTGAATGGGGGTGTCATCCAGCAGCTCGATACGCCGATGAACCTCTACAACAAGCCGGCCAATCTGTTCGTCGCGGGCTTCCTCGGCAGCCCGGCGATGAACCTGTTTCACGGCACGCTGCGCCGCGAGGATGGCCTGCGCCTGGTGATGCCCGAAGGCAGCATCACGCTTGGCATGGATGCGCCGGCGCTGGCGCCGTATATCGACAAGCCGCTCATCGTCGGCCTGCGCCCGGAGGATCTGCTCACAGTGGCCGATCACGCCGGTATCGACGAGCGCCTTCGCGCCCACGTGGAAGTCGTCGAGCCGGTGGGAAACGAGGTGTTCCTCAACATGCGCCACGCCGGCGACGAACTCGTCTCCCGCGTACCGCCGCACTCGTCGATCCAGCCTGGCACGGACGTCGGCTTGGGCTTCCATGCGGAGCGGCTGCACTTCTTCGATCCGGAAAGCACGGACCGCATCGAAGTGTGAGTATCGTCTCATATTGCGAATGCGAGCCATTCTCAATAAGCTAGGCGGCGACCGCCCATGAAGAGGCGGCGAACTACTCCCCGATAACCCCGGCCGCCAGCCCGGAGGCTCGTTCCTCCTTCGCAAGCTCCCGATACGCACCGCCCAAGGGGTGGTGCGCCTAGCGAAGGACGATCCACGTGTTCACAACCCGGAAAAACCTCCTCGCCGCCGCCGTGGGCGCGGCGCTGCTCTGCGCCGCATCCGCGCATGCCGCCGATGCGCCTGCCGCGCCCATCGCCGCCACCACGACGGATGACCTGCCGCGCATCACCGTTACCGCGATCGGCTCGTCGCTGCGCTTTGACGTGCCTGCCACCGTCACCGTCATCGATCGGCAGAAGATGGATCGCCACCTCGTGGCGAACATCCGTGACCTGGTGAAGTACGAGCCGGGTGTCTCCGTGGTCGGTACCGCCGGCCGCTGGGGGCTGGACAGCTACAACATCCGCGGCCTGGACGGTAACCGCGTATCCATTCTTACCGACGGGGTGCCCGCCTCCAGCTCGTTCGGCTTTTCGACCACGGGCATGCGCGCAGGCCGTAGCTTTGTCGACCCCGACACGCTCAAGGCGGTGGAAATTACACGCGGCCCGGCCTCCGCGCTGAACCCCTCCGATTCACTCGGCGGCACCGTGCGCTATACCACCAAGGATCCGGCGGATTACCTGAAGGACGGCAAGGACACCTACGTTTCCGTGCGTGAGCGCTATGACAGCGCCGACCGTTCACTGGGCACCTCGCTTACGCTGGCCGGCGGCCGCCCGGACAACGGCCTGGTGATCGTCGCGAACCACGTGGAAGGCCACGACCTGGGCAACAAGGGCGACGTCGCCACGCAAGACTACACGCGCACCCGCCCCGATCCGCTCACCCAGAACACCACCAGCATCCTCGCCAAGTACGTGCATGTGGCCGCCAGCGGCCGCGAAGACCGCATCACTGCGGACTTCTACCGCAACAATGTCGATACCAACGTCCTCAGCGCCGTTGGCCAATCCGGCACGACGAAGCTGCTGACCGATACCGCCAACGATCGCGCGACTCGCCAGCGCGTGTCCGTGGGCCAGCGTTTCCCGACTATCGACTTAGGTGTTGCCGATACGCTCGAGTGGGATGCGTACTGGCAAAAATCCGAAACCGAATCGCAGACCCGCACGCTCGCCAACGTGCCGTCGCGTGCGGCGACCTACGATCGCCTGTACCTGAGCGACTTGCAGGAAAAGCTCTTCGGCGGCCACCTGACCCTGGGTAAGACGATCGATTCGGGCAGTGTGCAGCAGCACATCACTTACGGCGTGGAGGCCTCGCGCACTACGCCTACCGGCCAGCTCGGCGGGCAGGGCACCAACATCGCGACGGGCATCACCTCGAGCAGCTCGCCGTACATGCCTGAAACCTACCCGCTGCGCTTCTTCCCGCGCAACGATACCGACCGCTATGCGGTATTCGCGCAGGACGATATCTCGCTCGTGGATGGCCGCTTGCACATCACGCCGGGCGTGCGCTGGGATCACTACGCGTTCAAGCCCGACCAGAACGATCCTTACTACCAGAGCTCTTTCGTGCAGGAAGGCCTCGACGACGTGAAGAAGAACCGTTTCTCGCCCAAGCTGGGCGTGACCTGGGCGGTGAACGACAACATCGAGCTGTTTGGTAACTACAGCCAGGGCTTCCGCCCGCCGCTCTACAACGAGCTGGCTGTGGCGTGGGGCACCGCCCGCCTTTACGGCATTGTGCCCAATGCGAACCTGAAGCCGGAAACCAGCAAGGGTATCGAACTCGGGGTGCGCGGCAACGGTGAGTTGGGTTACTTCAGCGCCAGCGCTTACTACAACCGCTATCGCAACTTCATCTACGGCGGCTATACGCTGCCGCGTAGTGAATGGCCACAGTGGGCGATCAACCAGAACCTGCTGATCGTGATGCAGTCGGTGAACTTCCCGAAGGCCACGATCAAAGGCGTGGAAGCATCCGGCGGCCTGATGCTGGGTGCACTGAACGATGCACTCGCGGGCTGGCGCGTCGAAGGCAACCTCGCTGCCTCCAAGGGCGACAAGAAGACCTACGAGGGTGGCTGGTCACCGCTTAACAGCGTGGATCCGCTCACCGCCACGTTGGGAATCGCGTACGACGCGAAGACCTGGGGCGCCGAACTGATCGGCAAGGGTGTACAGCGTAAGTCACGCCTGGATGACGACACCACGTTCCGTGCGCCGGGCTACGCCACGCTCGACCTGTACGCGCATTGGAAACCCTGGGAGCCGTTCGAGCTGATGGCGGGCGTGACCAATATCGCTGATCGCAAGTACTGGGACTGGGGTTCGCTGCACGGCGGTGTGCTTACCAATGTCGCCACGGGCGGCGGCATCGACGACACCCAGGCGCGAAACGCCCAGATCGAACGCCTGACCATGCCCGGCCGCGCCCTCGTCGTCTCGGCCCGCTACACCTTCTGAAGGAGGCCTTGCCATGCAAGAGTTACAGACCGCCGTCGCGCCGCGTATCGATATCCCGGCGCTGCTCAATGGCTACCGGCGCCTGCGTGAAACCGAACCTGGCCTGCGTGCGCGCGATGCCGCGCAACGCCTGGGTGTCAGCGAAGGTGCACTCGTCGCCAGTCGGGTGGGCGATGGCGTGGTTCGCCTGGAAGGCGAGTTGCCCGCGCTGATACGCGAGCTTCCTGCCCTTGGCCGGGTCATGGCGCTTACGCGCAATGAATACTGCGTGCACGAGAAGAAGGGGCAATACGACCACATCGATGTCGGTGGCGTGATGGGCATCGTGCTTGCCGAGGATATCGACCTGCGGCTGTTCCTTCGGCACTGGCGTTTCGGCTTTGCCGTGAAGGAGGCCTCGCGCGGCCGCGAGCTGGAAAGCCTGCAGTTCTTCGATGGCGACGGCAAGGCGGTGCACAAGATCTATCTTACGGAAGAGACCGATCGTACGGCCTGGCGCGCCTTGTTGAATCGCTATACGGCGGCGGTGCAATCGCCCCTGATCGATATCGTGAACGTGGACGAGCCGCTGCCCGAGCGCCTGGCCGATGATGCGGTCGATGTGGATTCGTTGCGCGACCATTGGCGCGCGCTGCGCGATCCGCACGACTTTTTCGCCATGCTGAAAAAGCATAAGGTGACGCGTACCCAGGCCCTTCGGCTCGTCGGAGACGAATTCGCGACGCGGGTGGATGATGGTGCGATTCGCACCGTGCTGGACGGCGCTGCCGCGTCAGGTGCACCGCTCATGGTGTTCGTGGGATCCCCCGGCGTGGTGCAGATCCACACTGGGCCGGTGAGCAACATCGTGATGGCGGGCCCATGGATCAACGTCATGGACCCGGGCTTCAACCTGCACCTGCGCACGGATGCGATCGTCAGCAGCTGGATCGTGCGCAAGCCGGTACCCGAGGGGGTTGTCACGTCGCTGGAACTCTATGCGGCCGATGGCACGCAGATCGTGCAGATCTTCGGCAAGCGCAAGCCGGGTGTGCCCGAGCGCGAGGACTGGCGCGCACTTCTTGCTACCGCGGAGGTGGTCGCATGAACGCGCGTCGCACCTTGCTTGCCCTGGCGCTCGCCGCGCTACCGGGTCTCGCGACCGCCGCCACACGCATCGTATCGCTTGGCGGCGATGTGACCGAAACGATTTACGCGATCCACGCACAGGACCAACTCGCTGCTGTCGACAGCACCAGCACGTGGCCGGAGGCGGCGCACACGCTGCCGGATGTGGGCTACGTGCGCCAGCTCAGCGCCGAGGGCGTGCTTGCGCTGCGGCCGGATCTGATCCTGGCGACGCATGACGCGGGGCCGCCGACCGCGATGGAGCAGATCCGTGGCGCGGGCGTGCGCATCGAAACGCTGCCGCCCTCGCGCTCGCCGGAAGATATCGAAGCGAAGATCCGCCAGATCGGCGCGCTCACCGGCCACGCGAAGGAAGCGGACGCCCTTGCCAACGAGGTGGCTGCGCGTTTCGCTGCACTGGCTAAGTCAGTGGCGGCCATGCCCAACCATCCAAGGGCGGTCTATTTGATGTCAGCCGGGAACGGCAGCCCGATGGCTGCTGGCCACGACACGGCCGCCGATCGTGCCATCACCTTGGCGGGTGGTGTGAATGCCGCCGCGGATGTGCCTGGCTACAAAGCGGTCTCGCCCGAGGCGCTCGTGGCCATGAAGCCCGATGCCATCCTGCTGATGAAGGAGCAGGAGCCGACGGTCGGCGGTGTGGACGGTGTGCTGCGCATGCCGGGGGTTGCCGATACCCCTGCGGGCAAGGCGAAACGCATCTACTTCGTCGAGGGCCAGGCGTTGCTTGGTTTTGGCCCGCGCACGGCGGATAACGCCGCGGCGCTGCAGGCGCGCTGGGCGCACCCGTGAACAGCGTGGCCGCGTCCCTGCCGCGGCGCCACGCCAGCCGCCAGGCGTTGCTTGGCGCGCTGGCGTTGCTGCTTGTGGCGACGGCGACATGGAGCCTGACCCGCGGCGCCATGGTGATTTCGCCAGGCGATGTCGCTGGCGCGCTGGTGCGCTGGCTCAGCGGCGCAGCAGCGCGTGGCGATGACAGCATCATCCTCAGCTTGCGCCTGCCGCGGCTTTTGCTCGCCACCATGGTGGGTGCCGCACTGGCGACCGGTGGCAGCACCATGCAGGGGTTATTCCGCAATCCGCTCGCGGATCCGGGACTCATTGGCGTCTCCGCGGGTGCCGCCGTCGGTGCTGTCGGTGCCATCGTGCTTGGCGGGCAGTCGGGCTCGTGGCGGGTCGCCGCATTCGCGTTTGTGGGCGGGCTCGTTGCGACCACGCTGGTGTTCCTCATCGGCCGCCGTCGGCCCGGGGTCGCCAATCTCCTGCTTGCGGGCGTGGCGATCAACGCGATCGCGATGGCCGGCGTCGGCCTGCTTACCTACCTGGCCAACGAGAATCAGCTGCGCGATCTCACGTTCTGGTCGCTTGGCAGCCTTGGTGGTGCGAGCTGGTCGCGGCTGGCCATCGTGGCGCCGTGGATCGTGTTGCCACTGCTCTTGCTCCCGCGCGCGGCGGCGGCGCTGAACGCGCTACTGCTTGGCGAAGGTGAAGCGGCACTGCTGGGCTTCCGTCCCGAACGCTTGCAACCGTTGCTCGTTGCCCTCGTCGCGCTCGCGGTCGGCGCATCCGTCGCGTTCACCGGCGTCATCGGTTTCATCGGCCTCGTCGTGCCGCATCTGCTGCGCATGACGTATGGGCCCGACCATCGTTTTCTTCTTCCGGCTTCTGCCTTGGGTGGTGCAACGCTGCTGGTAGCGGCCGATGCGCTGGCCCGCACCGTCGTCGCGCCGGGCGAATTGCCTATCGGCGTGCTCACGGCCCTGGTCGGCGGCCCCTTCTTCCTCTGGTTGCTGTTGCGCCGGCGCGACGGGGAGCCCGTGTCATGAGCGTGGCCATGGATGGCCAACTGGTTGCCAAGGACGTGTGCGTGGTCCGCCAGGGGCGGACGATCGTCGGGCACGTGTCGCTGGCGGCATCGCCAGGGCGGTTGCTCGTACTGGTGGGCCCGAATGGCGCGGGCAAGAGCACATTGCTCGGGACACTGGCCGGCCGTGTGCGACCGGATGCGGGGCAGGTGAGCTTGCACGGACGTTCCCTGGCCGCCTGGGATCCACGCGAGCTAGCCCAGCACCGCGCGATGCTGTCCCAGCGCGTGGACCTGGCTTTCGGCTTCACGGCGCGGGAGGTCGTCATGCTTGGCCGCAGCCCGCACGTGCCGGATGCTGAGCGTGATGAGCGCATCGCTACCGCTGCCCTGCGCGCGGCGCATGCGTGGGAGCTACGCGATCGCCGCTACACCGCCCTCTCTGGCGGGGAGCAGCAGCGCGTGCAACTCGCCAGGGTATTGGCTCAGGTATGGGAGGGTGGACGCGCGGGCGGGTGGCTTCTCCTGGATGAGCCGGAGGCCGGCCTGGATATCGCCCATCAGCACTTCATCCTGCGTCGGGCGCGTGCCTGCGCGGCGCTCGGCCTGGGCGTGATCGCCGTGCTGCATGACCTGAACCTTGCCGCGCGCTATGCGGATGAGGTGGCGGTCCTGGCATCAGGCGCCCTTCTTCGTCACGGGCTGCCCCAGGAGGCGCTGGATACGGCCCTGCTGTCCGATATCTACGGTATTCCGCTGGGGCGGGCCTTCGGCATCGACGTGGCCTGAAGGCGCCTGCGACGACCTGACGCCCCGCCGGGCACCCGGTGGGGCGTAAAATGGGCGGATCGCCACACGAACAGGCACGTCCCATGACCTTTCCTGCTGTCCGTATGCGCCGCATGCGCCGCGACGCCTTCTCCCGCGCACTGATGCGCGAAACCGTCCTCACCAGTGCCGACCTGATCATGGTCGCGTTCGTGGTGGATGGCGAGGGTGTCCGCCAGCCGGTGCCCTCCATGCCGGGCGTCGAGCGCCTGTCGATCGATGAGCTGGTGAAGCTGGGCGCCGAGTGCGTTGCGCTGGGTATTCCCGCGCTGGCGCTGTTCCCCTCGGTGGATGGCTCGGTGAAGACCGAGGACGCCCACGAGGCGTGGAACCCCGATGCCCTGTTCCAGCGCGCCACGCGCGAGTTGAAGAAGCGCTTTCCGGAGCTGGGCCTGATCGGCGATGTGGCGCTGGATCCGTACACGACGCACGGCCAGGATGGCCTGATCGACGCGGAAGGCTACGTCATGAACGAGCCCACCGTCGAAGCCCTGATCAAGATGTCGCTGGCCCAGGCCGAAGCCGGCATGGATTTCGTCGCCCCGTCGGACATGATGGATGGCCGGATTGGCGCCATTCGCGATGCCCTGGAGGCGGCCGGTTTTATCCATACCCGCATCCTTGCCTATTCGGCGAAGTACGCCTCGAGCTTCTACGGCCCGTTCCGCGATGCGGTGGGCTCGGCGGCCAACCTCGGCAAGGGCAACAAGCACACGTACCAGATGGATGTGGGTAACAGCGACGAGGCCCTGCGCGAGGTTGAGCTCGACCTTGCCGAAGGTGCCGACGCGGTGATGGTGAAACCGGGCCTGCCCTACCTCGATATCGTCCGCCGGGTGAAGGAGACCTTTGGTGCGCCCACGTTCGTGTACCAGGTGAGCGGCGAGTACGCCATGATCAAAGCGGCCGCGCAGAATGGCTGGCTCGACGAGAAGGCCGTGGTGCTCGAATCGCTCGTGGCGATGAAGCGCGCCGGTGCCGACGCAATCCTCACCTATTTCGCGATCGACGTCGCACGCTGGCTAAAAGGCTGAACCAGCGCACCGATAGGCAGGTGTTTCGTCCAAACCGCGCGGGCGTCCGCATGACATAATCCCGGGTAGTTTTTCGGGAGTCACGGGATGGACGGACATCATTTCCTCGAAACGGCGGTGGTCTTCCTGCTGGCGACGGTCATTGCCGTCCCGCTGACCAAGCGCTTCCGTCTCGGTGCCGTCCTTGGCTTCCTGCTCGCCGGCGTGGTCATCGGTCCCTCCGTGCTGGGCCTGATCAGTGATACCGAAGGCGTGGCCACCATTTCCGATTTCGGCGTGGTGCTGATGCTGTTCGTCATCGGCCTGGAGCTATCGCCGTCGCGCCTTTGGGTCATGCGCCGCGCCGTGTTCGGCAGTGGCACGCTGCAGGTCATTGTCTGCGCCCTCGCGCTGGGCGCCATGGGCTACTACCTGTTCGGGCTGACCTGGAAGGCCGCGGTGATCGTGGGCGGCAGCCTCGCTCTATCGTCCACGGCATTCGGGCTGCAGATCCTCGCTGAGCGCAAGGAAGCGGGCATGGCGTACGGCCGCCAGGCATTTGCCATCCTCCTGTTCCAGGACCTTGCCGCTATCCCGTTGATCGCGGCGGTGCCGCTGCTGGGCGGCGCGCTGGCGCGCGATACACACGCACCGGACATCATGAGCATCATGCGGGTGGTCGGCGCCATCATCGGCGTGATCATCGGCGGCCGCGTCGTGCTGCGCCACGTGTTCCGTTTCGTGGCCCGCGCCAAGAGCACCGAGGTTTCAACCGCCACGGCCTTGCTGGTGGTGATGGGCACGGCGTGGCTCATGGAGCTGGCCGGCATCTCCAGCACGCTGGGTGCCTTCCTGGCGGGCCTGCTACTGGCGGATTCCGAATACCGCCACGAGCTGGAATCCAACATCGAACCCTTCAAGGGGCTGTTGCTTGGCCTGTTCTTCATCAGCGTTGGCATGTCGGTAGACCTGCAGCTGCTGTATGCGAAGCCGCTGGTCGTCATCGGGATGGTCGCGGGTTTGCTGGCGATAAAGGCCATACTGATCATGCCGCTGGGCAAGTTGGTGGGTGGGCTGAACAACGCCGATTCCGTGCGGCTGGCCGCCATATTGGCCAGCGGCGGCGAATTTGCCTTTGTGGTGCTGAACCTCGCGCAGCAGCAACACATCATCACCGAACCCCAGCGTGGCCTGATGGTGATGACCATTTCGCTTTCGATGGCGTTGACGCCGCTGCTGGTGCTGCTAGCCGCTCGGCTGGTGCACGAACGCGCGCGCAAGCCGGATCGCGCATTCGACCAGATCGAGACCGATGCGCCGCGCGTCATCATCGCGGGCTTCGGTCGCATGGGCCAGATCGTCGCCCGCGTATTGCGCGCGCAGGGCATCCAGTTTGTCGCGCTGGAGAGCTCGGTGGAACAGGTGGAAACGTCACGTCGCTTCGGCGGTACGTCGTTGTTCTTCGGCGATCCCGGCCGACCGGAAATGCTGCGCGCGGCACAGGCGGATAAGGCCGAGGTGTTCGTGCTGGCCACGGATGACCCGGAGGCCAACCTGCGTACCGCCCGCCTGGTTCGCCGCCAGTTCCCGCATCTGAAGATCGTGGCGCGTGCCCGCAATCGCCAGCACGTGTTCCGCCTGATGGATATCGGCGTGGAAGATCCGGTGCGTGAGACGTTCTATTCCAGCCTCATGATGACGCGCCACGTGCTGGAGGCCCTGGATATGGCGCCCGAGGTGGTCGAGGCGCGCATCGCCCGTTTCCGCAAACTCGACGAACAAGTGTTGCGCTCGCAGTACCTGGTGTACGACGACGATGCGGCGCTGGTGCAGAGCTCGAAGGAAGCCCTGAACGACCTGCAGCACCTCTTCGAGGCGGATGCCGCCGAAGAACGCGAGCGCGCGGAAGACAAATAACACCAGCGCGCCCGTGTAGGAGCGCGCTCGCGCGCGATGCGCTCTCAGTCCGGCTGCGCGGGCTGCCGCAACGTCTGCCGCACACTTGGAATCGCGTTCGCCCGAACCCCGAGCTCGTGCGCGATATCCACGTACCCGATATGCCGTGCCACGTCGGCCGCCGTACGCCCGAAGGCGTCAGCGGCGTTTCGGTTCGCGCCACGGTGCAGAAGCACACGCGCAGGCGGAAGTAGCGCGTGCATGGCGCTCGCATGCAGGGCACTCACGCCGCGGTGGTCCGCATGCTCCATCTTCGCGCCAGCATCGAGCAGCACCGGCACCAGCGCACCAAGGTGCGTGGCATCCGCAGTCGCGCCCGGGCGCATATGCGAGCCGAGCAGCAGGAGTAGCGGCGTCGCGCCGTCCTTGTCGGCCTTGTTCACATCGGCGCCCTTGCCGATCACCATATCGAGCAGGCGCCGTGCGCGCAGGCTGTCGCTGCTGCCAAAGCAATACTGCGCAGCCGCATGCAGCGCGCTGTGGCCGTGCGCATCCTCTGCATTCGCATCGGCACCCGCGGCAAGGAGTCGTTCCACGATCTCGGGATAGCCGAGCGCGGCAGCGATCATCAAGGCTGTCGTTTCGCCGGGCAGGCGCTGGTCGACGGCGACGCCACGGGCGAGCAGGAGCTCGACCACCGCATCACGCCGCGCGTTGACGGCGGCGGCAAGCGGGGTGACACCGGATGCGGCACTGCAGGCCGGGTCGGCGCCCGCGTCCATAAGGTGGGCGACCACGTCGGCCTGGCCGGCGCCGGCGGCACGCAGCAGCGCCGTGGCTCCCTGGGCATCGCGCGTATCCACGCTGAAGCCGAGTTCGAGCAGGCGGTCGATGGCCTGCATGTCGCCGGCGGCCGCCGCCGCGGGGAGATCGGCGGCGTTCAACGGGCGACCGGGCAGGGACCACAATGGCCAGCTGAGCCAGCGTTCTGCATCGCCGTGGCCGATACCCAGGCCGTAGGGCGTTTCACCATTCACGTCCGCCGCTTCAGGGTCGGCTCCGTTCGCCACGAGCAGGCGAACCAGCGGAAGGGCGTCGCCACCGTGTTCCAGCGCGGCATGCAGCGGGGTACGGCCGCCAGCGTCACGTACGTTGGGATCCAGGCCACGCGCAAGCAGCGCGCCAAGCAGGCGTGCGCTGCCGGTCGCGGCAGCCATGTGCACGGGTGTGCGGCCGCGCGCATCGGCGCCGAACGGGTCGGCGCCCGCATCCAGCATGGCCAGGGTCAGCCGCTCATCGGCACCGTCGAGGCGGCAGATCGCCTGGCCAAGCAGCCCGGCGCCCGCCGGGCTCGCGCCCGCGCGCATGAGTTGCAGCAGGGCATCCGCCGACTGCGGCAGCTGTGGCAGCAGCGCATCGAAAAGGCGGCGTCCAAGCGTGTCGGCGGCTTCATCTGCGGGCGGCGCAAGGCGGCCCTCAGCGGGCAAGCCATGATCGAACAACCACGCGCGCGCCGCGTCGAAGCCAGGGCCGGCGAGGTCGATATACAGCGCCGCAAGCTCATGTACCGGCCATTCGCGCACCTTGGCCGCGAAGGTGGACGCGACCGCCCAGTGGCCGAAGCGAAGCGCATCGTGCAAGTGTAGCGGCGAATCCGCGCCGGCCTCAGGCAGTACCGATTCGCTCAATGACGTGGGCAGCGGCGTTTCCGGGTCGAGCAAGGCGACGAAATCCCAGCGGCCTCCGGCGGCGGCATGATCCAGCGGGCTTCGGCCATCCGCACCGGCTTCCTTCGGCTGCGCGCCCATGGCGAGCAGGGCGCGTACGGTGGCCGCCTGCGCGCGCGGCGACTGACAGGCAAGGGTAAGCGCGTCGCGGCCGTGGCCGTCCCGGGGCGAGGCATCGGCCTGGTTATCAGCCAGCATCTGCACGATGCCCGTGGCGCCTGTCCGTGAGGCTTCCATCAGCGCGGTAGTGCCATGGCGGTCGGCCAGGTTCGGATTGGCGTGGGCCTGCAGCAAGGCGCGGGCGATCTGTTCGTGGCCTTCGGCGGCAGCGGTGATGAGCGCGGTGCGGCCATGGGCGTTCGCCCCATTAACCGGCGCCTTGTAGCGCAGGAGCACCTTGACGCCCTCGGCATCATCGTCGGCGATGCCCGCGGCGGCGACCAGCGCGGGTTCCGCGCCGACCGGGGCCGGCTTCGCCCCGTTCTCGAGAAGGAAGCGCGCCAGCGCCCAGTTCGCGGCGCGGCAGGCGATGGCCAGCGGCGTGTCGCCAGCGGCATTCACGGCATCGACGGGCGCGCCGGCATCCAGCAGCATGGCGGCCACCATGGGCTCGGCGCTCATGACGGCGCCGTGCAGGGCGGTGTTGCCCTCGGCATCGGTCGCCGCCGCATTCGCGCCGTTGGCGAGCAGGGTGAGCACGGCATCGGGGCGCCCGTGCCAGCTGTCGCGGCAGGCCGCGAGCAGCGCCGTCACGCCCTGGTGCGGGCGGTTCACATCCGCGCCGCGCGCGATGAGTGCACGCAGGAGCCGCGTATCCGCCGAAAGCGCAGCGAGCGTCAGCACGGGGCGTTGGTCACGATCGCCGGGCTCGGCCTGCGTGTTCGGGTTGGCGCCGGCTTCGACCAGCGCGACGGCACGCGCAACGTCGGCGGCCCGGATGGCGGTCAGCAGGGCGCCATCGCGGATCTCGGGTTGCTGCTCTTCCGTGGAAAGCGCGGGGATGGGCGTCGGCGTGGGGACCCGGTGTGCATCGCTCAGCGCGGGCTCACGGCGGGTGTCGGCGCGCGCCGTGCGGATATGGCCGCGGCGATCGCACAACAGGGCACGCAGCGTGCGGTTGGCGATGAGCAGGGAGCACGCGGGCAGCACGACCACGCCATACAGCGCGAGTGCGGCGATGCGCATCTCGGAGGGGAACACGCCATACAGCCCGGAAAGCGCGACCGCGCAGAACGCCAGCACGAGGAGGCCGAGGGCCGCGGGCAGAAAGTGGGTGAAGAACCGCTCTTCGGCGGACAGGTGGCGGCCAAAGCTCAAGGAGCGGGCCATGGCCGTGAAAATCCACGAGCCGTCGCCGCTGCTCTCCGGGTAGGCGTCATCCCACAGGTACACCAGGCCGAACGCGGGCCACATGCGCCACAGCACGCCAAAGGCGACCACCAGCGAGGCAGCCAGGAGCAGCGCGGCACCCAGACTGGGTGCCTGGGTAAGCTTGAGCAGCGGCCAGGCCACCAGCACGAACACCACGAAGGTGTAGATCGTGAACATCACCACGTACGCCGAGCCGCGGCGGAGGGCGGTTCGCAGGTACGTTGGCTCCGGGTCGAAGCCGATGGCGTGGCACACGGCAGCCATACCCAGCGCATTGGCGAGCAGCAGCGGAATCAGGGCAAGCGGTGAGGCGGTAAGGCCAGCACACGCGACAGCGGCAAGGGCGGGCAGGAACCAGGGCAGCGCCTTGATCAGCGGCGGTCGACGTCGTTTGGGATTGGCCATGCGCGCGAGTATACGGACCGCGCCCGGGTTGCGCGGTAACCCCGCGTTAACCCGGGTTCGACGTTTCCCGCATGCGCGCTTTCGGCCGGATCAGGCCCGGACGAGCGATGCGTCGGGGTCGATCTCGCGATTCAGGTTGGGCTGGTTGCACACGCTGAGTGTTTCGTTCGGCGGAGCCTGCAGGTGCCAGCCCTGGCCGGCCAGCGAAGCGAGGACTTTCTCAGTGTCCTCGTTCGGCAGCTTGCGCTGGGGCGTCAGTTCCACCTCAAGCACGAAGCGCATTTCGCCGAGCAGGAGCACGAGCGGTTCAGGGAGCACATCGAAGCCCTCCCGGCGGGAGAGCCATACGTAAGTGTCGGGTTTGCGCAGGCTGGCGTAGACGTAGCAGTGCATGACGGCAGGTCTCGCGGCGGCGTGGTGGTCCAGTCTACCGGATCGGGCGCGTCACCGAGGGCTCAATCTGTGGCCTGTTTCAGGTTTGTTGCACCTGCACTTGCAAAAACTTCGTCAACTCGTCCAGAGTTCGACCCCAGATTGTTAAACGCGCGTATGAAAACGGCTAAGTTTTGCGTTTTCCGCCCCGTTCGATCCCCGTCAGAACAATAAGCAGGAGCCGCTCCGCATGCAGAAGAATCTTCACACCCGCCCGCTGGCCATCGCGGCCCTCTCGCTGGCCATTGCCGGCGCGATCGTGGCTCCGCAGGCCGCCCACGCCAGCGCGTTCCAGCTGAAGGAAAACAGCGCCAAGGCGCTTGGCCGCGCGTTCGCCGGCTCGGCTGCCGCGGGTGACGATGCCTCGGTCATCGTGAACAACCCGGCCGCCATGTCCATGCTGGAAGGCAACACCTTCCAGGCCGACGTGACCGGCATCAACTTCAGCACCAAGTTCCACGGCACCGCCACCGATGCCCAGGGTCGCCCGATCTCTGGCGGCAACGGCGGCGATGCAGGCACCACCATCCCGGTGCCGGCGTTCTACATCGCTTCGAAGGTCAGCGACCGCTGGCACATCGGCCTGGGCCTGACCGCCCCGTTCGGCTTCAAGACCGATTACGACGCCGACTGGAAGGGCCGTTACAACGCCATCAAGTCCGACTTCAAGTCGTACGACGCCACGCTGTCGGCCTCGTTCGACGTGACCGATGATTTCGCGATCGGCGCCAGCTTCATCGCGCAGAAGACGACCGCTGAGCTCACCAGCGCCGTCAACTACAACAGCGCCGCCCTGGGCGTGCTGCAGCAGGGTATCGCTGCCGGTGCCATCCCGGTGCAGGCTGCCGCCCAGTACGCCGGCCTCATCAACGCCGTCGTGCCGCGTGGCACCGATGGCATCGCCAAGATCAAGGGTGACGACTGGGCCTACGGCTGGCAGCTCGGCGGCCTGTGGAAGCTCACCGCGCAGGATCGCATCGCGCTGAACTACCGCAGCGCCATCAAGCACCACCTGGAAGGCACCGGTAACTTCACCGTGCCGGCCAATGTCAGCGGGCTGCTCTCCAACCCGGCTATCTCCAGCCTGTTCCAGGGCCAGCCGCCGTTCACGCACACCGACGGCACCGCCGGCTTCGAAACCCCGGCCGTGGCCACGGCCAGCTTCTGGCACCAGGACCAGAAGTTCGGCTTCGGTATCGATGCGTCGTGGACCAAGTGGGATTCGTTCAAGAACCTCACGGTGAACTACTCCAACCCGAACCAGCCGTCGACGACGGAAGTCTACGACTGGCGCAACACGTGGTTCGTGTCGGTCGGTGGCGAGTACTACGTCAACGACAAGTTCACCCTGCGTGGCGGTGTCGCTGTTGACACCACCCCGACCTACGCCGACACCCGCTCCCCGCGCGTGCCGGATTCGACCCGCAAGTGGCTCGCCTTCGGTATGGGCTACAAGGTGTCGGAGAAGTTCGAGATCAACGCCGGCTACGCTCACATCTTCGTGAACAAGGCGCACATGAACGGCGTCGAGAGCGCGACGGCTGATACCCTGGTCGGCGAGAACGACGACAAGGGCAACCTGCTCAGCCTGTCGGCCAAGTACCAGTTCTGATCGCCTACGCGAACAGGCACTGAAAAAAAACCTCCCCGGCAACGGGGAGGTTTTTTTATGCCCTCGTGTCGGACGGGGCCGCTGTAGGAGCGGGGGGGGGGGGGGGGGGGGGGGCGCGCGGGCCGCCGCGGGGGGGGGGGGGGGGGGGGCGGGCGGGGGGGGGGGGGGGGGGGGGGGGGGGGGGGGCGGGGGGGGGGCGCGCCCGGGGGGGGGGGCCCCCCAAACCCCTACAGAGGACCACAACGAACGACAGGCTCGAGCCGAGGTCGTGGCCGTAGGAA